>JACRMW010000043.1 GCA_016219465.1 Candidatus Aenigmatarchaeota archaeon | reverse complement strand
GTGTTGGAATAAAAGAGGTTCCTGAAAAAATGCCGTGGTTGTGGATGATAAAGAAATCTGCGCTTATCAGGAATATACAATCAGCTAATTTCTAATGTAGCGATATGTTAACAATCCCCAATTATTATCCCAGAAAAGTATTTAAAGCTATTCTATGGTAGTGAAATTGTTTATTCCAAATACCCAAGACTCCTCAGTCTCTGCTTTACTTTTTCCTCGTCTGCTGCAGTAAGCCCGCTTCTTTCAAGCTTTTTGACAACCTGTTCTAGAATATAGTTGACATAATCGTCAACGGTTTCAAATTGCGTGCTCTTTATCCGGGTTTTGAGCTTTTCAGCTGTTTTGTCAGAAATATTTACCTGCATAATTTCAATTCTCTGAAAACTTATTTAAGCTGATATTTTTGAAAACCCCAAAACAACCTTAAATAGATTTTAATTATATTTAATTAAAATATATTATCTGTTTTGTGGATATTTTTTAGACAAAATCAGATTTTATTCAAATCCTTGCGGATTTGAATAATTGGTGAAAATATGAAAGAAAACAAAATGAGATATACAACAGTTTCAATCCCAGAGCCATTGGCAAAGAAAATAGAACAGAGAATAAAAGGGACAGGCTTTAACTCTGTCACAAGCTTTGTTGTCTATGTATTAAGGCAGACACTGGCAGCCAGCTCTGACCAAGATAAGGAAGTATATAGCAAAGAAGCTGAAAAAGATGTCAAGAAACGGCTGAAATCTTTGGGATATTTATAATAACTATTTTCTCTCAGGAAATAGTTATAGTCATCCCATAAAACAATCAGGATTGTTTTATGGGGCGACAGTACAGCAAAGACTTGAAATGTCTTTGCTGTAGAGGCAGAATTATGAACCGGGTATTTGTGTTTGGAATAGACGGCGCTCCACCAGAGCTTGTATTTGAGAGATGGCTGGATGAACTGCCAACTATAAAAGCACTGATTAAGAATGGCATGCATGCAAATGTAAATAGCACAATTCCACCATCTACAATTATTGCATGGAATTCAATGTTTTCTGGCAAAGATACAAGCGAGATAGGAGTATTTAGCTATACATTCAGGGATGAACAAGGAACACAAAAACTGGTTTCATCAAATAATGTAAAATGCGATCTTATATGGGATATTGTTGGGAGACAAAATAAGAAAACCATTGCACTATATGTTCCTCTGTCATATCCTGCAAAGCCAATCAACGGCGCAATGGTTTCGTGTTTCCTGACACCAAGTGCTGATTCAGATTGCGCATATCCAGAAGCTATAAAAAATAAGATAAAGGCAATGAAAAATCCAGAAATGTTTTTTGATGTAGCAGTTGGGCTTGCAGGCCATAAAGGAGTTGAAATCAGTGAGCTTATAGAAAGAACATATGAAATGACAGAGATGCAGCTGTCTCTGCTGGAAGAGCTTCTTGTGAATGAATGGGATTTGTTCATAACAGTGATGATAGGAACAGACAGGCTTCAGCATATGCTATGGAATCATTTTGATGAAACACACAGGAATTTTATAAAAGACTCAAAATTCAAAAATGCGCTAAAAGAATACTATATCTATCTTGATAAAAGATTGGGTAATATAATAGAAAAACTAAAGCAGCAGGATAAGAAAAACAATACCAACACCACTGTAATGGTTGCCTCTGATCATGGCATGGCAAAACAGGAAGGAAAAATAAACATAAACAACTGGCTTGTTCAAGAGGGCTATCTTTTTCTAAACCCCATGTCAAAAGAATCAACAAAATTTAACATAGATCTTGTTGACATGACAAGATCAATTGCATATGGCAGCGGCGCATACAATGCCAGAATCTATATCAACAAAAAGCTAGCCGGCAAAGACTATGATAAAATTAAGCGCGAGATTGCAGGAAAACTGATGCTGATAAAGGATGACAAAGGAAACCAACTGGAAACAAAGGTTTATTTTGCAGAAGATATCTACAAAGACACGAATGATCTAGAATGCTCTGATCTGACAGTATATTTTGATGACCTCAGATGGGCATCTAATCCAGATCTAGGACAAGAAGGGCTATATTCATGGAAAACAGCAATAGGCGCAGACACAGCAGGTCATTCAAGGCAGGGAATTATAATAATCAATAATTTAGCTAAATCGCTTGATATAGATTCAGAAAGCAATTTAGCTATTGGCAGAGATATTGGCGAGATTGATATAAGACAGGTCTGTCCGACAATACTGAAACTATTAAACATAAAAATTCCAACAGATATAGAATCAAAACCAATTGAGGTGGCTGGATGATAGATGCTCAAATTTTAGGGTGGGTTGCTACTATCTTATTTTCTATAATGATAATTCCACAAATGATAAAAACTATAAAATCAAAAGACACCAATGGTGTTAGCCTGTTGCTATTTATAATATTCTTAATAGCAAACATAATTGCATTAGTATATGCATTTATGATTGATCAATCACCGCTTATAATTAAATACATAATTGCAATTATTACAACTGTTATCTACATAGGAATATTTCTCTTTTATTACACAAGAAAAAAAAGAGGTGGTTTAAATGGCACATTTTTATGAGTCAATATTAATAGATACTGTGGATGGTTTTCAGTGCAAGAGTTATGCAAACGAACATCCTGAAGGATTTGTAATTGTAAAGCCAAAATACATACCAAAGCAGGCTCTGACAGGCCAGGGATTGAGATACAGATATTTATTTGAAAAATGTCTTGTAAGATTTAATCTGTTTGCAAGAAAAGATGTTCTAAACGATTATCTAGAACAATTCAGGCAGAAATTTCCTGACTATATCTATGAGTGTCCTGTCCACAAAAACTGGTTTTTTGTTGTTCCGGTAAACAAGATAAAGACAGTCCACGACAGCAGAAAAGGGCTGAAAGAGCTGTTAAGTGTTCCTGAAAAAGACATGGATGAATATCTGAGACTTGTAAAAGAGCTGGTTGAATTCCTAGTTAAAAGCGGAGTAGATTCTAATAACATGGGAATAACACATTCTACGTTGCTAGGAAACTATACCCCTGGCAGATCAGATATAGATATCATAATCCATGGAAAGGAAAACGGCTGGAAAATACTGGATTTTCTGAAAACTGCGCAGCATCCGTTGTTAAGGTGGAAGACTGAAAAAGAATGGAGAGATTATTATCAGGACCATAAAACTTCTGAATCTTCTCATTTTACAGAAGATGAATATGTCAAGCATGCATCTAGAAAGCGCTATGAAGGAATGTTTAATGGAACTGTCTTCACGTTATTTACAGCAGAAGAACCGAATGAAACATGGTTTAAATGGGGCGAGGAAACATACCAGCCATTAGGCACTGCAACAATTGAAGGCATTGTCACAGACCATTATAACTGCCATGTAAGGCCAGGATTCTATGAAATAAGGGATGGCATCATAGCTAATTTTGAATCAAACGAAAAATTAGCTATTATGACTGATTTCTCTAATGGGAAATCAGCTATTGACAAAGATAAATTAACTAAATCTTCAGCAAAAGAGATGCGCGAAGCGCATCAAACTGACGAAGATTTAGTTATTGACAAAAACATACCAATTAAACGAGTTGTCACATATTCAATTCCGTTTGTGCAGCAGGCTCTAACAGGCGAAAAAATAAAAGCTTGCGGCTTGCTTGAGCTTGTTACACCAACAAATAGAGAAAAATATTATCGTGTTGTAATCGGCTATTTTGATGCATATACAAATGATAGGCGGGAAAAGGAATTTGTTAAGGTTGTTGGTAATATGACTGATTCTGGAATAGAATCAACAATGACTAAATCGCAGCCAACAAACCAAAAAACGATTTATAGCAAACCCAGTAAACAATCTGGATATGAATAATACTGGGTTTGCTATACATGGTGAAGCGAAGCTTCACCTGTACAGCAGAAGCTATGCTTCTGCATGTACTGTCGCCCATAAAACAATCCTGATTGTTTTATGGGATGACTATAGCTAGAGGTGAGAATTGTGCATTTTTATGAATCATCTATAATAACAACCAAAGACGGCCTGCACTGCCAGGTCTATGGGAATGAGCATCCAGGAGAGCATATCATTGTCAAACCAAAATACATACCAACAGACAAGATAGCCAGCAGCGCGCTAAGCTTCAGGTTTATTTCTGGAAAGAGAATGAACAGGCTGAATATGTGGATTGATAAACAGGAATTAAGACAGTATATTGAAGGCTTTAAAAAAAATTACCCACATTATGTTTTCAAAAGCCCTATCCACGGTCAGGACAGGCTGTTTTTCACTGTGCATGTTGATGATATTGAGAAAATATATTTTCCGAGACGCGGGTTGAAAGAATTGATGAGCATGCCAGAAGAATGCCTGGATGATCACCTGAGGGCTGTGTATGATTTTGTAGAATTTATAATGAAAAGCGGCCTGGCGATAAAAGACCTTGGACTGACATATTCTACACTGATGGGTCATTATATGTCAAAGATATCTGACATAAACATTGTTGTCTATGGAAAGCAGAACTATTGGAGGCTTATGAGCTATCTTGAAACAGCTAGTCATCCACTGTTGAAATGGAAAACAAAAGAGCAGTGGACAGAATTCTACAATAAAAGAAACAGGTTTTCTATCTTTGACAAAGAACAGTTTGTAAAAGACATGTCAAAAAAGAGGTCAGAAGGATTTTTCAACAACACATTGTTTGTAATATTTGCAGCTGAAAAAGAAGATGAGGTATGGTTCAAGTGGGGACAGGAAACCTATCATGATCTTGGCATTGCTGAGATAGAGGCTGTTGTCTGTGATAATACCAGTTCTGTTGTAAGGCCTGGCTGCTATGATGTAGAAGATAGTATCATAACTAATTTTGAACGTTGTGAAAAATTAGCTATAGATGGGTTGGAACTGAAAAAGATTGTGTTCTACTCAAGAGACTATTGTATGATTGCTAACAAGGGTGATAGAATTAGAGCAAAGGGGTTGTTGGAAAAGGTGGAGTCTAAGAATGGAACCCCATATCTCAGACTTGTTATTGGTTATTTTGATGCCTATATCTCTGATAGAAGAGAACAGGAATTCATAAAAGTTATAAATAACTAAATCTTCAGCAGAAGATTTAGTTATTATGACTAAAATTCTGAAAGGATTTTCGCTATTGGTGAGAATAATGGATGAGATAGACAAGCTAAAAAATGAGAACATTGCGCAAAAAGAAAACTGCGAATTTTGCAAAGAGGCTGGACTGAAAACAGGCCAGAAAACCAGCTATGGCTCTGTGATAATATTCAGGATAGGCAGTGATAAAGATGGTTGGTTTGCCACACTCTCTCCAAGAACAGGAGGAGATCCAACTAAGAACTTCACTCTTCAGCTAATGCCTTTTTCACACCTGACGCACTTTTCACAGATGAATGAGAATAGCGCAAAGAATTTTGGCATAGCATTTGCAAAATTATCTGATGCAATGTCGCGGATAATGGCAAAAAATCCTGCTCTGACAGCTATGGCTGACAACAGGGACAATGGCATTGCATTGGCAATCTACGGCAAATGCACTACATGGAAAGAGAAAAAAGAGCATCTTCATATAAAACTTTTTCAGTTCAGGGACAGGCTTAGCCAGCCATCTGTTGTTGACAGCACATTTGGAAGAAAAGAAATATTCAATGATGGCAAAGAAGACTATGTAAAAATGAAGCCTGTTAAAAAGATTGCAATTACAAATGTCAATGAAATTGCAAAAGAATTGATAAATATTTTAACTGATTTCTCAACAAAGAAATCAGTTAATGGCGATGATTATGATTGACCTGCATACACATACGCATTTTTCAGATGGAAGATTTTCTCCAGAAGAACTGGTAGATCTTGCAGTGGCAAGAGGAATAAAAGCCATATCAATAACAGACCATGACACAATAGATGGCATTCAGCCAGCTATTGATTATACAAAAGCTAAATCCCTTGACATAAAAATTATTCCTGGAATTGAAATAAGCTGTGATTGTTCTGAAAAAGGATTCGGAGAAGTCCATATTCTTGGTTTGTACATTGACTACAATAATCCGGAGTTGATAGAATTTTCAGAAACCATAAAAGAGCTTAGAAAGATGCAGAAAATGAAGATAATCAAAAAACTCCAGGAAGCTGGATTTGATATAACATATGAAGAGGTTGAAAAAAGCGTAAAAGGCTCTTTTGGAAGGCCTCATATAGCAAGGGTGCTTGTTAAAAAATATCCTGAGAGATTCTCAACATCAAAAGCTGTATTTGATGAATATATTGGAGCAAATAGGCCTGCTTATGTTGACAGACAGAACAGATTTAGCATAAAACAGGCAATAGAATTAATAAAAAAGGCAGGCGGCATACCAATCCTTGCGCATTCTGCAATGTACAAGAAAGAAGATTCAATAGAACTGATTAGAATATTCAAAGCCCTTGGCGGAATTGGAATAGAAACTTACTATCCTTATGATATAATATTTCCTGACCTAAAAATAAACAACAGGGAAAACACTGAATTAATAAGCTTTTACAGCAAGACTGCAGAAGACTTTGGCATGCTGGAAAGTGGTGGAAGCGATTTTCATGGCGGAAGCAGGAACACGCTTGGCATATTAGAAATACCTGACAGTATACTTGCAAAATTAGAACTATATCTCCAAACGCGCTGAATTAGGCGGTTTTTCTTGCTTTGAACAGACCTGCTCCAATCAATTCGTCTGCAAATTCATTTATCATGATCCAGTCGTATGAAAACTTTTCAACTATGTCAAATATGCTCCGGTTGCCATCTGAAAACATGAACAAATTCTCCATGATTTTGTTTGGGTTGTTTTTTCCTTCTATAAAATCCTTGTATATTCCATAGCGCGTCAGAAATGGCTGACCTATAACGTTTTTCTCAGGCGACAATATCCTGTCCTCATTCAATATGTCAATTATGTTTCTCGTAATCTCGCTCACTTCTTCTATTTTTTTCATATTTATTATGGAAAGATTATCAAATGATGTATGATACTGGACATATGGAAATCTACTTAGTGATATTGTCGGTATATTAAGATTTATACCATTGCTCACTCTCTCGTCATTTCTTGGCTCTGATCCAAACACCTCTTTTTTAACATGGCCTAGTTTTTCTTTGATGACATATTCAGCCACTCTGTCTATCTTTGTGTTTTCCTGCATGCTATTTATCAATTTTAGTTTGCCATCTGTTCCAAGCATCTCTGTAAACAGCGCATATTTTATTTTGTGCCTGAACTGACACTTGCTGAAATATGCCATTGCTCCTATTGTCTCTGGCCAAAACCCAAATCTCAGCGTGTAGTATGGCTTATTCCTGCTGTAATGCTCTATAAGCATCAGGGCATTTGACATGCCTGTCAATGAATCATTTACCTGACAAGGATGGCAGATATTTGACATTACAAGTATTGAATCCTCTGTTTCGCCATCTATTACAACTTCAAGACATTTTAGATAATCGTCTATAAATTCACAGTCAATAAATGCATGATATTTTTTTGTTCTATCCATTATATCAAATTCATTTTTCGGCATGGTACAAGCATGACAAAGGCATAAAAGAAATTGAACTTAAAAGGAACTGCTCCTGGAATTCTCTCTGAAAAAAACAAATGCTCTTTTATTTCATCAAATGTCATAATCCTGTCAATTGGCTGGGAATATTCTGGAACGTTTATTGGAATGCCGTTCTCTTTGCTCAATATTGTTCTTCCATCAATTTCCCTGAGAAAAAAATTCTTTAGAACATATTTTTTTGGCGTTATCCATGTAGAGACCTCTGATCCAGACGGAAATCTGTGAATTTCATGCCTGGTATTTGGAATACCCTTTAAAAAATCAATAATTATGCTGATTGTCTCGTCAATTCCATCACTGACCAATGTTCTGTGCAAAGGCTGCACCTTTCTCAGTATCTCATAATGGCTGTTCATATCACTATAAATTGCGGCGATAAGTACAAAAACACAAGTGAACGCTTTATAGTGCTTTATCATAAGAAAAATTGCATTGCAATTTTTTACTATTAATACTTTCCGATAGTTTTATTTATTAATAATGGTGCAATAAGATATGGGATTCAAACGGTTTCTGCTTGTGATATCGCCTTTTTACAGCCAGAATGTGGCTTATTGGACAGTGTTTCCTGCTGGCGCAGGCTATATTTCTGAATATCTTGAAAAAAACAGAATAGAGAATGATATCATAGATATGCGCTTGGAGCAGAGTGAAGAAAGACTATTCAAGAGAATAGAGGAATTTAAGCCAGATCTTATTGGATTTCAGATATTAACATATAGATATGATGTTGCATTTAATCTTGTCAAGAATGTCATGAAAAAGACAGGAATAAAAACCATTATTGGAGGACCTCATGTATCTTCTGAGAAACTGGATGCAATGCGGGAATCTGGTGCTGATTTTGGGGCAAAGGGTGAAGGAGAAATCACTTTACTTGAACTTATGCAGGGCAAGAATCCTGCCCATATAAATAGTCTTATGTACAAGCATGACAAAGGCATAAAAGAAAATTCTGACAGGCCGCCTAATCACAATCTTGATAATGTTCCATTTCCAAGATATTTAAAATTCTCTCTTGAAAAGTATGACAAGCTTATTCCTATAGTGACCTCAAGAGGATGCCCTTATAACTGCACATTCTGCACAGTGAAGCTTACTATGGGAAAAACATTCAGATATAGAAGCCCTGAGAATGTGATAAAAGAGCTTGATTACTGGTATAAAAAAGGCTATAGAAAATTCCATGTGCTTGATGATAATTTTACACTATTTCCTGACAGGGTTTCGAAAATATGTGATATGATAATTAAAAATAAATATATTGGAATTGATCTTGGGCTTCCAAATGGTGTTAGGGCTGACAAACTAGATGAAAATGTTCTGAAAAGAATGAAAAAAGCGGGATTTGCTCTGTTTGGCATCGGAGTTGAGTCTGGAAATGAAGAAATATTGAAAAATGTAAATAAAGGAGAAAGTTTAGACAGCATTGAAAAGGCAATAGACATGAGCACAAAACTTGGATTTGATGTTGAATTGTTTTTTACAGTCGGCAATCAGGGAGAAACGAAAGAAACAGTCAGAGAATCTTTTGCACTGGCGCTAAAATATCCTGTTGCAGATGTAAAGTTCTATAATGTTGTTCCTTTTCCAAACACAGAACTCAATGCATGGATAAAAAAACATGGAAAATTCAGAAAGGATTTTAGAAAAGCTCTTATATTCCAGGAGGCATATAAAGGAGAGCCGTTCTTTTCCACAAAAGAGCTGAGCTTTAATGATAGAATATTTCTGCTTGATGATGCCAGAAAACTAAGAGAATTTGTCTTGAAAAAGAATATGGAAAGAAAGCTTGGCAGACTTGGATATTTTGGCAAAATGCTCTCGCGCATATTCTATATTGGTTTTGTCAACAAACTTATCAAAGACGCATATACAAAACCTTTTGCAAGAAGACTCATGCAGTCTTTTATGAATATATTCGGATTTAATGTCAGGCATTTTTAATTGTTAAGGAAAGTATAATATTTCTTTTTTTTTGACAAGATAAATGACTTTTGAAGAAAGTCATTTTGTTCTCATAATTTTTCACCCTCTATTGAAATGAGGTGAAAACTCCTCTATTTTCGTTGGACAGTTTTATTCTGCATATATTTTATAGAGTCCTCATATAGGAGAGAGCCTGTAACCATGATGTTCTTTTTATATGCGCCTTTTTTTACAAGCATTTCCTTAAAGCTGTTTCCAAATGCAGCCATGTATATGTTTCTAAGGTCTGGGTAATCTGTTATTCCAAATCCAAGGCCAACTGGAGCAAGCACAACCCTTATGTTACATGAGTCTGCTGCAGCAATTGCGCATCGCTCTAGTATAGAAAGGTCTCCTGTTAAAACTAGAATTCTGGTTTTGTGTTGTTTTATAGCTTCTCGAATAGCTTCATAGTACAATAAAACTATGTATATCATCTCAGATGAGAGATATATTTCTTTTTCAGGAGTCATTTCTATAATTGCTGACATCTGTCTTGCAATGTGGTTTGCCTGTGATTTTATTTTGGATTTATCAACATAATCTATATATCCATATACAGTGTTGTCCAATGAATGCAGTTTTCTTGCTGAAAGCGACGAAAGCGGATCAAAAACAAGCAATGAGCAGGATAACCCCTTTTCCACAACAGCTGGCATTAGATTGTTGAAATGTTTTGCTTTGCTTCCACTAACACAGTTTGTAAACGTAAGAAAAAGAACATCATAATTTGGAAAAGAAATGACTTTTCTTGAAGCCATTTGTTTTATTTTTTCGTTTATCATAAAAGTCTTTTTATATATTGTTGTGGATATGCAATTTTCCAGGCTTAATGGAGACATTCTTCTGTTTATTGATGGCGCAAAAAACCACAGTAATGGCGCCTTTCCTATAAGAATCTTATCTGATTTCACATTCTTATTATAAGAATCGCTTTGCGATTTACTATTTGCATCATTATTATTCTGCTGTTCTATTGGCAATTTACTATCAGCAACTTTGACTATCATATCAGCTATTCTCTTATAAACAGGACCGTCATATCTGTACGCATTTTTTATATAATCATGCTCCCTTTTCAACAGAGCTGCCCTGAATTTCCTGTTATACAGAACTTTTTTTACAGCATTGAATAAATCGCCATTCTGGGCTATTTTTAAAACGCTTCTGTCTTCTTTGTCAGAGAAATAATATTCATTGAGATCATATTTCCCATCAAGAATGCCTATTGTTATGATTGGTTTTCCAAGCATCATTGTCATGTTAAGTGTGCTTGATTTGAATCCTATGACAACATCAGCGCTATCCAAAAGGGTCTCCAGAAAATATTCGCCTCTACCCTTTTGAATAATTGCTGCATTTAGTTTTAATGAGCCTATTATTTTTTTATATTCGTTTATGTATTTTTCAGCTGGGTGCATCTTGATTGTTAACTTTGTATCTTTGAGATCTTTTAGCGATGAAAGATGTTTTCTGATGCAGCTGAAATACTCGCTTTTTTCCACCATGTTTTTCTCAACAACAGCCTGAGTCATAAATACAATATGTTTCATTTTTAAAACCTTATAATATTCAACTGGTTTTTAAAAGAAGTTCTTTTCTGGGTTCTCTGAACTTCATGCCTTCACCAATATCTGATTTGCAATTAGAGAAAATCATTTCTTCCTCTTATCATAGTATTCTTTCCATAATTTATAATGCTCTCCGCCAAGAAGCGTGCCTTTTATATCACATAAATTACAAGGTTCAAAATTCCTGTCTGCATTGCCCAATCGCTCTCTTAGTCTTCTAATCTTCTCGCCATTCCAGACATCCATTATTGATTCATTATTAAGATTTCCTAGAACAAGTCTTTTCATAAAATCATGAGTGCATGCAAGAACATCTCCATTATAATCAACAATCATTGTATAAAATGGATAGAAGCACTGGCGTTTTAGAGGCTCTTTAATAGGATCTATTCCAAGGCCTTCAAAATCTATAAGTCCTGCTCTGTTAGATATTGTCAGGCCATATCCTTCCTCTCTTGATAGATATCTTTTTCGCAATCCTATCTGGTCATCATTTAATCCAAGCTTGTTTTTCATTTCAGTAAACTTGTCAATTTGCTTAGGGCCATCATAGAGACTTATTTGTAAAGAACTCAGACCTGCATCAAAAAATGCCTTAAGATTTTCAAGTGCAACAAAATCTCCGTTTGTATATATCTCAATCCTTGATTTCGGGCAAGCCTGTCTAGTAAGTCTTATTATTTCAACAAGGTCTTTGTGAAGAAACGGCTCTGAAAATCCTGAATATGAAATCATTCCAGCATATTCAATTTCTTTCAATTGCGCCATTATTTTCCTGTAAAGATCCAATGAAATATACTTGTTTTCGCTTTTGTATTTTTTTGGGTCATATCGAGGACAGAATTTGCAATGCCTATTGCAAACTCCGCATATGTCAAATTCAAAAAGTGAGAAAATTGGAAAGGTTTCGCCCTTAATATGCGTTTGCATTATATTATCTTTTCTCTTGATATTCGGATCAATAAACGCGCCAACCGCTGTTCTGGCATGTGAAACCTCCTTGCTTTGCACGTTTACACCGCTATCTTTATTATAATCAGCCATCTTATTACCCCTTTATCTTTTCACACAATTCAGTAACCCTTAGAGCATCCTCCAGATTGCAGCCAATTTCATTTTTCTTCTTATGTTCAACACAGGTTTCTATGAAGTTTTTTATCTGCAGATAAAAACCAGGCTTATACAATGCATCAGCTTGATATGCTTCCTTTATCCTTGGCACATATCTCCTTAATTTTACTTTATCATCCGGCTCTATGCAATCCATGCCGCTATAAATACTGAGCATCTCTATTGGACACAATTTATATATCACATCTTTAAAGTTAAATGTTATTGACATTTGGCTCGGAGCATTGAAATTTGACTGAAGATGTATGGGCGCATTATACACAATTGAATAAAGGAGTCCATTATATGATCTAAATGTGTTGTCATTCTTGCTGTGTTTTCTATAAATCTTTACAACTTTCACATCTCCTATGAGATGCATCAGAAGATCAAGCCAGTGTGATGACATGAAAACCAGCATATTATCAACAACATCTGATGAGTGATTCTTTGTAATAAATGAAGCTGCCTCTGGCATATTGAGTTCTATTGAAATCAGATCTTTTGTTTTAAGAGCTTCTCTTATTTTTGGAATAAATTCATAGAAACGCCTGTTATATCCAACAATAACGTTTTTTGAGAATTTCTTTGTATTGTTTATTATTTTCTGAAGCTTTTTTGAGCTAAGGGCAACAGGCTTTTCCACTAAACAGGGCAGACCAGATTTAATGACATCTTCTATTATGTTCTCGGTTTGGTCCCAGCTTACTGCAACAATCACTGCATCTGGCCTTTCTTTCCTAAGCATTTCCTGCCAACTGTCATAGGTTTTCTTTATTTTGTATTTTTGGGTGAATCCCATTATATTAGGAGAATCTTTTCTAGCACAGACAGCAGATATGCTATGATTCATTCCATAGATCACATCTGCATGAAAATTTGCAATTTTTCCACATCCTATAAATACAAAATTTGCCATTTTAATCACACTATTAATATTAAATTATTATTAGCAGTTTTCTGAAAGAAAACAGTTATATTTTGACTAATTTCTGTGAAACAGAAATTAGCTATATAGCTTGAACAGTGTGCATTTTTCGCATATCTTTTCCTGGTTGTTCCTAAACTGCCTGAATTTTTCACTGTTCCAGACCTGTTTTAAATCATCCTTTAGCACGTTTCCAAATATAGTTGTAGGAAGGCCGCATATGCACGGAGATATTCCTCCTTCAATGTCTATATGCACATCATCAAAAGCCATTGGGCATTTTTTCATAAATCTGAAAGCCATCTTTCTAATGCCTTTGTATCTGTCATAAAGCGTGGCAACAGGTATTGCGAATCCTCTTTTTTCAATCTTTTCATATAATCTTAATTCTTTTTCAAGCTCCATGACAGATTCTATTTTTGCTCCAAGCTTGTTAAAGTGCGCAATATCCACCATATCAAGGCCTGCTTTTTCAGCCCATTCTATTATAGGAATGATATTGCGGTGAGTCTCTTTGTAAACAACTGTGTTTATTATCACTTTGTTCTTTTTTCCAAGCCTGATCCATTCTTTTTTCAGTTTTTCTATGTTTTCAAGAACCTTTTTGCTTCCAACATGCCCTCCAACATCTTCTTCTTTGACAGTTTCTATAGAAAACCTTATCGCGTCTATATCACTCTTAACAAGATTGTCAAACACTTTTCTTGTACCCAGCATATAGCCGTTTGAGACAGCGGTTATCTTGAATCCTTTTTTCTTTCCATATTCAACTGACTTGAAGAAATCAGGATTAAGCAAAGGCTCTCCATAGCCAATAAATGATATCTGCTCTACTCCAGAAAGCCTGTCTGCAATTTTCTTGAATAAGGCAAATGTCATGTGTTTTTCTTTTAGCTTGAAAAAATATTTTGGGCACATCTTGCAGTCAAGGTTGCACAGGTTTGTAAACATAAGGTCAACCTGCCTAGGCATGTTTGGAACCCTGTACAAAACCTTGTTCAGTGCGCTCATGCTTAATATGCTTGCTTTGCTTGGCATTACCTTATAGTCAATTTATATGTTTTTAAACTAATTCTTGTATAACAAGAATTAGTTATCATGACTAATTTCTCTGAAAGAGAAATTGGCTATTGGTGAAATAATGAAAATTATTGTAACAGGCGGAGCTGGGTTTGTAGCAAGCCATGCAGTGGACAAGCTTATAGCAAAAGGCCATGATGTCATTGTAATAGACAATCTTACAAACAGCTCTGAAGCAAACATAAATCCAAAGGCTAAGCTTGTGCAAAAAAGCATTCTAGACAACTTAAGCAGTGAATTCCATGGAATAGATGTTGTAATACACCATGCAGCAAATGTTTTTGTGACAAAATCAATAGAAGACCCTGTGTTTGATGCTCAAATAAATATCATGGGCTCATTGAACATACTGGAGCATTGCAGAAAAGCTGGTGTTAAAAAAATAATCTATGCAAACTCAGGAGGCGCTGCAGCAGGCGAAAACAGCAGAATAGTTACAGAGTCTTCTCTTATCAAGCCGCTTTGTCCATATGGCGTAAGCAAGCATACTGTAGAACACTATCTTTTTGTATATAACCTCTTGTATGGCCTGAAATACACATCACTAAGATATGCAAACATTTATGGCCCAAGGCAAAATCCAAGAGCAGAAGGAGGGGTTGTCGCAATATTCATAGACAAGATGCTCAATAATGAACAGCCAGTTATATATGGAAACGGCGGACAGACCCGCGACCTGGTCTATGTAGAAGATGTTGCAGATGCAAACATGCTTGCGCTGACAAAAGCAGACAATCAGTGCATAAATATAGGAACAGGAAAAGACACATCTGTTAACCAGCTTTTCAAGACATTGAAAAAAATACTAGAATACAAAAAAGAGCCAATATACAAGCCTGCTAGAAAAGGAGAAATAATAAGAAGCGTGCTTAGTCCTAGAAAAGCCAAATCACTGCTAGGATGGGTGCCAAAACACACGCTTGAACAAGGACTGAAAAAGACAGTTGATTATTACAGACAAAGCTGAAAGAATTTGTGCAGTAAACTAAGCGAGAGCGTCAGAAATAATTTATGACTAAAGTTATGAAGGAACTTTAGCTATAGCAATACAAGGAAGTAATTAGGTACATGGTGGAACATAGTTCCACCTGTATAGGTGAAGCTGTGCTTCACCATATATAATATTTCCTTGTTTGCTATACAAGGTGAAGTTTCACTTCACCTGTACAGCAGAAGCTTTGCTTCTGCATGTATGTGAAACCACTATATCATATCCAGAATCTTTAGTGGTTTCACTATATATTGACTAAATCTTCATCAGAAGATTTAGCTATTGGTGAAAACATGCATATAGGACCTACTGTTGATCTGAGAAATTATGAGAAATATTATGAGAAATTTAAAAAAGATCTTGGTTCAGAACCAAGGTGCATGGAATTTCATATAATTGAGTCTGACTTAACACCAGAACTAAAACAAAAAATGAAATTAGTCAATGAATTTCTAAAAGACAAGAATCTTGCGATATCATTCCACTGCCCTGATCATCCACTGAATGCTCTGACAAAGGCAAGGCTGGAAAACAAAAATCCAGATTATGCAAAGCTAATGCTTTTGGCAGATGCGCTGAAACAAATAAAACAAAAAAAGTTTCTAGTAGTGCATCAGGGATTTATTGCAGACCGGGATGTGATAGAAGCTATGCCATTAGATGTCTTAGTTAGAATGAAGAAAGCTATTAAAACAATAGCAGCAGAAGAACTGTCTATTATCAATAAAATATTTAGCAATATGACTGATTTGAACACCAAATCTACTGCTGATAAATTAGCTAAATCACAAAGTGATTTAGCTATTGGCGCTGAAATACTTTTAGAGCAAAGCCCTGTGTTTGCAGGAGCTAATAAATTAGTGCATATAACAGATCAGTGTTTTGAAGATTTTTCCAACAGGAATTTTAGAATGGTTATGGATATCAGCCATATAGCTCTGTTGGTCCATTATTTCAAACAAAATAAAATAGCTAAATCGCCAACCAACAAAGCAAAAAGCGATTTAGCTATCAGCGCAACTAAACAAAAAGAAAAATTGAATTGGATGGAGGTGCTTAAAAAAGAATACAATGGAATTCCAAAATCACTGCAATCCATAGAAAGCTATCTGCAAATGGCAAAAGAAAAAACAGCATGGTTTCATCTTAGTGATGCAAACGGCATATATGTGGCAAATGAAGGCCTTGTAATAAAAGACAGTAAAAGCACAATTGACTGGAATAAGATTATCAAATTAATCAAAGATAAAGAATTTGGTGTTCTGGAAATTCTTGGCTGTGAAAAAGATTATGCAAAAATACAGAAATCTCTAAAATATCTGAGAATGAATAATAAAGAATTGTTTACACATGAAAACAACTAAGAATTAGAGAACTTTGAAAAACCCCCACTTTTCTGAAAATTTATAGAAAACAATAAATTCAAGCTCATACAAATATACAGTGAGGTGTTTTGTATGAGCTTAGAAAAATTTGTTATGAGAAATCAATATAAAAAAGTGCGCGGTCTTGGCGATCGTTTGGATCACATCAAAGATATGATAGATTGGGAAAAATTCAGGCCGTTTTTTGCAGACCTGTTTTTTGACGATGATGAAATCGGAGGAAGGCCGCATTATGACGAGATTATCATGATGAAAGTGCTTGTGCTGCAGCGCTTTTACGGACTATCTGATCAGGAAATCGAATTTCAAATCAATGACAGAACGTCATTCAAAAACTTTCTTGGATTTCCTGACAAGATTCCAGATTACACAACCATATGGACATTGAAAGAGAGAATGCAGAAAAAAGGAACAATAGACAATATATGGAACGAATTGCAGAGACAGTTTGTTGTGAGAGGACTGCAGGTAAAGAGCGGTGTTATTCAAGATGCTGCGTTCATTGAAGCTGACCTTGGAAAGAAACGCTACGGTAAAGAAAAAAGAGCGGAAAAAAGCGGAGAGAAAATTGAATACACTGACAAACAGAAAGCGCATATAGACAAAGATGGAACATTTTCTGTGAAGCATAATCAGATACATTATGGCTACAAGCTTCATCAGAAAACAGATGTCGATCATGGCCTGATAAGAGAGTTTGATTTGACAACCGCTTCAACACACGACAACAACATTGATCTGACTGAACAAGACGACGGCACAGTGTATAGGGACAAAGGATATTTTGGTGTAAAGCCGCATCCGGACATCAAAGATATGACAATGAAAAAAGCAGTCAGAGGAAAACCACTGACCAAAAAAGAGAAAAAATACAATAAAACAATCGCAAAAATACGTTCGCCAGGAGAGCGTCCATTTGCAGTCCTGCGCCGAGTGTTTCGTGGAG
>JACRMW010000041.1 GCA_016219465.1 Candidatus Aenigmatarchaeota archaeon | reverse complement strand
CGGAAACAGATCAACGAACGGACGTCATGATTATGAAGTTATTTCTTCAGTCATGCAAACATGCCAGTTGAGAAATGAAAGTTTTTCAGAAATTGTCATGAATGAGCTGAAATCCACTGCTGATGGCTGAACAGATACCAAATAATACACTGAATGAGAAATAGAATTAATCCAGCCCCCTCTTAATCTCCTTCTTTTTTATCTCAGACGGTTTGAAATGCTCTGCCAAGAGATTGTATGCATGAAGAACCTTTTTCCTGTCTCCACAGCCAAAAACATCTATGGCAGCATAATTAAATTCAGGCCATGTATGGACAGAAATATGAGATTCTTTCAATAATATAAATCCTGTAACGCCAAATGGACTGAATTGATGAAAATGTGATCTAATCTTAGTCAGCTCTGATTTTTTCACAGCATCTTCAAGAATTTCTTTTACAACATCTGATTTATCTAGTAATTTCTCATCACATCCACGGAATTCAGCTATAATATGAGTAACATTGACCCTGTCTTCGGAATTATTTTCACCCATAAGGTAATTATATGATTTCTTAATATAAAAAGCTTTGCTTTTTTTGCAGAAAACCAAGATAAAAAATATTTCTTCAGGAGGAAATATCAAAAAATTTTCTATCTCCAACGAAAAACATTACGCCTGAGTTTGACACTTCGCTAAATTAGAATGTCAAAATTAGGGTTTTAATACTTTTTATCATATTATTAGCAATACAAAAGAGGTTTTAAAAATTGAAGATGGAATGTGAAATTCCATCTAATTTCATGCAAGAACTTCTTTTGAAAATCAATGGAAATATATTATAAGGTTTTAAAAACAAAGTTCAGAGAAATCACAAAGGAACTTCTTTTAAAAACCAATAAAGATATTATAAGGTTTTAAAAATGCCAGGAGAATTTGCAGCAAGAAAACTAAAGAAAAAAAGAAAGCATGCCAAGTGGAAGAAAGCAGCCTATAAATATAGGATGCTTGGCTGGAAAGAAAAGAAAGATCCTCTAAAAGGAGCTCCAATGGGAAGAGGAATTGTTCTTGAGAAAAGAGTGGTTGAGCAGAAGCAGCCTCATTCTGGCCTTATAAAATGCGTGCGTGTCAGGCTGTCAAAAACAGGAACAGAAGTGACTGCATTTGCGCCAAGAACAGGAGCAATAAATCATATATCAGAGCATGACCAAGTTATAGTAGAAGGTCTTGGCGGCTCGCAAGGAGGAGCAGTTGGTTCTATGCACGGTGTAAAATGGCGTGTTTTGAAAGTAAATGATGTTTCTTTGGAGCAAATAAGAACTGGAAAAAAGCAGAAACCAATGAAGTAGTCCTAATTTGCTTCGCAAATTAGGATTGAAAACAAATATATTATTGTAGAGGACTGGTAAAAATGGTTGTTGGAAAAAAACAGGACATAAGAAAGTCAAGAGTGCCTAGAAAGCAGAAGAAAATAGAGAAAAAGGAAAAGCGGGAAAAGAAGATGTTTCCACTAAAACTTTTTGGCAGATGGTCTTCTGAAGTTGAGGTGCATGATATTGGAATAAAGCCATACATCAACCTTGATCCTTACTTTGTTCCTAGAAGCACAGGAAAATACAGGAATACTTTCCACAAGTCAAAATCTCATATTGTTGAAAGGCTTGCCCAGCACATGCTTGTAGCAGGACATCAGGGGAAAAGGCACAAGCTGACATCTGGCGTGCTTGGAGGAAAAATGTACAATGCAGTGAAGAATATAGAGAAAGCCTTGGAGATGATTGAAAACAAGGAAAAGAAAAATCCTCTTGAAGTTGTTGTAAAAGCAATAGAAACTGCAGCGCTAAGAGAAGAGATAATATCTTTCCAGGTAGGTTCTGTAATGGCAAGAGAAGCAGTTGTTACAGCACCACAGCGAAGAGTTGATAAAACCCTTAGATTTCTTGCGCAAGGAGCATACAGAAAATCATTCAACAAGAAGACAACAATAGCACAGGCTCTTGCTGATGAAATAACAGCATCTGCAGCAGGCAAAGAAAGCTTTGCAGTCCGTGAAAAAGAAAGAATAGAAAGAGAAGCAGCAGGTTCTAGATAGAGTTGAATATTGAGAACTTTGATTAACCCTACAATCTGTAAAAAGACTTCAGAATACCTGAAGTCTTTTTACACGCTGTACACAAAGACTAAAGGTCTTTGTGTACACCATGTGAAAGTTCTCAATAAGGACTTTGACCAAAACACATGTTATTCAAAGTCCTCTATTATGAATAACAGATTGCATTCTTATGAAACAAGTCCAGAAAAAACAGGCATTTGTGAATATGCAAAACAAGGATTATGCAGTCTTGGCAGACAAAATGGCCTTAGTGAAACGTGTTTGGCATATCTAACAAATGCTGTAAATTCAAAAGAAGCTAGAGATAATTGCATGGCAGCATCTGATATTTACATTTCAGCGATAGAAACATATGATACAGCAATTCAACAATTAATTCTGTTGAATCCTTTGGAAGAAGCATGATGCACAATAGCTTCTTCTGCAATAAAAATATATATTTATACTTTGGTTCTATTATAGTAAAGCAAGTAACGATTATAGTGAAACCACTAAAGATTCTGGATATGATATAGTGGTTTCACATACATGCAGAAGCAAAGCTTCTGCTGTACAGGTGAAGTGAAACTTCACCTTGTATAGCAAACAAGGAAATAT
>JACRMW010000024.1 GCA_016219465.1 Candidatus Aenigmatarchaeota archaeon | reverse complement strand
GTACAGATTGAATCCTAGATTCAATCATGTATAGCAACCAATGAAATATTATATGTAGTATATATGGTGAAGCATAGCTTCACCTATACAGGTGGAACTATGTTCCACCATGTACCTGATTATTTCATTGGCTTGCTATAACAATAAAAAAATGTTGGGGGATTTAAATGAATGCAAAAAAGATTGCTGTGATTGGGCTTGGATATGTTGGATTGCCGCTGTCGTTAATGTTTGCAAAAAAACATGATGTAATTGGGTTTGACCTGGATAAGAAAAAGATAGAGATGTTAGGCAGGAAAAAGTCCTATATTACAGATGTTCCTGATGATGCTGTTGCAAAGGCTTTGAGATTCAGGGCAACTGATGATGAATCTCTTATAAAGGATTGTGAATTCAAGATAATCTGCGTTCCAACTCCTCTAAAGAAGAACAAAATGACTTTCTTCGAAAGTCATTTATCTTGTCAAGGAAAGGAATATTATACTTTCCTTAACAATGAGAAACCTGACATGTCTTTTGTGCTAGCTGCTGCAGAGATTATTGCAAGAACACTGCAAAAAGGCCAGATAGTGATAATAGAAAGCACTGTTTATCCATTGGGCACAAGACATGATATAATACCAATATTGGAAAAGACAGGACTAAAGGCTGGCAGGGATTTTGGGGTTGCTTTTTCTCCTGAGCGGGTTGACCCTTGTAATGAGAAATACAATACAACAAACACACCAAAGGTTGTTGGCGGCATAGATGCAGAATCATTGGAAAAGGCTTCAAAATTATATGAAAGCGTGCTTGATGGAGGAGTTGTAAGAGTTAGCAGTTGTGAGGTTGCTGAGGCAACTAAAATACTTGAAAACACATTCAGGCTTGTCAACATCAGCCTGATAAATGAAATGGCACTTTTGTTTGAGAAAATGGGCATCAATACATGGGATGTTATTGATGCTGCAAAGACAAAACCATTTGGTTATATGCCATTTTATCCTGGTTTTGTAGGAGGACATTGCATTGCAGTAGATCCATTTTATCTATCATATAAAGCAAAGGAGTATGATTTTTACACAAGATTTATTGGAATGGCTGGAATTATAAACGAGCATATGAAGATGCATGCTGTGGAGCTTGCAGAAATTGTATTGAAGAAAGCTGGAAAAGAATTGAATGGAGCAAATGTAAGTGTTTTTGGTCTTAGCTATAAGAAGAATATAAATGATGCAAGAGAATCAGGAGCTATCAGGATTCTTGAGCTGCTAAAACAAAAAGGCGCAAAAATAAAGGTTTATGATCCTTTTGTTCAGGCCATTAAAACAGATGCTGGCGATTTTTGCTCTGAGAAAAGCATTGATAGCGCATTGACTGAAACAGACTGCGCAATATTTCTTGTTAATCATGATGAGTTCAAGAAGATTGATATAAACAAGCTAAATAAGATTGTTGTTGTTGACTGCAAGAACTTGTTCAATAAAGCAGGTTCTATCTATATTGGGCTTGGAAAGGGGATTGAATGAAAGGAAAAAAGATATTGATAACAGGCGGGGCTGGGTTTCTTGGATCTAATCTTACTGAGATGCTTATCAAGGACAATGATATAGTATGCCTGGATAATGTTTCAACTGGAAACATGAATAATGTGACGGATTTTATTAAAGACAAGAATTACACATTTGTCAAAGGCAGTATAATGGATGCAGAACAGTTGAAAAAAGCCATGGATGGAATTGATATTGTTTTTCATTATGCTGCGGTTGTTGGCGTCAAGAAGACACTGGAAGAGCCTTTGAATGTTCTTAATGTTAATCTAAATGGCACTAGAAATGTTCTTGAGACTGCGCTAAAAACTGGCGTTAAAAAGGTTGTTAATCTTTCTTCATCAGAGGTCTATGGAGAGCCTGTAACAGTTCCTGAAAAAGAAGATGGTGTGTTGAATGCTAAATTGCCTTATGCTGTTGCAAAACTGGCTACTGAGCTATATGCAAAGGCATATTTTACTGAACATGGGTTGAAAACTGTCTCTATTCGGCCTTTCAATGTCTATGGCCCCAGGCAGATATCTTCTGCATATGGTTTTGTTGTTGGTATATTTATTGAACAAGTGCTTGCTGGAAAAGCTATAACTGTTTTTGGAGATGGGTTGCAGACAAGGGACTTTACATTTGTAAAGGATAATCTGGCTGCAACTATATTGGCTGCTGAAAAGATTGATGATGGAACTGTTACAAATGTTGGCACTGGAAAACAGACAACTGTCAGGGAATTGGCTGAGATGATTTTGAAACTTACAGCAAGCAAGTCAAAAATAAGCTATGTGCCTGAGCGCAAACTGGATATTGTGCACAGGTGCGCTGATATCGCAAGGATGAAGAAACTTCTGGGCTTTACACCAAAATATTCTTTGGAACAGGGATTAAAGGAGACTATTGATTGGTATGAGAATCTGGCATAATTTTATGCACTTTTATTGATTTTGTTAGATAACTCAATAACAACCACTTCTTCTTACTATAGTAAGCTTCAATGATATTCTCTTGAGAAAAATCATCATATGCTGGTACAAAATCACAATATGGATATTGATTAAAATTCTCAATCTTTTCAGTCAGTTTTCTGTGCATTTCTCTTAGTCTATTAATAGTTCTAAAATATTTAGAAAATGCTTCCAGATAAGGTTTTATCACAGATTCCCTACAGATGTGTCTTTCTAATTTCTTTAATCGTAATAACTCATGTGCTAGCACAGCATATCCATTGCCATTTTCTGCTTCGGTTGTTATGTTCTTTTCGTATATCTCTTCAATGAATCTTTTGTCAAAAAATGCCATAAGAATTATGTGTTAGTGAAGAATTAAATTCTATAATTTATTGATAGCAGTGCTATTGCAGTTCTTCTAATTCCAAGAAATATTTTATCAGGAATTCATTATCTGAATTATAATAAGCTGTGAGAATTCTTTCTGAAGAATATGTATTCAGGGACGCTGTTGCTGTTGGCAGAGCATGTTCATTAATATTATTTTTTGTAATTTCTGCCCGGCGCGCTCTTGTTTCCATCAGAAGTTTAGCATATGCAGAAAATGCAATTAGATAATATGCAACTTTTGACTCTTTGGATATATATTCCTGCAATGCCTTTAACTTCAAAAGGTTGGCAGTCAATAGAGCAAATCCGCTGCCATTTTCTGCATCTTTTACCAGTTTTGATTCCTTCGGTTCTGGGACAAATCCTTGTTCTGAGACATCATATTCCTGCATAATCCCTGCAACATCTTCTCTAATAACATATCTCATTCTAGAAGTAATGTGATAAATTTATTTATAGTCATCCCATAAATTCATGGTTGATCTGCAAACAAACAAAGTTTGTTTGAGATTCCAAAGAGCTTCGCTCTTTGAGAACATAAGTCAACCTTAATTCTGCAAGGAAGCGAAGCTTCCTTGAGCTCTCAAAGAATGAACATTCTTTGAAGATTTCAGGTCGAATTATATTCGACCATGAAAAGCAATCAGGATTGTTTTATGTTCATTATAAAGACGAAGCAGCTTCTTAATTTAAATCTTGTGCAAGATATTTCTTATCATGGTCAAAGAAATATCCATATTGATGACTGCGCTGAATGTTGATGATCTTTTATACAGGGCGATTAAATCTATAGTTGAAAATGATTTTCCAAAGAACAGGTATGAGCTGATTGTGGTTCATGAACTCAATAATGAGGAAAAAAAGAAAGAGATCGTGGAGTATGCAAAGAGATCAGGTCTGGACGCCAGAATAATAAAGATAAAATCAACAAGGCATATTGGATTTAATAGAAGAAAATTGGTTGAGTTTGCAAGATATAAATATCTTTTATTCACAGATGCTGACTGTGTTGTTCCAAGAAATTGGATAAAGACAATGTATAATGAGATAAAAACTTCTGATGAAAAAACAGGCGGGGTTGTTGGCTCTGTTAAAGTGCCAAAATCAACTTTCTTAGGAGATTGTATATCATCACTTGGTTTTCCTGGAGGCGCTTTTATTGGATTTGACAAAATGTTTTATGTTGACAAGAATGGATATACTAATCAGATAAGTACTGGAAATGTAATCCTCAAGACAGATGCTGTGAAAAAGGTTGGAAGTTTTAGCATGGATTATGTCTGCCTAGAAGACAAGGATATGGCTTTGAAATTGATAGAACACGGCTATAAAATAAAATTCTCAAGAAACTCATATGTCATGCATCCACCCACTGCTTCATGGACAAGGCTGATGAAGCGATTATATATCAAGGGATATGATTCGTATACATTATTAAAGAACCATGAAATAGGAAAAGACATGACTGGCACTCGTTTGAGATCAATAAAGAATATTCTTTCATATACAGGATTTTCAACAAAACTGCCTGTTGTGCTATTTCTATTATTTACTGGATATATTTCCCAGATAATAGGCTACACAAAAGCCAGATTCAGTTCCTGAATTTAAATGATAAGGTGCAGCAACGAAAACATGCTGGTATAATCTTGTGCTTTTTTACAAGGGTTCTTATTTTCTGCGCATGTCTATTATTCCACAATTCCGGCACTGGGTTATCAAGTATGTTTCCTATTCTATACCCAAGGCACATCTCAAGGTCTCCTGATCCCCTGACGATTCCTGCGTCCCAGATTGTATAGCATGCAGACAATAGGCCTGGCAGTCTGTGGCTATAATAATCTTCAAGCGAATCTGTGAACGGCTTTACAAAAACTCTTGGACTTTCAGAGTTTTCTGCCTTTTTTATAAACTTTTCCAGTTTTTTCATCTGCTCTTTTCCTATTATATCCCGGTTGCAGAGCATTCCTATTACATCAACTTTTATATCATGTTTTGAACAATAGGTTTTGTTTGCGCTCAAAACTTTATCATTGTAAAATGCCGGATGCTGGAATGATATGCCGTCTATACCAAGGCTTTTTGCAAGACCGAGCAAATGATCCATGCCACCAATGCTCTCGCTGTTTATAACTGCATTAATATTAATCTTTGGAAAGTTCTTTCCAATAGCATTGCGTTCTTTTACCACTTCTTTTATGCCTTCAACAGCTGCATCATAGATTCCTTTTACTCCCCTATTCTTGTCATGGATCTTTGCAGGCCCGTCTATTGAGACCACTATTACTGATATGTTTGTTGATACAAGATCTTTTGCATGCTTTTTCAAGAGCATTCCATTGGTTGTCATTGTTGTAATTATTCTTTTTTCATCAAGGTATTTGATTATGCTTATTATATCTTTATTCAGCAAAGGCTCTCCTCCTGTCAGAAATATAGAAGGCTTGAAAAATCCAAAGCCAGACACGAGCTTTTTCACAAAAGCCATATTGACTGTTTCTATGCTTGTATTTTTCTGCTGCCTTTTCATTGATTCTGCAACAGGGCACATAGAGCACCTGGCATTGCAGTATTCAGATGCATACAACTGAAGAAGCCTTGGAGGCAATAATGCATTGACAGGCCTTATGCCAAGATACCTGAACAAAGAATGCAATGCAATAAGCAGTGCTGTCCTTGGATATTTCAAAGCCAATACAAACTCTTCTTTCATGCTTATCGGCTTCCTGATATATTCTGATTTTTTCATGATAATAACCTTTTTCGTTCACTGGTTTTGTTTGAATTTTTTATTGTAGATAGAATTTACGCTTTGTCTGTAAAACTGGTAGATTTTCGAAGAAATCACATCTTATTCCTTCTCGATTTCCTTTCTTATCTTATTAAAAAGATGTTTTGTTCTTTCAACCAATCTAGCAAATTTCTCATCATCTAGAGATGTTGTATACGAATACTGCATAAATTCTCTTATATCTAGTATTTTATCACTATGGGACAGGTTCTCTTCAATTTCTTTGTCAAATATCTCTTTTATATCATTTATTTCCAATGAAATTTTCTTTTTGTTTATTAGATCTTCAACAAAAGCGAATGTACAGCTTTGATTTCGCGACTGAAACCCAAATTTTAATGTGAGTGCTAATAGACAATGATAAAGAGCATAAAATGATGCGGAAGTGCTCCAGTCAGAATATCCTATATCTCTAAAATCAGTAACTGCCTTGAGATTATGCTCTGCTTTTTTCAAATGATTATCAATCAATTCTTTGTTTGCTTCTATTTGCCTTAATCCTTTATGCCTCTTTCTCCTTCTTTAAAACACTTTTTAAGCTTATCTTTCAGCAACGTTTTTAATCACCTTGATGAAGAAGTCATGACCCCATAGAACAATGCCCCTAGAGATTGTTTCTATAACTATTTTATCTCCTTTTCTTATGTTTTTATCCAGGTCCTCCTTTGTCTGCACAATATCATGCAATTTATACGGCATAGTCATTCTTACCCTATCCAATAACTGGGTATATTTTTTATAATCTTTTTTTTGCAGAACAAACAAGATATCAATATCATTTGGATTTTCTTTCTTTGTTATATAAGATCCAAATATTACACAGAGCTTTGTAATCCTTTCCAACGGCTTTAGATCGTTGTGTCGCAATTTATTTGCTTCTATGTTCTTGAAATCAATCTTATATGATTTGAGATTAGCTATGTTTTTTGGCAGAACCACTCCTGTTTTTTCAAATTTCTTCAATATCTCATAGGCTCCATTTGGTGATAGTCCGCAGCTTTTGGCAAGCTCGTTGATAGAATAATCTTTATTAAAATTGGCTAATAAAAAACGCAATATCTTTTTTTCATTATCTGTTATCATAATATCCCTATACAGTAATACTGTATATTTATATAGTATTAGTATATAAAGACCTTTAGCCTTTTTTACCAACAGCTTCTGATGAATCTTTGCTTCTCAACAAAACTATATATCCAATCACTGCTGGAAATATTGTCAGGGTTATCATGACAAGCCATGATATCAAAAGACCGGCTGCTGCTGCTATTCCTATAAGCGGCAGGATGTTTGCGCCTGTCCATTCCCTTAATCCAACAGATGCTATTGTTATTGGAATCAGTTCTATAAATGTTATTATCACTGATATGAGCACAACGTCTATTATGTTTGGAGAAATTCCCAATGCCAGAGCCATGACATATATTTGCAGCATTGTAAATATCCATATCACAAAAGAGATGCCAGTTGCCACACAAAGAGCTGTTTTATTCAGCTGCCTGACAAATATTCTTTTCTTAAGTTTGTATATCCTGTTCTTGAGAACATAGGACATCACTGCTGCCATGACAATGACTGCTATTATCAACATGGCATTTATCTGGATAAATCCAACTGGAATATTCTTGAAATATAACACTGCCAAGAGAGCCATGAATACAAGGGCTGTCATCTCTATTATCCTGTCCATTATCACAGATGACACCGCCCTTAGCATGCCGAGTTCTGGCACATATCTTGCCCTGACAACATCGCCTATTCTTGATGGTGTTAATATTGAAAAAAACTTTGCTATAAAACTGACTTCTACTGATCTTTTCAGAGATATTTTATAATTGAAGAATTTTCCAAGAACATATCGCCATCTCAATCCAAGCAGGAAAACTATAAAGAGGGTATCAATAAATCCAATTGCAAGAAATAATATAAGATTGCTTGTCAGTCTTATTGATGCAAGGGCTGAGAAATCCACTGTAAACATGACATAGAGAAACAGAGCTGCTCCTATTAGAATTTTTAGAATATTGACAGATGTCTTATTTTTGGCAGCTTTTCTTATCTCTGTGTAAATTCTAATAACTCTGTCTTTATCATGTCTCTTTTCTGACGGAAAAGAGCTATTTCTATTATAACTTGCTTGCGAGCTATTTCTAATAATGTCTTTGTTCTTGGATTTAGACATTGATATACTCAACTCTCAGTGTTCCTGATGTATATTCATAGTCCCTGTGCTGGACTGGCTTGTCTGCAAGCAATTCATTTATCATTGACTCATCAAATGATCCTCCTTTTTTGAACAGGAAATACACTGGCTGATTGCCCTGCGGTGTCCTAACAAATGCCACCTGCTTCAATGAATAATTGCTGTAGACATAATCCTTTATTCCTGGCTGGCCAAGCACATCATTAAATCCCCATTGATAGACAAATACCCATGACACATTGAGCATGTTTTCCATTTCTATAAACTGCTCAGAAAGATTATAGGTCCTTGTGAATTCTGCAAGCCTGCGCTTAGAATGCCATGCCACTCCCCTGTCTTGTCCTCCTGATTCAAATACAACTTCATTTGCCTGACTGTTCTTGTTGATATAATCTCCTGCAATATCAAGTCCATAAAACTGGGTGTCAAATTGGCGGCTTGCGCTTGCATAGACAAGTGTGGTGGTTGACACAATCAATATGAAAACTATAATATAAGACAGGTACTTTAGCTCTGATCCTCCTATGCGTATCTTAAGTATGCTGAAGAAATCAAATATTTTTGCAAAGAGATAGAGCATTGATACAACCACCAGAGGAGCAAATGGAATCTGATAATAGCTATGACCCATCATCTGCGCAGGAGAGGACAGGGCATATATGAAATAGCTGAATGCGTACACTACTATGAATTTTTCAATATCTGTCCTGTGTTTTACAAGGTTTACAATTGCAAGCAGCACTCCGAGGATAGAGAATACAACCCAAATTATTGAATAGTTGTCTGTTATTGCATAGTTAAATACAGCTAGCCAGAAATCTCCTGTAAATGTTTTTCCAAACTCTGACACCTCAAATGGCTGAATGCTCGGTGTTGCATTATACTGCTTTGCAATAGAGGACGAATAAAACAAAAACCATATGACAATCAGCACAAATACAACAGCCAGCCCAATCTGTTTGATGTATTTTTTCTTGAAATCATCATTAATTCTTAATCTATGATAAGGGAATAAGGCTGCTATTGGCAATAGGATAATAAGGAATGTCAGCTTTACAAGGGCTGTCAGTGTGATAAACAATGCCATTAGAATAAAATTCTTGTGAGAGGGATCTTCTTTCCACTTAAGAAAGAAATACAATCCTGTAAGCATAAAAAACAGCGCAGGCATGTCATACTGGACATTTCTTCCAAAAAATATTAGCATTGGAGTGATTGCAATGAAGAATGCTGCAAGAATAGCTATGCTCTCTTTCGTGAATAGTTTTTTCACAGGAAAGTATGACATGATAATGGCTCCCAGGGAAAGTAGTATTATGACGAGCCGCGCTATCCATAGATTGATGCCAAAGACAGACCAAAGGCCTGCATTGATCCATGACAATATTGGCAGATTGTCCATGTGCGCGCCAGATGGATTGTCAAATGTTATAGAATACATTTCTTTGTTTGAAAAGAACTCGGCATCATTATAGAAAGAATAGGATTCGCCAAGTGTGTGGGCTTCTTTCATGTTATGATAGCCTATTACAGGATAGTCAATATGATAGAGCCTTGCGCCCAGACCTAGTATGAGAATTGATATAAGTATAGCTATTACTGCTGTTCGCTTGTCTATCTTATTTATCATAAAAATCAATATCTTTGAAGCTATTAAAAAGCTGTTTGCATCACGAGATTTGAGAAGTAAATTACTATTGAGGGGTTTGAATAACCCATTATAGCAGCCAACTTATAGCTCTACCATGAAATAAACAAGATATTATTTCATGCTGAGCTATACATGGTTGAACATAGTTCAACCTGAATATATGATTGAACCAGAAGGTTCAATCTATACAGGAGAAACTTTGTTTCTCCATGTATTCAGGTCAGCTCTGCTGACCATGAATAAGTGAACCAAGTTATAATACCTGATTATTTACTTGGTTCACTATAAATAGAATTCCATCCTATTTTCATATTATCTTATTAGAATTATAGCTCTACCGCGAAACAAACAATATATTATTTCGCGCTGAGTTATATGTGAAAAGACTTCGTGTATCTTCAAAATGACAATATGTCATTTTTCCTTTGCGAAATTCAAAACAGCTCTGCTGTTTTAGAATTTACACGCCAACCACCAGTCAAATTCATAGTCAATGAAATTGACTTGAATTTTCAGGTGGACGCATGTCCACCATGAAAAGACTGGTGGTATGACGTATGAAACCACTATTATCATACCAGAATCTTTAGTGGTTTCACTATAATTTGTGATAAAATGAAAATATTATTGATTAAACCACCACTGGATTTGTTTGATTTTGAGGTTGCGTCCATAGTTCCTCCATTAGGACTTGCTTATATTGCTGGATTTCTTGAGAAGAATGATTATAATGTAAAGATTCTTGACACTGTTGTTGAAGACACAGAGCCAAAGCATATCAAGGACAATCTCTATCACTGGGGCCTTTCTTATGAAAAGATAAATGAGTTCATATTAAAGGAAAAGCCTGATGTTGTTGGCATTGGCTGCCTGTTCTCGTCCCAATTCAGAAATTCCATGGTTGTTGCAAAACATGCCAAAGAAGCTGGGTGCATTGTTGTTGTCGGAGGAACCCATGCGTCTGCAAATCCAGAAGAGCTCCTTAAATCAGGATATATTGATTATGTTGTTCTTGGCGAAGGAGAAGAGACTGTGCTTGAGCTTATGAAGTCAATAGAGAACAAAGAGGAATTGCGAAGCAATTCCTCTAAATCTCGTATAGGAAAATATCATAATAAATATACTTTCCTTAACAACAAAAAATCAATAAGCGATTCAGCTATTTGTAAAATAGACGGCCTTGCATACAAATATCGCGGAAAAATTCATGTAAATCAAAAGACAAAATATATCAAGAATATAGACACTATTCCAATGCCTGCAAGACATCTGCTGCCTATGAAAAAATATCTTGACCTTGGAAGCGGCCACGGACCTAGTGTGATGAGAACCCCATGCACTTCTGTGATAACATCAAGAGGCTGTCCATTCAACTGTGTGTTCTGCTCTACGCACAATGTCTGGGGAAAAACCTGGAGAGGCAGGGATGCAAAAAAGGTAGTTGACGAGGTTGAAGAGATTGTAAAGACATATGGCGTAAAAGAGGTTCATTTTGATGATGACAACATCAGTCTTGACAGGGAGAGAATGGAACAGATATGCAATGAAATAATAAAAAGAGGGCTGAAAATAAAGTGGTGCACTCCTAATGGCATTGCACTATGGACGCTTGATGAAGCACTTCTAAGGCTGATGAAAAAATCAGGCTGCTACAAGCTTTCTTTTGGACTTGAATCAGGCGACAAGGAAACACTGAAATTCATAAGAAAGCCTTTGCAAAATCTTGGCATTGTCAAGGAAAAAGTGGCTCTTGTAAATTCAGCAGGCATCTGGACACAGGGCTTCTTTATAATAGGGTTTCCATATGAATCCCTCTCATCTGTTCAAAATACTGTAAATTTTGCAGTTGATGTTGATTTGGATTTTGCAAGTTTTGAGATTGCTGCTCCACTGCCTGGAACAGACCTTTACAGGATAATGCGCAAGGAAAACATGGTGAATGAAATTGACTGGGAAGATATAAGACTAAGGCATGTTGAAATGAAAACAAAACATTTCACAACAAAAGAGCTTGTAAAGCTCCAGAAACAAGTGTATCTTGGGTTTTTCAAGCGCAGGCTGTTTGGATATCTAAATCCAATAAAGACTTTCAAACGGCTGCGAAGAATTGACTCGCTAGACAGCCTGAAATTTATTGCAAAGATTGCAAAGCGTGTCTATTACAATGCTGTTGTTAGGGGTGTGGAATAGACTGGGATTTTCTGTATCTGTTTAGCTGTTTTGAAGTAATAATATGATTTCTAGAGGTAATTCTGAAACAAAGCTTCGCTTCAAAAAGTATATTTTTACTAGGAGCTAAACAGACACGATTTTCTTAGATTGTGAGTATTTCCATGCATTGCATAAGCATGCCATCCTGCAATGCTTTCATCAATTTTTTCATTGGTCATCTGCCCCTGTTCATGCAATATCCTGAATTCTTCCAATCTTCTCATAAAATTTCTGATATTGCTTTTCTTCAACAGCTTGTGATAATAATAAACACGAAATCCAAGAAATGGCGTTCCATGATATATTGGAATAATCTTTGTCTTTTCTGGATGTAGTTCCAGTTTTAGTATATCTCCTAGAAATTTACTGATCTGATCTTTCCACAAATCCAAAATTTCTTTTGAATTATACAATATCACAAAATCATCAACATATCTTATATAAAATCTGGTTCTTAGTTCATGCTTGACAAACTGATCTAATTCATTCAAATAGACGTTTGCAAAGAATTGTGATGTCAGGTTGCCTAATGGCATTCCAGTATTATAAGAATTTCCTGAGCAAAGCGAAGAAAATTTACTATTTACACGGCTATTTTTTAATATTTTCTCAACAAGCCACAAAACTCGTTCATCCTTCACGCGTCTAGAAATGATATTCGAGAACTTTTATTAACCCATAATTTTTATCAGATTCTA
>JACRMW010000023.1 GCA_016219465.1 Candidatus Aenigmatarchaeota archaeon | reverse complement strand
CGGAAACAGATCAACGAACGGACGTCATGATTATGAAGTTATTTCTTCAGTCATGCAAACATGCCAGTTGAGAAATGAAAGTTTTTCAGAAATTGTCATGAATGAGCTGAAATCCACTGCTGATGGCTGAACAGATACCAATATAGTTCCTAGCGACACCATATTTTTCGGAACAACCTTCTCAGAACCGTATAAAGATGATTTTTATAACGTAGTTTCTGAATCCCCAATAGAATTAAGTCAAAAAAAACATGGGTTGGGATTTGATCCTGAAGAAATTGTTTTGGAAAACCTTGAAGAAACCCCCAATTTCTCAAAAAAAATAATCGAATTTAAGAAAAAGGAAGCAGGAAAGTATGAAAATGTTGAATATGTTGTCTATCCATCAATGAATGGAAAATTCTTTTTTACATATTGCAAAGATAGTTGCAGTTTTCTTTCTATGATAGGCACCAAGTCTCTGACAAACCTGTGCACATATTCCTTGCTGATTCACATCTATGAAAAGATATCTAGAGATATCTTTAAATATCTCTATAGAGATATTTAAGTATTGATGCCTATGTATAGTTATCCACTGTTCAAAGAAAAGATGATAATACCATCCAAAGAAGCTCAGTATGAAATGGATGAATTAGAATTAGATCTATGGAAAATAAAAGAAATATTAGAACAAGGATATGATGCTTCTCTAAGCAAAAGAGGAGAAAATACAATAGAACGAGCAATGATAAGAAAAGACAAAGAAATTAGAGTTGTTGTGGTTCTTGTTGAAAGAAAAGATATTAGTTATTGGGTGATAAAACATGTTGGCAAAACAAGTAGACATTAGCAAGCTCGCAGAAATTCCATGCGAATGTGGAGAAACCGCCAAAGCTGCTGCTTTGAATTATAAAGATTATCTGGTAAAAGGATGGAAATGCAAGTCATGTAAAAAAGAATATATTTCTCCTGAAGATTCACTGAAAATATCTGAATTTGAAAGAATGAAGAAAAGCGGCTTAAAAGTAAAAGTAGCTGAAATCGGACAAAGTCTTGCAATAAGAATCCCAAAACCATTGGCAGAAATATATAATCTTACTAAGGGAGAAACAGTAAATCTGAGGCCAGAGAATCTCAAGAAAATAGAGATAGAGTTTGAATAAAAGAAATTGCTTCATAATTCCTCTTTATTTCTTCTTCTTTAGCTTGCCCTCTATTATTGGTGCCAAGTCTCTGACAAATCTGCGCACATATTCCCTTGTCAGTTCAAGGTCTTTCAATGGAATCTCATCTGCTTTCTTGTCATCAAGCATCTTTCTCATTGTCACAACTCGTCTGAACGTATCTCCATGATAATGCTCAACATGGCCCTGGTCAATAAGGTCTTCCTTGATTGCCTTTGGCAGATCTTTTGGATCAGGAGGCAGTTTGTCCATTGTTTTCAGTGCATGCACAGCAGCCTTTATCATGACTTCATAATTCTTCTCAATCATTGTGTATTTTCTCTTTTTCTGTAGTGTGTTGAGCAATTGCTCCATTCTATCAACAAACTTCTTTGTCTTGTTGATAAACTCGTCTAGTTTTTCTCCTGTAAGTTCCTTAATCTCTTTATGTTCAACACCTTTCCTGAATTCAACAACCTCTCTAATATCATTGAGATAAACCTCTTCCAATAGCTGTGGAATCACAAGATGTTCTTTTACAGCGTCAGGACAGTGTTTTGGTGATGGAGGAGGTTCTCCTAAATACATCAATACTGCCTGCGCAGAATTAAGCATTGCATAATAAAGGTCTTCTGCAACCATGTATAATTTTGCAGTTTCTACCCTGCTTATCTTTTGAGGACAGGCTTCCATGAACTTTTCAACAGCCTCTATTGTAGTAGGTATTTTGCCAAGCTCAAGCAGTTTTCTGACTGGTATGAAAAAACCAGTATCATACAATGCCCAGCCGTCTCTTACAATTGTGTATAACAAAGGATGTCCTATTCTTGCCATGTCCCAGAATTCTGACAATGTCCATGCAGGCTGGACAACAATATCAGGAGATATTTTTTTTCCAATATTTCTGAGCATATCATCAAATTCGTCCTTTTGTTCAGGAGTAAATCTTGTCATCACATCATCTATGACAACAAGCATGTCAATATCAGATTTTTCATGATAATCATTTCTCACCAATGATCCAAACAGCACAACAGCCTTTACAACCTTTTGCGCTTTCTTGAGAACCTCTTCCTTGAACTGTTCAGCATGCTTTAATTTAGCCTTTCTTATAGCTTCTCTTTTTTCGTCAACCACAGGTGCTGCTTTTCCGCCAGCATCCTGAGGAACTGCTGGTTTTGCAACTTGTTCTTTTGCAATCTTCGCAGGTTTTGCAGCTTTTATAGGCTTTGCGTCTTTCTTAGAAGTCTTTTTCTTAACCATCCAATCCCCGAATTATTAGATAATACTTAAATTCAATATACTTAAACCTTTTGTTATAAAGCAGGATCAAGAACATCCAGCCAATCCACTTTCTTGAAAGAAATGTTATGTGTTGCAATTGTTTTTATTTTGTGCTTTCTCATTGAAGCAAGTATAGTAGAATCCCTTCCACCTATGCCTGCATGAGAATATTCACAGAGGAGTCTTATAGATTCTCTGGAAGAGGCAAAATCCAGCCCATCAACAAAAAAGCCAAACGACAGAAAGGAATCTAGTTTTTCCCTACCCTTAACAGCACCAAGATTCTTGACAAGATAGTGGGATAGCTCCATTATTACAATTGTATTGATTAATATTTTGTTCTTGTAATGGAAAGTATATGACATATTATTATTTCCATTACAAGAACATAGAAGGCACGAACAACGCTGCAGAACGCGCTATACGCAATGATGTGATAATACGAAAGATATCTGGCGGAAACAGATCAACGAACGGATGTCATGATTATGAAGTTATTTCTTCAGTCATGCAAACATGCCTGTTGAGAAATGAAAGTTTT
>JACRMW010000021.1 GCA_016219465.1 Candidatus Aenigmatarchaeota archaeon | reverse complement strand
CTCAAAACATAGAAAACCAAGATTCTAATTAGAAATGAATCTTTGCTTGAAGAACACATATTTTTTCTTTTCTTATTCTATATAATTAGTTGCAATACTAATTAGAGTATTATGAGCTGCAGCTGACTATACAGGAGTAGTCATATTGTTCTAGTTTGTTATGACTGCAACTATAATTCTATCTATTAAAATATTCAAGAACTAATTTCTATTATCCATTGCTATAATAAAAGGGTTGTGTTATGTTTGAAAGCCTGTCAGAGAAGATAAAAGGAGCATTGAATAAGATTGCAAGGGCAGGACATATTGACAAGCCTGTTGTGGATCAGCTTATAGAAGAGATTAAGAGAGCCCTGTTGTCAGGCGATGTCAATGTTGCTCTTGTAGAGGAATTTGGAAAAAATATAGAGAAAAAAGCATTTGAAAAAATAGCCCCTGGAATGACCAGGAAAGAGCATATTTTAAAACTAATTTATGAAGAACTGACTAATATTATGGGTGCTGAAAAGCCTGTTATTTCATTAAAACCAAAGAAAATACTATTGTGTGGTCTGTTTGGCAGTGGAAAAACCACCACTGCATCCAGATTAGCCAAGTATTACAAAAAACAAGGGCTTAGATGCGCTGTAGTTTGCTGTGATACAGTAAGACCTGCTGCCTATGAACAGCTGGAACAATTGGCAAAAAAAGTAGATGTGCAGTTTTATGGAGAAAAGGGAGAGAAAGACCCAGCTGCTCTGATTGTCAGGGCACTGAAAAAGATAAAGGCTGATGTTATCATAGTTGATTCTTCTGGAAGAGATGCGCTTGACAAGGAATTGATAAATGAAATAGCATCTATCAACAGTGTGCTAAAGCCTGATGAAAGAATTCTTGTAATTCCAGCTGATATTGGCCAGGCTGCAAAAGAACAGGCAGATGCATTCCACAAAGCATTGGACATAAGCGATGTCATTGTCACAAAAATGGATGCAACTGCAAAAGGAGGAGGAGCATTGACTGCCTGTTATGCAACAGGCGCAAAGATAAAGTTCGTGACCCTTGGCGAGACTCCTGATGACATGGAAGTATATGATCCTAAGAAATTTGTAATAAGGCTCGTTGGAATGCCTGATATAGAGACCATAGTTGAGAAAGCAAAAGCAGCAGGCCTTGAGGAAAAGGCAAAAAAGATAATGAAAGCTGATTTTGACCTGAATGATTTCTATGAACAAATGGCAGGAATAGGACAGGTAGGCAGTTTTTCAGGCATTGCAGGAATGCTTGGATTAGGAAACAAAATACCAAAGGAAATGCTTGACCAGCAGCAGGAGAAGTCAAAGAAATGGAAATTCATGCTTGATTCAATGACACAAGAAGAAAAGCAGAATCCAGATGTGATGGAACAATCAAGAATAAAGAGGATTGCAAAAGGCTCTGGCACAAGCGAAACAGAAATCAGAGAACTGCTAAGTAATTACCATAAAACAAAGAAGATGTCAAAACAATTGGGATTGTCAAAAATGCGCCAGGGAGACATGGCAAAGCTCCTGCGCAGAGGAGGAATTAAATTCTAGCAGTCGCATGATAATAAATAAAAATTTGCAGACAAATTTTTATTTATTTGACATTTCTAAGTGAGAAAAACTCCAAAGATTCAGAAAAATACCCAAAAGTATATATACTAAGTGTTGACAAGTATGCATAGGTCAAGAAACGGTGTAAAAAATGGAGCTCACTATTGCAAGATGCATGCATTGCAAAAGAACCAGGCTTGTTGATAGGGTCAAAGGAAAATCCGTTTGTCTTGCATGCAAGCAAAAATTGAGCAGAATGGCAAAAGAGAGATTTCTCCAGCCTATTTCTGTATAATTCTAAAAACTCAAAAGTTCAAAGTCCTCTATTTTAGAAAACAGAGAGTTTTGAATAACCCATTGACAATTCAAAACTCTAATTGATGATTTGAATATATTTTGTAGATAATGGGATTATTCAAAGTCCTCAATATTGCAATTATTGCAATAATTCTGCTTCCTGAATAAGTATATATACAGAAGACAGACAAAATAAAATCAATGGATAATAAAAACATTGTTCTATTGTGCTTGGCAGTTGGCATAATTTTCATTAGTTTTAGCGTTGTGACAGCAGACTATGCAGAGATCTCTGTTGCCAATAATTTCTCATTGTCAGGCCGTGTTAAAAACAGCACATTAGGAAATGCCTCGGCAGTGAATATATCTGTGTATGGAGTTACAATGCAGCAGAACGGGCCTCCTCTAGAGACATTTTTGTCATCTGTTATAACCACAAACACTGGCACATTCAATGCAACAAACATAAATAATTCATACCTATCCTATTCAATAAAGCTTCTGGTGAATGACAGTGCAGGTTTGTATACAGAGACAGGACCAATGCTTCCTCCTCTGCCTTTGCAGGCATTGCAAATAGGATTAGAGAATAGCACCTTTTATCTTGTTCCAGCAGCTACATTAAACCTGTCTGCTTATAATACAATAGGGAGCGCAGTCACATTCAATTATATGGTAATGGATAATTCAGTTGCATATCCTGTAAAGACAAGCACAGGCGCAAACGGACTTGTATGGAATGCCACTGTTCCTGTTGAAAGAAACAGGAATTATACTATCATGATAATGAGAGACCAGTCTGCTGTTAATGATAATCAGTCAACCCCTCCACTAAGCACTGTCGTAAACAACCTGAGTTCTTATAATAACACAAATTACAGCTATACATTGTCAAAGAATATCTCATTCACTATGACAACGATTGCAGGATTTGTCACTGTTGCAGCAAATGATTCAAGGATAGCACTGAATGATGCCGTGGTGCAGCTTACACCTATATCAGGCATGATATTTCCAAATTCTAATTTTGCATTAGGAACACCAGCAATCACCAGTACAAACGGCATATTCATAGCTGATTATAATATAACAGTGCTTGGAGCTGCATCTGGAATAGAATATGTTATTGAATTCTATGGAAATGGCTCTGGTGAATACTATGCATCATTCCAGAACATTTCTGTTGGAACAAATGGAGGGTTCTTGAACACGACACTTCAGAAATTGGCAGGAGTTTATGATAATACAGGCAGGATTGCAAATACTTCGCGCGTGGTATTTAATGTCACAAACGGTTCTGTTGCGCTTTCAACAGCCCATATTGAAATAGAAATTGTGCATAATTCTTTCAACACAACAAACAGCAAGCTCAGGTACATGGTTGACAGCTTGACAAACGGCACATTCAGAATAGCTATAATAAATGGCAGCACTGTCAAGGTAAAGACATTCAGCAATCAGTATGCGCCAAAACAGTCAAAATTCACAGCATTTCCTGGCACAGGAATGTTTAACATAACATTATATCCATTTAATCCAGAGCAGGTTCTGGCAAATGGAAGCCGTGTTTCTTACGACAGTTCTAGTGTTGCAATAGCATTTTACAAAGATAATGCAACATGCAGCATTCCTTCACCAGCTGCGAATTGTTTCTTAGGCAGTTTTGCAGGCAATTTCAATCCATTGAAAGCCATGCTTGGTGGAAAATCAAATGTTATGATAAACTCATCAAACGGAATTGTAACATATTTCATAGGAGTTGATTTGATTGCATCTGGTCCTCCTGATGCAGTGATGAGTGACAATTCTCTTGCAAACACAACAGCTTCTGATTCGCTTGCGCAGATATGGAGGTTTGGAAGCATGGCACCAGAGATATATAGCCATGCTTATGTAAGCATACCATATAATCAGTCTCTTGTAAACGAATCATGGTCATACAAGACAGTTCTTCCTTATCTCTATGATGAAGATTGGAATATTGTCTGGAACACCACTGCTAATGGCACAAACGTGACGCTTGCAGATTATTCCCAATATAACCAGACATGGTTCACTGGAATGACATGCAGCAAGAATAACACAGCTTCTGACTGTTATATGGATGTTGTGAACAACAGATTCTGGTTTAGGATTCCTCATTTCTCAGGAGGAGATTATAACATATCAGGAGGAACAATAAATGTTTCATTAAACAGGCCAGCTGATGCAAACATATCCAGCTTAACACCAAACACATTCAATTGCAGCGCAGCATCATCAGGAACACTCTCAAACATAACATTCTATATCTGGAATTCAACAGGAATGCAGAATAATAATACAAATATTTCTGGCGGAACATCAAACAGCAGTTTATACACATATAACTTTTCTACAGAAGGAAACTATACATGGAGTTGTCTTGTATATGATACAGGAGGCTCTTATGAATGGGCATTGAACAGAACAATAAGAATAGATTACTCTGCTCCAAATATATCTAACATCACAAATACAAGCATAACAGATTCATCTGTGTTGATATCATGGAACACTTCAGAAGCAGCTTCTGTCAATATCACATACAGCGCAAATGCTTCTGACCTGAACCAGACATCTACAAACACAACATATACAACCAGGGCAAATATCAGCATCATAAATCTCATTCCTAATCTAAGATATTATTACAACATGACTGTATGCAACCAGGTCAGCAATTGTACAATGGTTGGCACTTATAATTTCACTACATTAAATGATTCAACAGGCCCTAATATTACATTCATAGACCCAACTGATGCAAATGGCACAACAGTTGGCAGGAATTATAGCTTTGTAAACATTTCTGTAAATGAATCAAATGTCAATGTAAGCGCATGCTGGCTTGAATGGTCTACTCCAACATCTGGTTCAAACATCACAATGACAAAATCAGCAAACGGCTCCAACATATATTGTTATTACAATCAGACAGGCCTTTCAGATGGTCTGCATAACTATACAGTGCATGCAAATGACACGCTAAACAATGTCTATAATACCACAGTAAGATTCCTTACAACAGACGACAGCCCGCCTTTTATAACAACATATGGTCCTCAGGAAACACTGACAACAACATCTGCAAATTTCTCAGTCACCACAAACGAGAATGCAACCTGCCATTATTCAACAAACTCAGGCACATCATATTCTGGCATGGGAGGAACGTTTACAGATACAGGCACATCCCATATCCAGTCATTGACAGGACTTTCAGCAGGAACCTATCGTTATTATGTAAGATGCATTGATTTGTACAATAATATTAATGAGACAGATTACACAGCCACAATAACAGTTGCGTCATCTGCATCAACATCAAGCAGTTCAGGATCAAGCAGCAGTTCAACCACAGCAGCAAAGACAGAGAAAAAACAATCATTCTCAACAATGACTCCTGGAATAGCATCTGCAATAACAAGTTTTGACAAGTCTCTTGGCTTAAGAGAAATAGTTATTATGGTAAATAATACAGTCACTAGTGTTACAATAACAATAGACAAAGTTACTAGCTCAGCAGTTCCTAGCGTGGTTGAAGGAACAGTGTACAAATTGTTTGAGATAAATAAATCAAAAGAGATTAACAATGATATAAATTATGTCAATATAAGTTTTGAGGTTGAGAAATCATGGGTTTCATCAAATAATATTGATTCAAATCTTGTATATCTATACAGATATACAACCAAATGGAACAGGCTTGCAACAACAAAAATAGGAAGTGATGATGCATATTATTATACAGCAAAAGCACCAGGTCTGTCATACTTTGCAATATCAGGCGAGAAATTAGTGGCAATATGCGCAGAAGGAGCAAAGGAATGTAGTGGCAATATTCTGAGAGAATGCAAGAACAATGCATGGATAACAAATGCAACCTGTGACTATGGATGCAATGCAGCAACAAAAGCATGCATGTCTGCGACAGGCTGTGAAGAGAATTCAAAGCAGTGTATTGACAACAAACTGCAATCATGCTTGAACAGCACATGGACATTGGACAAAACTTGTGACTATGGATGCAACTCAACATCATTAGACTGCAGTCCTGCTCCTGTCATTGTAAATGAAACATCAAACCAGACAGGCTCAAACGAGACATTTGCAGTTGATTCAACCATGTTGATAGCAGCAGTAATAGTTCTGATAATCCTCGGTGTTCTTGTCTATTATTTTTTCTTCCACAAGCCGCAAAACAAATCTCAGGATAAATATTCATACAAGCCGGCTAAGAAGAAATGAAATAAGGCATATCTCTATAGGCTATGTAGTGGATGGTTATACATTTTCTGGCAGATATTTTTACACGCTGTACACAAAGACTAAAGGTCTTTGTGTACACCATGTGAAAGTTCTCAATAAGGACTTTGACCAAAACACATGTTATTCAAAGTCCTCTATTTTTAAAGAACATAGGTTGTATAGAGAAGCAGAAAGATAATTCTAGATGTCGCATAACTCGCAAAAACATATATTAAACCCAATTCTATAATTATATTCAACCACATGAACAATTCGGTTAATGAATGTGGTTGAATATATAGCAGAAGCTATGCTTCTGCATGTACTGTCGCCCCATAAAACAATCTTGATTGTTTTATGGGATGACTATATTTAGTCTAGCAAATATATACCGAGTTATTTTGCTGGACGAGAATATATTATGGCGCTTGAATTCAATATATTTTCATTATTGGTATTTGGAATAAGTGTTATAGCCCTGCCGCTCATCTTCATGAAATTCATTCCTCCTGAAAGTGCTGCAAAAAACCCTGGATTTGGATTTGCAATAGGAGGATTTTTTATCCTGCTTGGGTTTATCGTGGCTTTTTTCATATTCTCTTCATCATTTAGCATGGCTATTCTGGCATTTGGATCATTGTTTATACTGCCCTTCCTGGTTCTGATATTGCATAGCTATACAAAAGACAGACCCAGAGAACAGGCAACTACCCAGAACTTCACTGCAAAATCATTCACATCTATAATAAAGAAGCATGAAAAACTCATGACATTTTATCTTATGCTTTTTTTTGGAATGGCAATGATTTATGCAATATTATTCTCAGTCCTGCCTACTGAAATAAGCCAGCCAGCATTTTCCCAGCAGCTTGCATTATTTGGAGCAGGTCCTGCAGGAAATTTCACATTGCCTTATGCAGAAATATTGATAAATAATCTGATTCTTGTTTTTGTGGCATTCGCGCTCTCAATATTCTATGGAGCAGGATCTATCTTTGTGTTAAGCTATAATGCAAGCATAGCAGGCGTGATGTACGGAGCTCCACTCAAAGTCATGATATATGGAAATACAGCTGTTGCGCCGTTCTATGCAAATCTCATGTCATATATACCCCATACTATTGTAGAAATCATGGCCTATCTGCTGGCAGCTGTTGCAGGCGGCATACTGGTCAGCCGCAGAGAAGAAGACATACTTGAAGCAACATTCCTGTTCTGCATAGCTATTGCATTAATCTTTTTTGGATATTATCTAGAGATTACTATACCAGGAAGTTTTTGATTCAAGCGAACAACACGAGCTAGAAAGTGGACTTTCTTCGAAAGTCCACAATGTTGCAGATTATGGTCAGCAAAGCTGACCTGAATCTTCAGGTGAACACATGTTCACCATGAAGATAAAGTCTATACTTTATTTACAAGAACAAAGAGGAATTGCTTCGCAATTCCTCTAAACACACAAACAACATACGTTGTTTGGTGCACCAGAAAGCTTTGCTTTCTGCGTGTCTTGCAATGGAAATAATAATATGTCATATACTTTCCTATACAAGAACAAAACGACTTTCGAAGAAAGTCATTTTAACAAGACTAAGTTGATAAAAATGAAAAACCACCCATGGGACAATGCCTATGTAATCATTGCAGGCCTTGTGTTGTTGGCTGTGATATTAGTTGCGCCTTTTATTATAACAGGGAATATAACCGATTCTACCAGGATTAGTCATGATATAGCAAAATCTCTTCCTAAATCTTTGCAAGGAGATTTTGCTATCATAACAGGAAACTATTATGAACCAGGATCAGGCATCCGCGGGTTTATAACAGGTTCTGATGATTCATATATCATAGCCCTCGGAAATACTATCATAGCAAAAGAACAGGTGAGAATCAATGAATTCGCAGGAACATATAAAATAAGCAGCAGTAGATTTCTTTCTGAGAAAGACTTTAACAGCGTAAAAGATATTATCATGATTGGAAAAGAGGATTCATTAGATCCTATACTAGACAGCGCAAAGAGCATCAGGAACAATCCAGATGATGAATCCATTGTAATCCTTAGCGAGGAAAAAAGACAGCTGACAATATTAGGAGGCTCGTCAGATGCATTGATATACACAATAAATCTTCTCAAGACACTGGAATGCAAAGATTTTGCCAGTCTTGTTGTTATAACAGAAATAGGAGCAGGGTGTCGTTTATACACTGCGCCGGCAGAGAATGATATATCTCCTTTATCTGGAAGTGGATATTCAGGAGGGGTTGAGATAATTAATAATACTGAAAACAAATCCAGCAATACAACATCAGATAAAACAGATATCATATTGCCAGAAGAGCCATTGAAGACTGAGAACAAAACAGTTTATCAAGAACCCCAGAATAAAGATACTGGCAAACTCTCTCCAATAGTCTCATTGCCAGCAGCAATGGCTGCGCAGCCGGATTATATTCTATTTATTGCAGTTATTGTTATTATTGCTGCATTGCTGATAAGTGTGGCAATATACAGGAGGAGAAAAAAATCTATATATACCAAATAACAACAAATATTATTTGATATAGATGGCTAAGAAAAAGACTATTGTGTCTAGACAGAAGAATATCAGAGTATTTAGGAAAATATCCAAGCCTATTGGAAAGAATCCATGGCAAAATCCGATAACCCTTTTATTTGGCATTATTATTGTTGGCATATTGATAGCAGCTTCTCTTTTATCAGTTCCTGCAGGAGACAAGAGCGCGCCAGCAGGGCAAATATATGCAATCGGCTCTGGAATAGATGGCTTTATGCAGGATGCTAGAACAACTCCTGCTCCTTATACAATAGTTTTGGAAACAGGCATTTCATCAAGAGAACAATCAAGGACAAATGAGCTTGCAGGCGTGTACAGAATAACAAGCAGCAAATTTACAAACGAGGTATCTTCTGGAATAACAGATATCATAGTTCTTTCAAAGGCAGCATCAACAGATTCATTTCTAAGCACAGCTGTTAATGGATTTAATTCAAGATATTCTTCAAACAATGCACTGGTTTATATTGATGAAACAAACAGAAGATTATATGCAATAGCAGGATCTTCTGATACATTATTATGCGCTATAGATATGCTAAAGACTCCTGCAACCTGCAGCCAATTCTCAAGAACAAGTGTATTGATAACAAGAGATTCTGCAGGCGTTTGCGCATGCGCTGCAACAGGAGCAGCATTGTCAGTATCATCAACACCAAGCGAGGCATCTGTCTATATTGACAATTCATTAATAGGAACTTCAACAGCAAGCGCAATTGTTCAGCAAGGAACTCATTCTATAAGATTATCAAAAACAGGTTTTTATGATGCAGCAGGCTCTGTTGCAATAAGCGCAGATGATGTATCATTTGGCAGGACACTCTCAAGATCATTCACACTAATAAACAATACAAATTCAATCCGTGTCACTGTAACACATCCACAAGGAACATATTATAATGATTTTATATCAACAATAGAGGTCTATGAAGGCGCTGCTTTATTGGCAACAACACAGACAAATGCAGCAGGAATTGCAAGAATAGATCTTTCATCAAATCCAATAGGAGCTGCAAAAACATACACTGTCAGGGCATCAAGATCAGAATTCAGCGCAGAATCATCAATAGTGTCTGTCAATCCAGGCCAGTTGGTTGATGTTTCATTCACTCTTTCAATAAGCTGCACAGATTCATGGACACCAGAAACATGGGGTCAGTGCACTAGCAGTGATGGCACTGTAACATATACAAGAGCAAGAACACCTGTAAAGAATAATCCACAATGTCTTGCAGATGCAAACAGGCCAATATCATCAGAAACCTGCTGCGTAAACTCATGGACACGAGGAACATGGAATCCATTGAATTGTCCAACAGATGTGCCTACAACACAAACCAGAAATGTTGTATATTCAGGAACATGTGGTGTTGATAATTTATACACTAGTCTGAGAAACACCCCTCCTGAAAGCTCAAGCAGCTGCTCTCCTACACAAGGAAGGCTTGTTGTAAGAACATGGCCAGATGGTGCAACAGCAAGCACACGAGCCAGCAGCATAACTGCATTTGCAACACATAGTGAACTAACAAGAAGCGAGGGCATTACAATTCCAGGAATTAATCCAGGAACCCATAGGCTTAAGCTTGATTTATCTGGATATGAAACTTCTGAACAAGATGTTTCAATAACAGCTGGTCAGGACACTGTTGTAGAAGTTTCAATACAGCCTTATGCAATCACTGTCATGGATAATCTTATATTAAGAACAGGAAATTCATATGGTTTTAAGACAGTTATAGGTGAAAGAGCAGCTGCTTCTGACAACATAGCTGGTATAGATGTTTCAGGTACAGAAGGTATAACTACATCACGATTAGATACAGAACATGCAACAACACCAAGAACAGATAATATTATACTAGTAGGAGGGCCTTGTGTAAATGATGATGTTTCAATGCTTGCCAGTCTTGGAGATTTCCCATACAAATGCAGTGCAGCAACACCTGGCTTGGGGCAAGAATGGCCAGGAAGGAATTTTGTAATAGTTCATGCAACACACTACAGAGGAAAATATGCATTAGTTATTGCAGGCACGCGGGCAGAGGATACACGAAGAGGAGGACGTGTAAATGCAAGATATTCTGAATTCCTGGCACCATTAGGAAACAAATCAATGGAATTCTGTCCGTCAACAGCAGAATCAACAGATATCAATGATATAGCATTATGCACTGTCCAGCAAACCAGCTCATCATCAAGCAGTTCGTCATCATCTTCATCCAGTTCATCAAACACTAGCAGTACAGAATCTGTAACAACACCTATTGCAAATACTTGGTCAAGAATAGGAGGAACATCAATTAATTTTGCAGCTGTTGGAATTGATTTTACAGATTCAAACACAGGCTGGATTGCTGGCGGAGCAAATATATTCAAGACAATAGACAGTGGCGCTACATGGACAAGACAGTCTTCTGGATCAGCATATCTTTACAATGTTTTTTTCATAGATTCAAATACAGGCTGGGCAGTTGGCGCAACTGGAGCAATTCTAAAGACAACAAATGGCGGCGTTACATGGACATCACAATCATCAGGAACATCTAACTATCTTATTGATGTCTATTTCATAAACTCAAACACAGGCTGGGCAGTTGGATATGGAGGAACTGTCCTGAAAACAACAAATAGCGGAACAACCTGGACACAACTGCCTACAGGAACAAATAACAATTATAACAATATTCAGTTCATTGATTCAAATACAGGATGGCTACTTTCTGATAATAGTGTATATAAAACAACAAATGGCGGAACAACCTGGACTCAGCAATCTATTGGAACTGCATATCCTCTGAATTTTTATTTCATAGATTCAAACACAGGCTGGATAGTTGGATATAGCGGAGCAATCCTGAAAACAACAAATAGCGGAACAACCTGGACCCAACAATCATCTGGTGTAACAGCTGTATTGCGTAATGCCCGTTTTATCAACTCAGATATAGGATGGATAGCTGGCGAGAGTGGGATTATATTAAACACAACAAATGGTGGAACAACCTGGACCCAACAATCATCAGGAACAAATACAAGATTCAGAAGCATGGATTTTATTGATTCTTCAACAGGATGGATAATTGATGACCAGGGAAATGTCTATAGAGCAAGCTATGTATACTGAATGACATATTAATAATATTACCAATAATTATGTTATTCAGTATATATAGTGAACCAAGTAAAATGTCTTGGTTCACTTATAGCGAGCAACAAAAAAATATTATACATGATTACTTTGTTGGCTCGCTATACAAAAGACATTATTTATACAAAAATTAATGTCTTTGAGTATAGCTGCTTAATAATATGCACTTGAGAAACAATGCTTCTGAAAAATTATCTGTCAAACTCAGGTTTTTCAGTCCTGTTTTAATTCTTTCAGACTCAATACCAATATAGGGTCTGGTAAATGGCTAAAGATATAAAATGGCACACTCTGAGAATACAAGAGGTTCTAAGAAGACTGAATACAAAGGAACAAGGAATAACTGATTATGAAGCATCTATCAGACAGGAGAGGCATGGGAAGAATATTCTGGAAACCCAGGAAAAGACGTTCTTTGATTTCTTTTTAGAACAGTTTAAGTCAATACTAGTTCTGATACTTATTATAGCAGTTATTATAACTGCATTTCTCGGCGAATTTATAGGCGCATCAGTCATACTTGTCATAATACTGCTGAATGCTTTGATAGGAGCTGTTCAGGAAAAGAGAGCAGAAAATGCATTAGACATTGTTGGCAGAATAAATATGCCTAGAATAGATGCAATGAGAAACAGCCAGCTTGTTAGTATTCCAGTATCAGATCTTGTTCCTGGTGATATTGTCATGTTGAAAACAGGCAATAAAGTCGCTGCTGACATGAGAATAATAGAACACCTGAATCTCAAGACAGATGAATCCTTGTTAACAAACAATATTTCTGTTGTATCAAAGACAGCAGCTGTTATCAAAGATTGTCCTGTTGCTGAAAGAAGCAACATGCTATATTCTGGCACAACAATTGTCTATGGCCAGTGCAAAGCAGTTGTAGTTTCCACTGGAATGACAACAGAAATTGCAAACATTGCTGTAGATGTGCAGCCAGAAGTCTATTTGCAGAAAACACTTGAGAGATTAGGAACAAGTCTTGGGATAGTATTCATATTATTGTCTGTAATAGTCTTTGCAATAGGATGGCTAAATGGAATTGCTCTTAGCGCAATTCTGCTATTAGCAATAGCACTTGCTGTTGCAGCTGTTCCAGAATCCCTGCCTGCTGTTGCAGCAACAAGCCTGGCAATAGGAATGGAAAGAATGTATAAGAATGCCATAATAGCAAGGTCGTCATCTATTGAAGAACTTGGAAGCGCCACTGTTATTTGCGCTAATACAACAGCACTTACCATAAATCAAATGACAGTAAAGCATCTCTATATAGATGACAGGATAATCCACATCACTGGCCAGGGATATGACACAGACAGCAGATTTGTGCTAAATGGCAGGGAAATTTCTCCTAAAAAACACAATGACATCCAGTTATTATTAGCAGCAGGCATTCTGTGCAATGATGCTGATATTGACAGGAAAACAGGAGATTCTGCAGAACAGGCGCTTCTTGTTGCTGGAAAAAAAGCAGGCATAGATGATCTAAGAAAACAATATACAAAATTAGATGAGCTATCATTTGATTCTGGCAAGAAAACAATGACTGTGTTGTATGATATTGGGAAAAAGAGAATATCATATACAAAAGGCGCGCTTGAAGAGGTTATCAGGAAATGCAGCCATATTTACACAGCAGGAAGAGTGCGAAAGATTGTCATAAGCGATGTAAAACAGATAGTAGCTGCAAATAGTATTTTTGCAAAGAATGGCATGCATATTCTGGCATTTGCAATAAGAAAATGCAAAAAAGGCCAGTCCATGTCAGAGTCAGATCTTGTTTTCATAGGTCTTCAGGCAATGTCAAATCCAATCAGCACAGAAGCAAAACAATCAATAGAACTATGCAAAGAAGCAGGCATAAGGACTGTCATAGTAACAGGAGATCACAAAGAGACAGCAGGATTTATTGCAACCCGGCTTGGAATAGATGGAGAAATATTGACACCTAATGAACTTGATAAGATGGCAGATAATGAGCTTGACAAGATTATTGATATTGTGAATATATATGCAAGGGTTTCATCTTCTCATAAATTAAGAATAATAGACAGCCTGAAGCGCAGAAACAATGTCATTGCAATGACAGGAGATAATATTGATGATGCAGCTGTTCTCAAGAAAGCAGATATTGGCATAGCATTAGGAACCAGCGCAGATATGGTAAAAGAAGCCAGTGGCATTGTATTGGCTGATAATAAGTTTAGTTCAATAGCTTATGCTGTAGAAGATGCAAAAGTGATATATAATAACATCAAGAAATCATTGGCCTATCTGTTGGCAGGCAATATTTCTGAAATATTGATAGTATTCTTGGCAGTCTTAATTGGCGCATTGTCAGGCCTGTCTTTTATAATTCCTTTGGCCGCAGTCCAGCTGCTCTGGATAAATCTTGTCACAGATAGCATTCCAGCACTTGCTCTTTCAGCAGATAGCGCTGGAAAGAACATCATAGTCTCCTCGCCAAGGCCCAAAGGCGAGAATATTCTCAAAGGACTGAAGAAATATATCATAGGATTTCCAATAATAATGACAATATGTGTATTAGGATTGTTTATTTGGTCATTGCAATCAAATCCTGCAAATATAGCAAAAATACAGACACTTGTATTTACAGGTATTGTGGTATTTGAGTTATTTGCAGCCCTGTCTATCCAGGACATAGATAGGCCTGTTGGAAAAAGAATATTCAACAACAGCAAGTTATTGGCAGCTCTATTTGTGTCATTAGTTTTGCAATCTATAATAATCTACAGCCCAATTGCAAACCAGATATTTTATACAACTCCAATAGCATTAATAGATTGGCTAATAATAACAGGTCTTGCATTAATTGGGTTTATATATCTCGAGGGCTCAAAATATTTTGAGAATACGTAGAATTCTGATTATGTAGGATGTGAAAGAAATGGCCATATAATGAAAAAATGATTTATATTAATGCAAACTAAGTATTGTCATGAAATTCAATATTCCTGTGAAAGAGAACAAGAAACTAAAGAAAATAGTTGCCATGATTGAGAAAGACAGAAAAATAGAACAGGTCCTGAGGTGTGCAAATATCACAGCTGTTGACAGGTTGGGTTTTTCTGATCATGGCCCTGTTCATGCAAAGATAGTGTCTAATATTGCGCTAAAACTATTGAGAATGCTGGTAAAACATGGTGTAAAACCAAGCATTTCAGTCAACTATGCTGAAATGGATAATCATGATGCAGAAATAGTTGTTGTTCTTGCGGCTTTTCTTCATGATATTGGTATGATAATACACAGGGAACATCATGATGTCTATGGCATTGTTGTTGCCCAGCCTATTCTGGAAAAGTTATTGAAGAATTACAAGGAAGATAAAAAAGTAATAATGATGGCCGAGATATTCCATGCAATGACATTCCACGATTCAAATATCAAGCCGCTTACTATTGAAGGAGGCATTGTTCGCATAGCAGACGGCCTTGACATGGCAGAAGACCGGGCAAGAATACCATTCAAGACAGGCGGCAACAATATACATGCAATCAGCGCAGTTGCTATACAAAAGATTGATATTGTGGAGGGAACTGGCAGTCAGAAGCCTATACAAATAAGAATATCCATGACAAACTCAGCAGGCATATATCAAGTGGATGAATTATTGAAGAACAAGATAAAGCTCTCAAGACTTGCTGAATATGTGCATGTGAGCGCAGAGATAATCGGGCCTGAAAAGAAGATCGTAAAAAAGATAGAGTTTTGAATAGAGGAATAATAATGGAAAACAAATATTCTAATTATTTTATGATCATTGGGATAATATACCTGGTATCTATAATAGTCAGTCTCCTGATAATTCCAGCTGAATTCTATACACTGGATAATGCAATATTCTTATTGATCATGATTCTGCCGATTCCTGTTTTCTTCATGTATTTTTTTGAAAAACCGGATATAGAGCAAATAATCTATCTAAAATATCTTTTTCCAATACTATCTGCAATAGCTATAATAATAAGCTTCATGTTAATCTGGATGTTTTTCTAGAATATCCAAGAAAGTGGACTTTCTTCGAAAGTCCACTAATGTTGCAGATTCAGGTGAACACATGTTCACCATGAAGATAAAGTCTATACTTTACCTACAATGAAAACGCTCTAGAGTTTGGATGAGGCAGTTTTCACTATAAACCTGAATTTGATAGATATATTTCCATAAAGTCAGATTCAGGTATAAATAGCTTCTTGACATATATAATGATAGAGTGGGGTTTTATCAATGAAATCTCTAGCTATGTGAATAGTTGAAGATTTATTAAACCGCAAAAATAATATTGGGTTTCAAAAACGAGAGGTGAAAACAAGTTTCGCCTTATGTTTGAAACTCATTCATAATAAGAATAATATGAGGGTTCAAACATGAAAGAAGAGACTTGTATAGTTTTAGATTTCTTGCCGCAAGGCTATGCAGATAGAAGGCATGTAGAGCCAATTGCGCAGGTTCTTGGAAGAGGAATGACTCTATTAGAGATTGTTCCACGCGAAGGAATTAACCTAAAGCCAGAGGAAGAAATATATATTGGTTCTGGCCCAAGGGATAAGATCCGATATATTAAAAGATCTCTGTTATATGCAGATCTCACAAACTATGCAAAAAACATACTTATACAGACAGTGACAAAACTTGTTGATGAAGATGAGAATAAATTCATAGAATTCTTCAACAAATCAACCATGATAACTCCAAGGATGCATCAGCTGGAGCTTATACCAGGCATTGGAAAAAAGCATGTACAGGATATTCTGGATGAACGAAGGAAAAAGCCATTTGAATCATATAAAGACATGGTTGCAAGAGTAAAACTGTTCCCAGATCCAAAGAAAGCTATAATAAAGAGGATCATGATGGAACTGGAAGGCAATGAAAAATACAGCATGTTTGTTCCTGCAAAAAAGAAAGAAGATATGGATTACAGAAGATGATATGCTTTTTATTCCCCAGAAAGCAAATATTCTATTCCAGACAGGAGTTTCATGCGTTTCATTCCAAACCAAAGATTGACATTTTTCGCAAGAATCTCATCTTCTAATATATTTAGTATATTCTTGTCTTTTCCATATACCCTGCCATATACCCTGACTTGTTTTATTAGTTGGCAATAGCAATACCCGTTTCTGCTCTTTCTTTTCCCTGTATGTTAGAGGAACATGAACTTTTTCATATGTCCTTGGATTCATTCCTGTATAATACATGCAGGTAGAGATTGTCATAGGAGTAGGGGTAAATATCTGGACAGATTCAGCATTTCTCAGCTTTTTGACAGCATCTGCAAGTTCATGCGCTTCTTTCATTGTTGAACCAGGATGCGCTGTTATAAAATAAAAGCCAAGGTCACATTTGCTTAATTCATTGAATTCTTTTATAAAATCATCAAGACTGCCCATGTCTTTATTCATAAGCTGCAATACACGCATATTCACGTGTTCAGGAGCTATCTTTAATTTTCCTGAAACATGAAACTTTACAAGTTCTTTGAGATAATCTTTTGGCGCCAGATCATATCGTACCCCGCTTCTTACAAATATTTTTTTAATGCCATGAATATTCCTTGCTTTCTTCATGAGCTCTATCAACTTTTTATGGCTTTTGTCAAGATTCTGGCACTTTATACAGTCTTTGTTGCACACAGAGCAGTCCATTCCATACATGTTTGCAGAAGGTCCTCCAAGATCATCTATATTTCCTGAAAAATGGGGCAGTGTTGTGATATGCTTTATTTCTTTTAATATAGATTCTTCTGAACGCGAGATTATCTTGCTTCCCATTGTTAACCGCAGTGAACAGAAATTGCAGTTTCCTATGCATCCTCTATGAGTGACTATGCTGAATTCAAATCCTCTTGTGCGGTCATCCACAGCTTTTCTTGTAAAATCCAAGCCATAATATTCATCAATATCTTCTGTTGTATAAACAGGGCTTTTGTATTGAAGCACAAAACTTTTGTCTGTTTTTTGGCAAAGATTTTCATCATTTGAAAGAAGATTCTGCATATCGCAGAAATTGTTCTTGGATTTTAACAATTCTTCGTAGCTTGGAAGCATTGTAAAACCATCTGGAACCTCTCTTGATCTGACACAGGTTCCTGCAATTCCTTTCAGATCCTTCTTTTCTCTGACACGCTTTGTTATCTCTTCAATCTGTTTTTCACCACATCCATAAACTAATATGTCAGCCCGTGATTCAAGGAGTATAGATCGCCTGAGCTTGTTGTCCCAATAGTCATAGTGTGTCAGGCGCCGGAGAGAAGCTTCAACACCTCCTATTACAAGCACAGAATCCTTGAAATGTCTCTTTATCCAATTGCAGTATACTAGCAAAGCTCTGTCAGGAATTGTCTGGACAAATTTAAGCCTTTCTATTTCAGTCCTTTTCTTGTTAAGCGGAGTATAATTCCTTACCATGGAATCTATACAGCCAGTCCCAATCCCAAAGAACAGCCTGGGCTTTCCTAATTTCAGAACATCAGACTCTTTCTTAGGCTCTTCAATCACACCAACAGAATATCCTCGCTTTTCCATAAGCTTCTTCAGAATTGCTATGCCGCATAGCGAATGGTCAAAAAGTTTTTCTCCGCTTATGAATATTATATCATATTGCATATAGTGAAACAAGCAAATAATCTTTATAACTTCACAAAAGGCTGCACAAGGCCGGTCACTTCTGTATATGGATTCTCATTTTCTTTATAAGCCCTCAACCTGAAGCAATCATACATTAGCAGTACATCAGCATTTCTAAATTCCTGTTCCAGGAGACTGAAAACACTGCCTATCACATCTGCTTGCTATATAACCATTCATATTGTTCTAGTTTGTTATGACTGCGACTATACATATCTTTTTATTCCTTAATATAATATATTTGTAAGTGAGTCAGATAATGCCTCCGTAGATTGAAAACAAATAAGGTTTTCAAGATACGAGACAAATCAGAGATTTGCCTCCGTAGCTCAATCTGGTTCAAGCGAGCGTGTCTAGCGCGAAAGCGTTCGCTTGAGGAGAATAGAGCGTTTGACTTGTATTTGATATTGCGAGCAAGAAAAATAATAATGTGAAAAGATTTCGTGTATCTTCTAAAATGACAATATGTCATTTTGAAGATTCGGGTCAAATCATATTTGACCACGTATCCATCGGTCAAATTCATAGTCAATGAAATTGACTTGAATTTTCAGGTGGACGCATGTCCACCATGAAAAGACTGGTGGTATGACGTATCAAAATCTTGTGATGAGCGAGTGTTTTCCGAAAATAAAACATTCTCGGAATTGTAAATGAGTATTTTCATGCTCAAAGAAGCTTCCACTTCTTTGAGATTCTAGAAAAGCAAAAGCTTTTCTGGATCATGAAAATATTCTATTTTCATGATATCAAAAGGTTGGGGGTTCGATTCCCTCCGGGGGCTTTACGAAATTCACAAATAAGAAATGAACTGAAGAAAAAGGAAACGGATTATCTTATTCTCATTCGCAGTCTCAAGATTCTAATTCTTGGTGACTGGCACACAAAAGAAAAAATGCAGAAATTATGCGACATAAAAACATGTCTTCTAAAAAATGGTCTTTATGCAGAGACAGTTGATAAATACTATGATATTGATAAAAAGGGCGGGTTGACACCTTTGTCTATACTTGAAACTTGCTGTATAAATCATCAGCTTATTATTTTTATTGATGGTGAAGGAAAAGGCACATTAACAGAACAGAACTACTTAGCTGATAATTATCTATTCCATGGTAAGATCCTTTATTTTATAGAAAGAGAGAAATTTGATTCTCTGAGAAACAATCCTTGTTCATATATCAAAGATTTTCCTACAATCATAGTCTATAAAGAATGTGATTCTATTAACAATGTTCTAGTATTCTCCAGATTCAGAATGTATAGATTAGCTGAGATTATACAAAAACAGGCATGCAAAGGAAAAGGATTGCAAAATCCGAATTATAAGCCATGGGCATCAAGACTTTTGAATAGAATACCAAGAAAATAAAAGCTTATATTCAGACCTATGGTTAATAAATATATGGTGAAAACATGGGAGAGCAATTAAGAAAGCTATACTATGAGGCTGCAAATATAAAGAATATAATTCTTGAAAACAAAAACATAGATATATTGCTCTATTTAGCAAAATACAATCCAAATATTAGTATCAGTGATATTACTGAGAAATTCGGCAAAGAGTCTCTTGAAGGCCTAAAAGATCTTGAAAAGATCAATCTAGTAAGAGAGCAGAATGGACAACTCACATTAACAGAAGAAGGCATCTTTCAAGTAGAAGGTCTGTTGACTATTGCTGTATGATTCAGATTCTAAATATGAACTACCTTAGCACTCATTTCTTCCTTATAGCAAACCAAGTATACTAGAGGACTTTAATTATTAAACTTTTAAATTATACAGATTCCATAATATCAGGTTACTAGCGGCTATTAAGAGAAGACAAGGAAAATCTATTGATAAAATAGCAAATGACCTTGAAAGGTCACGACACACAGTTTATAGCTGGATATGTAGATTCATTGATCGAGGACTAGAAGGAGCATACAGCAAACATAGACAGTTCAGGTGCTGCTGCTGATGCAACAATGGCTCAGATTGTGGATGAATCCACGCCATCAAGCAGCCAGACAATTCCAGAACCCAGGCAGCAAGAGTTTTTAATTGATTTAAATGTAAAGAATATATGGTAATTATGGGATTTTTCTCAAGATTAACAGCGAGCATACAGCTTATAAAAGAGAGCTGGGATATTCTGAAAAAAGATAAGGAGCTATTGCTCTATCCGCTTGTTTCTGGCATTATCATAATCATGCTGTTCTTTGCAATGATTGTTCCAGTTATACTGACAGCAGGCGCATCAGGAATATTCTGGGCATTTATTGGCTTTTATTTCATAGCTTCAATAATAGGGGTATTTTTTACAGCCAGCCTGATGGCATCTGCAAACATGCGGTTAAATGGCAAGGATTCAAGATTCTCAAACGGAATTGGCATTGCACTGAAAAACCTGCCCCAGCTCATAATCTGGGCATTGATAAATGCGACAATTGGCTTGATATTAAGGTCAATAGCAGAAGGAGACAACTTGATAGCAAAAATAATATCATATGTAATAGCATTTGCATGGTCATTTCTAACACTGTTCACAATACCTGTGATAATATTTGAAAAGAAAAACAGTCTCTCTGCTATAAAGAGGTCTGGCGAAATATTCAAGAAAACCTGGGGAGAGTCTGTTATAGGCCAATTCTCAATAGGATCATTGTTTGTATTAGGAGTATTGGCAGGAATCATATTAGTATTACTGGCGCTATTTACAGGGATATTTGCTTTGTTTATAATCATGCTCATTCTAGTGGTGATAGGATTGATAATCCTATACCTAATCACAAGCGCCCTGGATGGGATTTACATAACAGCACTTTACAATTATGCAACAAAGAAAAAGCTTCCAAAAGGATTTAGCAGAGATTTTATAAAATCAGCATTTCTTAGAAAGTGAATATACCAACTGAATTGGACATAATTCTAGAAAATAAAAAAAAAGGAATATTGAGGAATTTGAATTGTCAATGGATTATTCAAAACTCTCTATTTTATTCCATCATTGAACAGCCTGCGCTGTGCGATGCATGATGATCTGCAAACTCTTCGTTTGTCAAATCCTCGCCATGCATTGAATTGTGCATCTCTCGCATTTGTTCCATACTCATGCTATTCATTGTGTTTCCATGCATGCCTGACATCTCATTCATTGCCCCTGCTTCACCTCTGTGCATCTGCGCATGATGATCGTTCATTTCAGCACCTGTCATCTGGGAACTGGCAAAAGCTATTCCTGATATCAATGCAATCGCTGCAATGACAGAAACTGCTATAGTTTTTCCTTTCATATTTTTCACCTCATCATTCTATGAGAGAAAAATTAGATGAATAGTGAATTCATCTTCTATTTTTCACCTCATACTAATCATATCTGTCTGAAACAGCATATATGGATATGTATGAAATTAGTTTCACACTGCAAAATTGTGCAAAAAATCTATTATTGAAAGAAATCCTTTATCAGAAAATCTGTGTTATTGGCTGTTTTTATATCATCTGGCAAAAATCTCCTGTAACTGCTCCACAGATATCTTTTGTCGGCAAATATACATACTCCCCTGTCATTTTCAGTCCTTATGCATCGTCCTGCTGCCTGTATGACCTTTATCATTGCAGGATAGACATAGCCATATTCCTTGCCTTTTTTGAAAAGTCTATCGTAATAAGCTATCAGCGCTTCTGTGTTCTTGTCTGGCCGTCCAAAAGGAATACCGACTATAATGACTCCGTTCAGCAGATTGCCTGGAAGATCAATCCCTTCACTGAACGAGCCTGCCATCACTGCAAACAGAACAGCTCCTCCTTTGTCTGAATAAGAGGCAAATTCATCGTACAATTCCATTTTTTCTTTCTTGCTCATGCCTTGGGTTTCAACAATTATCTGTTTCTCCAGCGAGCCAATCTCATAAAAGACTTTTTTAAGTATATCATAACTTGGGAAGAATACAGCAGCATTTCCCCTGATATTTCGTGAACACGACCGTACCATGTTTGCAATATCCTGGAAAGTCTTTTCATTCCTTTCTTTATACAAGGTTGTGATATTGCCAATGATTATATCCAGCCTATTCTGTTTTTGAAAAGGAGAGGAATATCTTTTCATTGTCGTCTTGCTTCGGTCAAATCCAAGAACATCTGCAAACATCTCAATTGGCTGCAATGTTCCAGACATCATTATAGTTGAATGGCTATTCTCTATTTTAGGTCTTGAAATTATTGACGGATCAAGGCAGTTGTAATATAGCACTACATCCTTTCCTTCTTTTGAGAGTATTCTTGCATAGCCATTGTCAGGCCCTGACCATTGTTCAATAAAAGACGCTATGTGATCTATTGAAGATCTTTTCTTTTCTCTCAGAACATCCTTGCCAATGTTATAGAAATCCTCTGTTAATTGTTCAACATCTGAATACTTTTCTATATGATCCAGAAAATCTTGCTTTGAAACAAATGCTTCGTTTCCTGCCATGTGCCTTGAAAGATAATCAAAAATATTCTGCAGCCTCTCCAATAAATCCACAATATCATCATGCCCAAATTCCTTTGCCTCTTCAATTGCAAATCGTATTGTCTTGATTGATATCTTTGACGAGAGCCTGTCCCGTATTCTTGATGGAAGATTATGCGCTTCATCAACTATGATAATGGAATCCTCTATCTCCTTTTCCATTTTCTTGAAAAATGCTTCTCCAATAGGCGAGAATATATGAAAATAATCCCCTATTATGACATTGCTTTTCTTTGCAGCTTCCATAAGAAGTTCATAACAACAAAACTCCTTGCAGTGTCTTGCTTTGAAATCCTCTGAATGGATTACTTCTTTTCTTACCCCTTGTATCGCCTTTCTGGCACTCTCTTTCAATTCTTTTTCCTTCACAGATTCTCTTGTGGCAGCTAGAAATGCGCAGTTCTTATTCTTCACCATGCCGTTGCAGAAATTATTAAACATAGAGCTGTCCATCTTATCAACATCATAGGAACAAAGCCATTTTTTTCCAATAATATCAACAGCGCCTATGTCAGTGTGCTGTCTGATCTTTTGCAGTGTTTCTACAGCCATCTTGTGCTGGCTATGCCTTGCAGTGAGGAAGAATACTATTTTGTTGTTCTCAAGAGCATATTCAATAGAAGGGTATAAAGCTGCTATTGTCTTGCCAAGGCCTGTTGGCGCATCTGCCAAAAGGTTCTGCCCCCTTGCCAATGCAGTTTTAACATCATTGATAAGTTCTTTCTGCTGCTCTCGCAGACTTGGATAAGGAAATATCATTATCTTAATTTATCATCTGTATATTAATACAAATCTGAACGCAAAGAAATAACTACTCCCTGAGATAGACCAATGCCTTTGAAGTGTGCGAACAGCTCGCTCTGCCTGGTTTTACTATGAGCGCGCTCGGCCTTTGCTGAAATCCTCTGACATTTTTCCATGGAATAATATCATAATATTTTTGTATCCCTACTCTAATTTGAATGCCAGTGCATATGCCAGACACTTTTAGATTTCTTTCCTTGTTAGAATACATCAATGCTATGTCATCAATCCTGCCTATATTCATGCCTTGTTCATCTATCAATTGTTCATCCAGCAGCTGTTTGCAGAGCAATATCTTGCTTGCATCCAGCTCATGTCCTGATATCTCAAACAGCCTCTTGTTTAGCATGACATATTCGCCAAATCCTGCTATCAATGACCATGGAATAAAGGTCTTTTCTGATAGAATTCCTTCTATATGAGGATTTGCGTCAAGATTTCCCAGTACAAGGTCATTTACCCTGCCGATCTTTCTTCCTTTTGAGTCTAATATATCCTTGTTTTGTATGTGTTTAGTATATCTGAGAAAGGTCTCGCTCGGAATTGCAACATAATCTGGCATAATTATCACTTTGCTTGGTTATAGCAGTAGCTAACTATAGCCAATGCTACTGAAAACAAGTATTCCTGGGTTTATATGGATTTCGGTATTTCTGGCACGAGATTAATCTTTATATACTACTCATGGGTAATATACTATCATTGACCTTAGGTGAATAAAACATGAAAGTAAGAGAAATTGCTCCATACGCGCTTATGTTTTCCATGACAACAACCCCATGTTATGCAGGCAGTATAGATGAAATGGCAAAACAACTAGGTCCAGAAGGCAGGAGAGTATATAGATTGTTTGAAGACGAACTGAAAAACGGTTGTCCTAAGAATAAAGAAGAGTTTGAGAAAATGAAGAAAGATGATATTAAAAGAATAAAAAAAGACTGGAGTGAGTTAGGAAAGAAAACTCATGAAACCTATCTTAAAGGATTTAAGCAGTTTATTGATATTTGTTATGGAAAAGGGATTGAAAAAGGAGATGACAACGTAAGCAAGGGAGAATATTCACGATTTCTTCAGTCAAATAAGAATTCAGCTGCCCTCAGCGCTTGTGCAGATCAAGGAATCTTGCCTGAATATGAATTACAACAAGAAAGTGGACTTTCTTTGAAAGTCCACTAATGTTGCAGATTCATGGTCAGCAAACCTGACCTGAATCTTCAGTTGAATATATATTCACCATGAAGATAAAGTCTATATTCACCATGAAGATAAAGTCTATACTTTATCTACAACAAAAAATCTATTTTTCACAAAATCATTATAGCAAGCGGTTACTCTGGCTGAATATGTTCTTGATTCTGCAAAATTCTGCCAATTTGGCCCTCCATTATATTCTCCTGCTGCAGAAGCAATATCATCATTTGAAGCAAGTATTGCTGACAGATATGCTGCTCCTGATGCAAAACTGTCATAGATATTTGTTATGTCTGTTATTCCATCGCCATCTCCATCTGTTCTATAGCCATTTTTCCAGTTTCTTTCACCAGCAGCCATTGTCTTAAAACAAGGCGCTAAATCCTTTTTTATTTTCTCAATTCGTTCTGCCCGCTTTTTATAATAATAATTCAGCACCAGATTTTTTGGCGGAATGTCTTTAGTATCAAATCCATGCTCATTTACCCACTCAGACCATGCTTCTTGCGCGCAATTTGAAAGTCTTGGTCCGCACATATAATCAACATCCTTGAATCTTGAGGATGATGCCAGTCTGATGCATGCAGAGCTTGGAATGCCTGTGCCACTCCATGTCGTTGGCATGAATTGCATTGCCCCTCCTGCGCCAACATATGAATTTATCCAGCATTTGTTTGCCGCCCTTTCACGAAGCTTGCACCACGATTGTTTGCCGTTCTCGCCGCACTGGAAAATAGCTGCTGTAAAAGCCCCTAATTTCTCAGAATATTCCAAACCGGCATTCTTTATAGAAGTCTTGACAACGTCATTAAACCACTGCCTGCATTTATCCTCGTCAGCATGAGCAGGCTGTTGGATTATTATGAATAATAAAATCACTGCAAATCCAGCAACAAATATTCTTTTCATTGTAATTCACCTCTGATCCTGACATGCCTTGAATCAACCATGTTTACCTAACTCTTTCATATATCTCATGAGAAGCAAAGAAAAGAAGTATTAATCCAATTCCATAAAACACTATAACAATATCCAGATGCAACAGCATGAAAAACGATGCAATCAGGCCAAGCAATGGAAGAACAGGAAATCTGCCTATATTCAATGGTGTCTTGAAAGGCCTTTTTGCCCCAGGCATTTTATAGCGCAATGTTATTAACGTGGCATTAACTGCCATGAATACTGCAAATACTGCAAAATCAGTAAGGCTTGCTACAGTTTCCAGATTGCCAATCAATGTAAATCCTATTGTAAATATCATGGTCAGGATTATTGCATATAACGGCGTCTTTCTCGTTTTGATCAGACAGCAAAGCTTTTTTGGCAATACTTTTTCAGAAGACATTCCATACATTATTCTAGAGCCGGCAAGCATTATGAATAGCACTGTGTTTGCTGTTGCAAACAAGGCTATTACAGCAATCAGCATAAATGCATTTGAGCCAAGAACTGTTGCAACAACATCTGCCAATGGCGCATTTGACACAGCAAGAGATTGCCAGCTTACCACACTGACTGCAGTGACAGCAACAAGCATGTATAATATTGTTGATATTATAATAGATATTATCAAGGCCTTTGGAAGGGTTTTCCTGGGATTTTTTGACTCCTCGCCAAGCCTGCTCATTTCCTCAAATCCAAGATAGGCAAAGAATATCAGGCTTGCTGCTGCAAATATGCTTGTAAAGCCGGAACTGGGTATTTCAAAATAATCTACAGAGCCTATTTGTGGAAATCCAATCACAATAACTATGAGAAGGCCTGCTATCTCTATTAATGTAAAGAGAATGGCTAATATTGCTGACTCTTTTATGCCATAGACCAGCACTCCTGATAATAGTATTATGAGCAGAATAGCGGCCGGTATTATAGGAATATTGAACAATGCTGAGAAATACCCGCCAAATCCTATTGCCACTGCAGCTGCTGAGACAATGCTTGCCAATATTATCAATAATCCTATGACAAATCCTATTCTTTTTCCAAATGCCCTTTTAGTATAGCCATATTCTGCGCTTGATCTTGGAAACATTGAAACAAGCTCTGCATAGCTAAGACCTGTCAATATAGCCAGGAATGCAGCAATGCCAAACGACATCCAGACAGCATTGCCTCCAATGCCAGCTGCCTTGCCCAATAATACATAGATTCCAGCTCCTAGTATAGCTCCTATGCCGCAGAACAGCAATGTCCAGAATCCCAGTGTTCTGTCTAGTTTTGCGTTTCTTGAGTGCTTCATTATAAAGACCAGATGAATATAATCACAAATATTAATTGTTCAGTCTGATATAAATGTTAGCTGGCTGTAGTCTTTGTGTTTAAATGCATATCTTTGATATGATATTACTAAACACTAGAGAATTTTGATTAACCCTGTAAGTTGTAAAAAGACTTCAGGTATTCTGAAGTCTTTTTACACGCTGTACACAAAGACTAAAGGTCTTTGTGTACACCATGTGAAAGTTCTCAATAAGGACTTTGACTAAAATACCTGTCATTCAAGTCCTCACTAATCAATTAGAAGAATATGTGGAGTGGTAAATATGCGCAAACAAAAGTTGGAAGAGCGAATAAAAGCGACAAAGGAAAAGCGTGATGGAATAAGAGGGCTTATTTTCTAGTTAGGCTGGCATAATTCGGCCTTATCGCAAGAGAGATATGTCCTGCCCAGCTTGTTCTGGATGACAGTGTTCCATGTGTTGCAGAACCCCATTGGTCAAATACAAAATTATCTCCTCCATATATTCCAACATGGGTTGATATTGGATAGCCTGCTATGCTTATGCTTCCTTTGCTATAATCGCATAATTTGTAGTTGTCTCTTATATTGCTGCAGCTTGCCCTGATATCTGACCAATAACCCATGTTCTGTACATGCGGATTTCTGAAAAATACAAAATCACCTGGCTGAAGCATGTCTGCTTTGCAATTTGGATATTGGCATATAATTGTATTCTTTTTCATCATAGCTGCAGCCATGTCCCATGCATTGCCGCTTATGCCAAGTATTTCCTTGTTTTTATAATACCTATCCATCAACAACATTACAAACTCAGCGCACATATTTGGAGTCCCTCTCACAGAACTCCTGATTGAATATAGATATTTTACAAAATCTGAAGATGCTTTCTGCTGTTCTGTATTTGCAGTAAATAAAGGCATCTTGGCATCAACAGGAACAGGCTCTGGCTCTGCGCATTCTCCTTCATAACATATGCCCGAACCGCAGTCACAATCATTGCAGCAAAGCTTATCATCAATAAAAGCAGCTATTTCCATGCAATTGCCACTCCAGTCAAGCGCGCCAATCCTGCCTTTTGCATCCTTGAAATTGCCGGCAGCTGGCTTGTTATTGTCCTTGAGCCAGCAAGAGCCTCCGCATTTTTCATTGCCTGCGCTGTCAGAGCATTCCAGTATACTATCTGGCAATTCAGGATTTAATTCTGCTGTATTTTTTGCTGCATCATCATTGTCATCAGGATTGCCTGGTGCATATCCTGTGAAACTATTTGCATATAACAGCGCAATAAACAGAACAGAAACAAGTACTGCAGTTAGAATTGGCAAATATCCTTTGTTCATAAAAGATATTGCATTTCTTCACATAAATAGTTCAATAGAGCTTTTGTGAAAAGACTGATGATATGACGTATCAAATTCCTCGTTTAGTCCTTCCTCTCATAAAATTCAGTTTTCTACCAGCGTCTGTTTTAGTCGATTTTGAAAAATAGCTATGCGCTACACTTCTTGGAGAATTTAGAACATCTGCCAGATATAGGTTTATTCTGCCATCACTATCTTCAACAAAAATGCGGCTGTTCAATGGCTCGTTTCTTAATCGTGTTCTTATTGCCAATGCAGCAGTATCATTATCCTGGCATTTCTTCATTTTCTCTGGAGAATATATATATGCGCGAAAAGCTTCAAGCCTTCTGTCTTTGTTTGTGACAACAGTGCCTGATGAATGAACTGGCTGATATACTGCAAAAGGACACTTTTCATCACCATCTCTTTTGCAGCAATATTTTGTATATTTTTTTGCGCCAAGAGATCCTGCTATTTCAATAACATAAATACAGAAATCTTTTATTTCCCTGCTGTTTTGTTTCCTGAGAACATCAATAGGAATGCGCCTGAATTCTATTTCTATCTTCTCGCCATAACCTGAATTGCTGTTCATAATATAACAATGATTCTTTTATTGAACGACGATTCTTTTATTGAACGACTTTAAATCCTTAATATCCTTTTATTATTTAAATTAACTGTTTTCTGAACAGTTATAATGTGATTATTATTATGTTTCATCCAGGAAAAGTAATTGAAGTGTTTTCGCCAAAGCACAAAAAAGTGCAGGCATCTGACAGCACTGTGCAGGCAATGCTGGATATGTGGGATGAAAACACACTGACAGTAATGGTTGACAAAAAGCTTGAGACTGGCATAAGAAAAGATGATATTGTCCTTGTAGATTACACAACTCCTAAATTACGGGTTACCAAAATACTCAGGGATGAAGTAGCAAAAAGCACATGGAAACAATACAAAGACCATCACCAAAAAAGAAAGCAGGCAACTGCCATGCAAAGACAGCCTCCGCTGGTCATGCAGCAAGAGTCTTATGTTGGATGATTTTCTGCCAATAATTATAGGTTGATGATATGGATAATTCAATGTTGCTTGATGTTATTGACAATGCTTCTAGGAAGACAACTGCCATAAGAGCATGATTTTAAATTTTATAATAGTGATTAATTCTAATGAATCTTGAAAAAAATATTGATTTGCTGTTGGACAAACTTGGCAGACAAACCAGGAAAAGAATAGCCCTGCAGGTTCCAGAAGGGCTTAAGACAAAAGCATTGGAAATAGCTGGTCTGCTGGAAAAAAATGGATATGAAACTATTATATTAGGCGACCCATGCTATGGAGCATGCGACCTGAGAATCAGGGAAGCAGAACAGGCTGGAGCTGATTTGATAGTGCATATTGGCCACAAAAAATTTGTCAAGGATATTGATTCAACCCTTCCAGTCCTTTATTTTCCATGGAAAATAGATATTTCTTTTGACAGAAAAAAGATTTTAGCACTATTGAAAAGCATAAAAGAAAGAGAACTATCCATTGCATCAAGCTGCCAATACGAGGATGCCCTGCCAGAGATTAAAAAAGTGCTTGAAGACAATGGCAAAAAAGTAAAGACAATTGGTGCTGTTCTAGGATGCTCTAATATAGATGACAGCTGCATATTATTCATAGGATCTGGCAATTTCCATGCGCTGCCAAACTGCAGCTATGTAATGGACATTGAAAAAAACGAATTAAGGGATATATCCAAGGAAAGAATGGTGTTTGAAAAAAGAAGATATGCTGCCATTGAAAAAGCAAAAGATGCTGAGATATTTGGAATTCTAGTTTCATCAAAACCAGGCCAAACTGAAATAACCCGGGCAAGAAGAATAAAAGAAATGCTTGAAAAAAGGAATAAAAAAGCTTTTATAATAATAATGGATGAGATAACCAGCGAAAAACTGCTTGGTATAAAGGCAGATTGCTTTATAAACACTGCATGCCCAAGAATATTAGACAGCATGGCTGTGGTCAATGAAAGCGATCTGGGTTTGGCATTTGAGTGATTATATAGCTAGAGGTTTTAGAAATGGAAGTAAATCTTTTAAAGAAAGAAGGCGAGAAAGTTGAGCTAGAAGTTAATGACCTGACATTGGTGAATCTTTTGCACGAGAATTTATGGAAAAAGAAAGTAAACTACTCTGCTTATAACAAAGAACACCCCTATCTTTCAAAACCTGTTCTTCTTGTAAAGAGCAAGGATGCAAAAAAATCATTGATAGAAGCATCTGAACAGATAGCAGAGGACATAGACAGCCTTAGAAAGAAATTCCAGAAAGCAGTTAAGTAATAACATAGTGTTTATTGAAAACTTTGAATAGCTCTATCATTTACAAAATACATTCAAATCCTCAATTAGAGTTTTGAATTGTCAATGGATTATTCAAAACTTTCTATTCTTAGAAGATGTAAGTTTTAAACTTTCATTCACTATTTCTTTTATAAAATGATAAAGGAATCAATAGTAATGCAGCAAAATAATCAGTGTAAAATAATTTTAGGAGGATTTATATGGCAAAAAGCCTAATTAGAGAAATATTGGAGATGATTGCAGTTGTTGCAGCTGCATACATATTTTATTTTGGATTAGGTCTTGCGCTTGGAACACCAACGCCAATGTTCTCTGTTGTCTCAGAATCAATGGAACCAACTCTCCATGTAGGCGACATGGTGGTTATAGCCAGTGGAGAATATCACACAGGCGACATAGTTGTCTATATGCGTGGAAACATGCCTATAATACATAGAATAATAGAAGAGCGAGAAAAAGGCTATATCATAAAGGGTGACAACAACCCTGTTCCAGATCCTGGAATTGTGAAAAAAGAACAGATTATGGGAAAAACAATAATAGCAGCGCCAGTAATTGGAGTTCCAAGATTGCTGATGTTCTGGCTAGGTGTGTAGAGAATTTTTGTGAAATTCTCTATAAATATTGACATTTCGTAAAAGGTATTTGTCAGAATGTCTGCAGTTTGTTAAAACTATTTAACAGAATGCTTGAATACTTTGTGTTTATAATAATTATTATGTTACTGCCTACTCAAATTGAAAAAATAATAGAATTGAATAACTTAGCAAAGGAAAGCGTGAATATATTGATTTGTTAGAGCAGACTTTTCTCCTGAAGATTATAATGCCATATGGTTCAAATGTGACAAAAGAGCCAAAAATTCTCTATAGTTTACCTTTCAGGCCGCATTTCGCAGATGGCACTGAATACACATAGAAAGCAAAGCTTTCTGGTGCACCAAACAACGCATGTTGTTTGTGTGTTTAGAGGAATTACGAAGTAATTCCTCTATGTCCTTTTGAAATAATTATACATATCCTCGTGCAGCTTGTGAGCATCCTGTATTAGCATCCTGTATCTCGTTAAAAAACTAGATCTTTCTGCGCCCTCTGGCAGACTGCCAGTTCTCATGGCTTTGTCTAAAATATTGCCAAAATATTCATCCATCTCCTGAACCATCTCATCTTCATGGAATTGCATTCCTTCTGCAGAAATATTCTTCATCATATCTATTGCTATAACATCTAATCTATTTAAGGATTTGTAACCAATGAATAATAACTATTTAAGCATTTGAATGGCATTTCGTTAGAAATTTAAAAGCAATTAAAAGCTTGCTTCCCTTATAATAGCAAACCCATAAAATATTCAAGAGATGAATCTGTGGGTTTGCTACTTGCAAAAAGCAGAGCTTTTTGAAGTCTCAGAGAACCTCTGGTTCTCTGCAGATAATGTCGCCTATAAAACAATACCTGATTGTTTTATGGGATGACTATAAATATTATAGAGGACTTTGTGTAACATGTATTTTAGTCAACGTTCTCAATAATGAAAGACTTGGTGATTTGATGGGTGAAGATATAGGGTTTGAAGGAAAGCCTGTGACTATAACATCTGCCCTGCCTTATGTAAACGGGGTAAAGCATCTGGGCAATATTGTCGGTTCTCTTCTTCCTGCTGATATATTTCACAGGTTTCTTGATCTTATGGATGTAGACAATATATTCATATGCGGAACAGACGAGCATGGAGCCCAGACAGAAATAGCTGCTATGCAAGAGCATATGAAGCCAGATGAGTATGCTGACAAGTATCATGAAATACAGAAAGAGATATATAAGAAATGGAATTTTGACTTTACTTTTTTTGGCAGGACATCTTCAAAAACCCATACAGAAACCACGCAACAGGCTTTCAAGAGCATTTACAAAAACGGTTATATTCTAAAATCCACTATTACCCTGCCATATTGCGAAAACTGTGAAAGGTTCCTTGCAGACAGATATATAGAAGGAACATGCCCAAAGTGCAGCAAGGATGCAAGAGGCGACCAATGCGAGTATTGCGGCAGGCTCATGGATCCAAACGAGCTTATCAATCCAAGATGCAAGATATGCGCAAAGAACGATATTATATTCAAGAAAGAAAAACATCTTTTCCTTGACCTGTCAAAACTCCAGGACGAACTGAAGAAATGGATATTGAAGAACAAACACTGGCCTGTTGGAACAAGGAATTTCGCCCTTGGCTGGATAGATGAGGGGCTAAAGCCAAGATGCATAACAAGAAACCTGAAATGGGGAGTAAAGGTGCCGCTTAATGGATATTCACAGCTGGTATTTTATGTCTGGTTTGATGCGCCATTGGGATACATATCAATGACAAAGGATGCAAAGCTAAAAAACTGGAAAAAATATTGGACAAATTCACTGGTTTTTCATTTTCTTGGAAAAGACAATATTCCGTTTCATACAGTGTTCTGGCCAGGCATGCTAATGGCTGGAAAAGACAAGAACAATTATACACTGCCTTATTTTGTGCAGGGTTATGAATACCTGAATTGGGAAGGGCAGAAATTCTCAACATCCAGAAATATAGGCGTGTTCAGCGACAAGGCTCTTGATCTATTCCCTTCTGATTACTGGAGATATTATCTTGCATCAATGATGCCTGAGAAAAAGGATGCTAATTTTGAATGGACTGATTTCCAGAACAGGATTAACAATGAATTGATAGCAAATTATGGCAATTTATTCTACAGAACAACATCATTCATATCAAAGCATTTTGGAAAGGTTCCGAGACCATTGAAGCCAGGCACTGCTGAAAAGGAATTGCAAGAACGCATAGCCAAGAGCCTTGAAAAGATAAAAGAGTTTGTTCATGAGGTAAAACTAAAGGACGCTCTGAAAGAATGCCTGGCTATTTCAGATGAAGTCAATAAATACCTGCAGATAAAAGAGCCATGGATAATGGTCAGGGACAAAAAGACAAGAAAGTATGCAGCATCAACATTATACTATGCTGTCAATAGCCTTGCAGTAGCGACATTCTTGATAAGGCCTTTTATTCCACAGACAACTGAACAGGTGATAAAATGCCTGGATATCAAAAAATCTGAGAAAATAAGATGGAAAGACCTGGCAAAGCCGCTGATAAAACCAGGCACTGTTGTAAGACCTCTTATACTATTCCAGAAAGTTGATGATAATGAGATATCAAGGATAAAGGAAAAGATGCAAAGCATTGGAAATGGACAACCCAAGAATATGTGAACTTTGATTACAGTTAGCTGCAATACTAATTAGAGTATCATAGGTTGCAGCTAACTATACTGGAGCAATACGCATGTTGTTTGTGTGTATAGCTCAACATGAAATAATATCCAGTTTATTTCATGGTAGAGCTATAATTATTGAATAACTATAGACAATAATAGTATTATTCGTTAGAAAGTCTGTGGAATCATAGGCTTTATAGTATTAAGCAATTTTTATAACAATAATTATTTAAAGTCTTTAACTAATAATACTATTAAAAGTGATGTATTATGAATAATCATAGTCTTTTCCACAGAGAACTGATAAATGAATTGAAAAAATGGCTTGAGAGAAAAGAGATACTTGCTATAAAAGGGCCGAGGCGCTCTGGAAAAACAACCTTGCTCAATTTGTTTATGGAATGGATGATAACTGAAAAGAATATTAAGAAAGAAAACATCACATTTTTAACATTTGAGGATCTTGATATCAGAGAAAAGTTTCATGTGAATGCAAAAGAGCTTATAAGCAGTCTTATCATCAACAAAAATGAAGAACATTATTTTCTCATGGATGAATATCATTATGTTAAAGATGGGGGCCAGAAATTGAAATTCCTCTATGATACAATGGAGAATGTGAAATTTATTATAACAGGCTCGTCATCGCTGGAAATAGATGATATGTCAAAACATCTGGTTGGCAGAATCTTTATGTTCTATCTGTTTCCGCTGAATTTCGGAGAATTTCTAGGCGCAAAAGACAGGCGACTGCATGAAATCTATATCAGCAGGAATAATGCAGTAAAAGAATTCCTGTTAGAAGGAAAGAATTTTGATATAAAGGACGATATCTTTGTGGATGATTTTTCCCGGCTCTTTGAGGAATTTATGATATTTGGCGGATATCCAGAGGTCGTCAAATCGCAGACAGATGAAGAAAAACAAATCATATTGAAGAACACATATGAAACATACATTGCCAGGGATGTTGAAGGATTGCTTAGAATAACATATGAATTCAAGTTTAGGAAATTGCTCTCACTGCTTTCTTCTCAGGCAGGCAATATGATAAACTACAATGAACTGGCATCATTATGCAACAGCAACTATAAAGAAATTCTGGGTTTCCTGAACATTCTTGAACAAACATATATAATAAAATTATTAAGGCCTTTTCACAAGAATCTGAGAACAGAACTTGTAAAAAACCCAAAAGTCTATCTGATAGATACAGGCATGCGAAACATGATGATTAATGACTTCGCTCCTCTGGAAACAAGGTCTGATAAAGGAAGCATTGCCGAGAATATTATTTTTAGCCAGCTTTTCAGCATTGTAAAAGATTTTTATAGAATGAATTATTGGAGAACCCTTGCAAAAGCAGAAGTGGATTTTGTCCTGAACATAAGCAATAATTATATTCCTATTGAGGTAAAGTTTCAAAAATTCAAAGAACCAGCAATATCCAGAAGCTTCCGCAGTTTTATCTCAGCATATAACCCAAAAAGAGCCATGATATGCACAAAAAATTTGTGGGGCGAGATGAAAATAAATAACACGATCATAAAATTTGTTCCTGTCTGCTATCTGTGATGTGGGTGTGAAAGGACTTCACTAGCCAAAAACCATCTTAATGTTCATGTTTGACGGTTTATATAGTCTGATAGGCAATTTTTTACCCTTTTTAGACAGAGGGTATAAAATTGCTGGAAATATGATAATTTCACTGTGTTTTTATGCATTTTTTTCACCTCTACTGAAAGTTGGGTGAAAAAAATCATTATTTGGCGTTTTAGATATAAATACCGTCAAACATCAGTTTATAGATAACCATCAATTCCTGGAGCCTGCTGATATCATAGTTAGAGGGTTCTATTCTTTTCAATATTTTGTTCAATTCTTCTCAAATCAAACAGCATGGCGTCTTTTGTTGTTTTGCTGAATGATTTTGCAAAGATTATATAATGTTCTTTTCTATTATTATTGTTCCATTTTACATATTTTGCCTTTTCTTTTAGTCTGGATAATATTTCTTCTGGGTTGACATTATCCTTCCATTTGCATTCTCCAAAAAGAATATCTTTTGTTTTCTGATTTACACCTGCAATATCTATTTCATATTCATTTCTCCCGGTTTCTCCTTTAAAATTGCCCCATTGTCTGCCGATTGACTGGCATATGAATGGCAGTTGCACTATTCTCTCTGCAACTAAATATTTGCAGACTTCTTCAAATGCCCTGCCTATAAATGAGTTTAAATTCTCTGAGATAATATTTGTCAATTCTTTTATTCTTCCTTGCTCAATGAGAGATTCGTGTCTTTTAATAAAACTGAACCAGAAGCGCAAGAAATTATTCTTTATCATATATCTGCCGCGTTTTGATTTAGCGGATTCTGTTATTGGAGACTGTTTAATTATAAGATTATAATCATTTCTCAGAAGTGTCAGATATCTATTCGTTGTTGTTGCGTCTGAACCAAATACAGAAGATATCTCAGAGAGCGTTGTTCTTCCAATTGAAATCGCTTCCAATAAACTATAGAATATCTTATAATCTCCGCCAAATTCGCTGATAAGGATTGCTGCGCCCTCGTCCATTAATGTTCGTATCTGTTCTTTAAAGAATATTTCCTCAAAATCAGAGAATGATTTTATACTAAGCTTTTCCATGAGCGCATAGGATTTTGGCATTCCGCCAAAGACTGCCCAAATTTTTATCTGCTCTTCAAATTTCCTGATACCAATGTCATTCATCATTTCAAATGATGTCAAAAGAGGGAGCTCATCCAATGTTATCTCAATATCTCTTCTGCCATATAGCGCTTTTGAATAGTCTGAAAATATCTTTTTCATGAGAGAATAGCTTGAGCCTGTTGCAAAAATAGCGATTTCTTTATTTGAATATTCGTCTATCAGTTTCTGCATCTCAGAATATATAGAGCTGTCGATAAAATAGAAGTTCTGGAATTCATCAAAGAATATAAATTTATACCTGTCAAAAATATATCTTAGAAAGCCATTCATTTTTGAGAAAACAGGAAGTTTTAGCTCAGCGCAGATATCTTCCAAGAAGAGCTCTGGTGTCTTGCCTTTTGGCACAAATGCATACAAAAAATCCCGGTCTTTTAAATGTTTCAGCAAAAGCGAGGTCTTTCCAATTCGCCTCATGCCTTTAACAACCACAAACCTAAGATTCTTTGCTTTGTCAAGATTCCTAAGCAACGACAGTTCTTTTTCTCTATCATAAAATTTCATATACACACCATGTATTATACATGCTATGTATAATATTTAAAGGCAGGGTTGTATATATCACTATTTAAACGTGATGAATACAGAAATCTTTAAATACTTGAGGGGATTAAATATAGTAAAGGCGTGGTTATTATTATGGCATATAAGACAAAGGCAATTGCATTGGACAATTCATTTGGCAGCTATGTTGACAGCGCAAAAAGATCTTTAGGAGATTATTTTTCAGGCATTGGCAAGAAGTCGCTGGAGTTTAAGAATTTGTTGACAAATTTGATAGAACCCAATAATTGTGGTGAGAAATTCAAGCAAGATTTTAGTAAATACTATGAAGAGTTTGGAGCCGAATCTTGTTGAACTGGATAGATATAGGAATGGAAAAGACATGATGCCAAGAGTGTATATAGGAGATACTCATGGCGATTATGAAGCAACGAGAAAAATAGCAGAGAGATTTCTTCCAAAGGGATATTTGCTTGGATTTCTTGGCGATTATGGCGACAGGGCTCTAAAGCCAAATGGCTCTATTAAGAACCTCTTTTATGTGTTAAAGCTAAAAACCGAATACCCAAATAATGTGGTTTTATTGCGTGGAAATCATGAAACATTTGCGATCGCTCACAATGGAAACAAAACAGGAGATCTGAAGACTGATTTGATAGTAAAATTTGGAAAGCGTGTTGGCAATGAATATTTGAATGCTTTTAATGAAATGTTCGCGCAAATGCCGTATACAGCTGTCAGTGAAAATGGCGTCATTGCATTGCATGGAGGATTGCCTAATGCAAAAAATATTGATGAATTGCGCGCTCTTCCAAAAGGCATTAAACATATTAGAGACGATCCTGTTGCTGAACAAATACTTTGGAGTGATGCAGACCCAGATATTAAATATACTAAAGATGGGTCTAGAGGAGTTGGCTTTGATTTTAGCAAAGAATTCTTTGATCATTATATGGATCTTTTGAACAAGAGTATTCTTTTAAGAGGCCATGACCAAAGACACAAAGGCTATCTTTTTGGCAATAGACTGCTTACACTTTTTACATCTGAAAGGTATATTGGAAATGGTTATATACAAGGAAGAATAGTTGCCATTGATGAAAAGCCTGAAAAAAAGAAACATGATATTGCCAGTGATATGATTGTCATAGATATTGACACAAACGAAAGAAAAAGAGCTAATGACAATCAATAACAGACAGATGATAAAATAGAAGAAGGAATACTAATTCCTTCTAATTTTCTCACCACTTAAAAAATATAATAAAGGTGATAAAATAGAAGAAGGAATACTAATTCCTTCTAATTTTCTCACCTCTTAAAAAATATAATAAAGGTGATAAAATAGAAGAAGGAATAAGATTACTTCTGATTTCATCACCTCACACAGTTCGGTGATAAAACATGACATATGCTAGTATGACTGATGAAGCGCCAATTGTGAAAAAAACAGTGATGTCAAAAAAGCCATTTGTTATTCAGGAACAGCCTCATCCAGCAATAGTATACAAGCCTCATGTTGAGGAGATAATACTTGGGCATTTGGTTGATGGAGTATATTATGAAATAGACCATGTTGGATTGAAAAAATGCGCTGTATGCCTGTCAAAGCCAGCTGACTTTGTTGTATTCACAAACAATTATCTTGGTTCTGGAATTTCTTCAAAAAAGAGTTATCCTGTATGCAGCAGCTGTGACACTGATTTGAGAGAAGAAGCGCATAGGCGGGAATGCGAAGAACAAAATGACTTTCTTCGAAAGTCATTTATCTTGTCAAGGAAAGAAATATTAT
>JACRMW010000022.1:2884-7017 GCA_016219465.1 Candidatus Aenigmatarchaeota archaeon | reverse complement strand
AGAAAGTGGACTTTCTTCGAAAGTCCACTAATGCTGCAGATTGTGGTCAGCAAAGCTGACCTGAATCTTCAGGTGAACACATGTTCACCATGAAGATAAAGTCTATACTTTATCTACAAAGAAAAACTAATCAGATATTTAGATTGATATTCTGAAAATCATTTAAAGCATTGTCTCATGACCACAGTAGCCACAAAATACCAATCCTTTTGGTTTAAGCGCTACAATTCTGCCTTCTTTGCATTTTCTACAGCGTTTTATTACCATTTTTTTACGACACCCCTGTTTTTGCCAGCAACGAACAAAATGACTTTCTTTGAAAGTCATTTATTTTGTTAAGGAAAGAAATATTATACTTTCTTTAACAATGACAAAGATAATCAGAAACAAATTTTTGCGTAACAATTGCCTCTGATATATTTTACAGCTTGCGCAGTATGCGAAAAACTGTTTATGAACCACACAATTATCTTGATAATAATTATAAGCATAGGAAAGTATTTAAGTTTCATTACTCTCATGTGATTTACAATATTGGATATATTGGTTAATATATTATGAAGTATATATATTATATGCATAATGCATATTTGTCCATTTTCTGGGGTATGTGTGGCAAAAACAAGCCTTTAAAGCATTTCAGAATCAGTCAGTATTCACTACACGTTCTGGATAACATGAAATTGCAATATAAATAGACATTATTGGCATCTTTGTACAAAAACAAAACCACAGATATCTTTAAATAGTTCTTACATATATTTAAGAGCAAGAAGGTGAACTAGTATGGACTACTTCAAATATGAAGAAGACGATGACGACGAAGACATGGGAGAAGAAGGAGACGAAGAAGAGGAATAAGTTCGCAACTATATTATTCTTTTATTTTATTTTTATATAGAAAATTGTGACTGGTTCTAGATGTTTTGCAATAAGCAATATAACACAGTATTTAAGAATTCTTTACATTACTTTTGTTTATGTACAGTGGTGGAATTGAACATCCTTACAAGGATGGAATAATCTTTGTCTCAAATAGAGGACCTTTTAAAATTGTTGATGATAAATATGTTCTTACCAAAGGCGGTCTTGTTAGCGCCACGCTTGGGCTTATGAAAGACGGCAAGAGTTCTTGGATAACTGCCTCTGAAGAGGTTGGAAAGAATCCTGTTTATCATCATAATGGGGATGGCTATAATTTTACATGGAAAACCGTGCATACATCTGAGGAAATTATAGAGAGCTATTATGAAAATATTTGCAACTCTTTTCTTTGGCCTGTCTGCCACTACAGCGAAGACATTCTAAGAAGCAGAACTTTTCCTAAAATAACAGGCAGTTTTAATATTTCTGATTATGATGATTATTTTCAGACAAATAGAAACTTTGCACAGGCTGTTAAAAGAGAATATGAATTTTCACCAAGACCTATCTGGATACAAGATTATCATTTTCTGCCTGCTCCACGGCTTGTGAGAAGAGGGCTTAAACCAATTGTTAATGGCAGTGTGAGAGATGTTCCTATTGGTTTTTTTATGCACCCCCCATTTATTTCAAAATATGCAAGAGATTTGCTGAACAGCAATGAATTATGGAAACATTACGACAATGAGAGTCCTAGAAAAGACATAGCGCTTGGCATGCTTGGTGCAGACCTTATTGGATTTCATGTGCCAGAGTATGTGAATGATTGTGTTGATTTTATTACAGAAGCTGTTCCAGGAATTAAAGTAGACAGGGATAGCAAATATGTTATTATAACACATGAGAAAGACGGAAAAAGAAATGAAACATATATTGGCGCATTTCCAATTGGCCTTGAAATAGAAAAGATATTGGAATCATCAAAACTTGAGAATGGATGCGATCATAATTCAGAATATCTTGATATGGACAATCTTATCAAAAGGAGAAAATCCCAAGGAGTAACAGTGATATGTGGGCTTGGAAGAATGGATTATACAAAAGGCATTCTAGAAAGCTTAGAAATAATGGAGGAAATGCTGACTAGAGGAGAGAATGTCCAGTATATTGGTTATTGGTGTCCAAGCAGATAGAATGTTCCTGGATATGATATGCTAAGAAAAACAGTGCTTGAAAAAGCTGAATCTATTAACGATAGATTCAGGCATGATGATATCCTGCCTGTTATAATCAAGAACGAAGAGATAAAATATCCAGACAATATGTTATTGTTCAGGGATGCTAATATTGTTATGGTGCCTAGCCTAAAAGATGGGTTTCATCTTGTGCCTGTTGAAGCTATATTGGCAAATAGCCATCTGCCATATACTGAAAGAGCGCTTGTTGTAATGTCTCCTAATTGTGGAGCCTCTTATGTTCTTCAAGATTTCAATGAAACAGATGGCCTGGTAAGAGTAAATCCATTAGACACAACCGGATCTACGAATGAAATATTGCATGTGTATAATAATGCTTATCATATTTCAGATTCTCTTATAGATTTTGCAAAAAGAATGGATGTCAGAGCATGGCAGGCTGCAAACATGAATGCGTTGTATGAAATCAAGCAGCATAAAAGAACACTAGCACTGCGATAGATTTGTTTTAGCTCCAAATTCACACAAAAGACTGCTTAAGAACATTTCTGCTACAAATATTATTTGGTGTTGGAATGACTATAATGACTATCATAACAAATGCTGGCAGAATCACAGATAAGCAAATTTATGCATTGTATAGTGAGGCTTGCGAAGCTGTGAAAAAGCTTGATTTTAAAGGACTTTATCCTATTGCAAAAAATCCAAGCAGTTCGCTTCTGGTTCTGGATTTTGACGGCACTAATTCTGTTTTTGTGACAAATCCAAATGATGTTGTGTGGTATTCTGGGTTAAAGAAAAGGGTTGTAAAATTGCATGAAACTGGTTATAATGTAGCTATATCTTCTGGCAGGGGTCTGGATGATCTGCAACGTGTTATTGGAATTCCTCAAATTAAAAATTATGCAGGAATCCATGGGAATCAGATTCTATTAAATGGAGATAGATTCAGGAATTATCTGCCAAAAGAAAGACAGATACAGCTTAGACAGATTTATGATGGTATTCTCAACAGCCTAAACGAAAATCATCTTCCTATTGAAATTGAATATAAACCAGGATCTATGGTATTGCACTGGAGAGAATATTGTGAGAAAGAATGTATGTCTGCAAATGAGTTATCCGGGTTTGAGAAAGAACTTTTTGATGAAGTGATAGATCCTGTTCTTGATAAATACAATACGCAAGCTGATTCCAATCTAAGAATAAAAGCTACTAATCATGGAATGAATGCTGATTTTAGCGCTGAGAATGCCAGAAACAAAGGACATGCTCTGCTGGATTTTGCATTCTTAGATTGTACTCCTTTGTATAAAAACATTCTTGTACTGGGCGACAGCGCAAGCGATGAAACCATGATAAGAATGGCTGATGAACTGTCTGGTAGATATAATATTTATGTTGTTTCAATTACAGTGCAGCAGAAAAGCACTCCTGATTGGATGATGAAAAGAGAATATCCGCATATTGTTCTGCCATATTGCAAACAAACAGATCCTGACAATAAAGTTGGGGGTGTGCCATTGGTTGGGTTTGTGTATGATAGATTGCTTGGATTGTAATGGATTCTCAAGTGTTCTATATTAGACAATCTCTCCCCAGCCAATGAGATGCCATCTGCCTCCTATTTGTTTTGAGACTGCTATCTTGTTGCCTTTTTCAACTGCCAGTGGGATCTTGAGCTTTATCTCAACATTATTGCCTGCAGCTGATGATATTGCGCCGACTGTTTTTGAGATTGCTGCTGTTATCATAAGGACATCGCCTGTCTTCAGTTTTTCAATTGTCTGGCTGTTCTTGATTCCAACAACATGATCAAAAAGACTTATCTTGAATCTTATTACATAGGATAAACTGGGAAGATTTCCTTCATAGCCAGCTATGTAGCCAGACATGCTGTCTCCTTTTGTCAGGCTTGGATCTAATTCTGTTTGGACAGCAACAAGTCCACCTGGCACTCCTCTTTCCCTTTTCTCACCTCCTTGTATTATTTCAACTGCTTTTGACTTTAATGGCACGTATTTTCCTGTTTTTTCATCCTTTACACCAGGCAGGATGATTATTTCATCATTC
>JACRMW010000022.1:0-2859 GCA_016219465.1 Candidatus Aenigmatarchaeota archaeon | reverse complement strand
TTCCCTGCTTCAACGCTCCGCCTAAAACACCACCGAATAATCCCTTTATTGGTGTTCCTGGCTTGTTTATATCAAAACTTCTTGCAACATAAAACTTTGGCGGCTTTCCAAGGTCTCTTTCCACTCCTGGCATTGTTTTCTCAATTTCAGCTATCAAAGTGCTGATATTGATATTGTGCGCAGCGCTTATTGGAATTATTGGCGCATTCTCTGCAACAGTGCCTTTTACAAATTCCTTTATTTCTTTATAATTTGCCAATGCAACCTCTTCATCAACAAGATCAATCTTGTTCTGCACAATCACAATATTTTTTATTCCTGCTATATCCAATGCCTTGAGATGCTCTGTTGTTTGTGGCTGGGGGCATTTTTCATCAGCTGATATGACAAGAACAGCACCGTCCATAAGCGCTGTGCCTGAGAGAACTGTTGCCATCAATGTCTCATGCCCTGGCGCATCTATCAGACTAATTGTGCGCACATATTCTGCATCTCCAAAACATGATATGCATTTATCTTTGATAGAATATTTGTCGCATTTTTTGCAGTGGTAAAATGATATGTCTGCATAGCCAAGCCTTATGGTAATTCCCCTCTTCATCTCCTCGCTGTGTGTGTCTGTCCACTTTCCTGTTAGTGCAAGTGTTAATGTCGTCTTTCCATGATCAACATGGCCTACTATTCCTATGTTGATTTCTGGAATATTATTATTCTTGCCACTGTCCTGCTCGTTCTTTGTTTTTTCCTTGAAGTTAACCACCTTGCGTAAACATTATTCTTCTAATAGATTTTAAATAGCAGTTCTATAGAAACAGAATCCTCTTATTGTGATGCATTGGCTTTGCTCGCTGCGCAAATCCTTCAGCTCTGTCTGTGGAGATGTCTTCAACATCTCCGAGATCTCAAAGACCTTTAGTCTTTAGAGGCTTCGGATTTGTCTTGCTCGCTAGGCTCGCTTGTCTTTACAGGAAATAGTTCTGCAAAAGGCTTTGTGCCCTGCTTCATAACCTTGCAATTTATCTGCGAAGTTTCCAATGAAATAGCATTGCCGCGTATGGTCTTTCTTTTTCTCAATCCTTTCTTGGCATCCATTAGTTTCTTCTTTCTCTTAAGCCTTGCATCAAATCCTTTTCCTTTTGTCAAAAGCAGTTCTTTTTTTACAGCTCCATTAACATTCTTCAGCATTGGAAATCCACTATTGTCATGACCTCCTCTGATTGAGAGCTCATAGCCCACAAGACCTAGAAAATCTCCTGGTATTGATTCTCCTATCTTTTTCCCGAGAACAGGGCAGTCTTTCTGGTCTTTCTCAACCTGCACACTTCTTGCGCCGTCAGATATTACAAATTTGAATGATGTCATATTTCCCGCCAAAAATACAATATTGAGAACTTTGATTAACCTGCAATTTGTGAAAAGTTCTCAATAAGGACTTTGACCAAAATATATGTTATTCAAAGTCCTCTATTATGTATCTTGTTTTATTCATCAATGTTTAAAAAGGTTGTTTTCAATATGTGCTTTCGGGGATGTTGGTTTGTAAAAATGACTTTAAATAACTTCATGTTATGTTATATAACATGGTGTTAGTATGGTAAGAGCTAATCTAGAATTGGATGAGCAAACGAACAGAGTATTGAATATTGTCAAGGCACAACATGGATTAAAAGACAAATCAGAGGCGCTGAATTTGATTGTCCATGAATTTGAACAGGAAATCATGGAACCTGAACTTAGACCAGAATTTATTAAGAAGATGAAAAAAATACAGGAACAGAAAGCTATTATAGCTCTACCGCGAAATAAACATTATATTATTTCGCGCTGAGCTATACACACAAACAACATGCGTTGTTTGGTGCACCAGAAAGCTCTGCTTTCTGTGTGTGCAAACCCACATAATCATGCATGGTGAACTCATAGAGTTCACCTGCACAGCAAAGACTTCTCAAGTCTTTGCGTGCAGAAGGAATTGCAATTCCTTCTTGCATAGGTTGAGCATAGCTCAACCATGTGTCCGGAATCTTTAGTGGGTTTGCTATAAACATGACGAAGCTGGGCTGGCAGAGCGGCTTAATGCGCTCGGCTTATGATCGAGTCCGACTTTCGGTCATTTGTGGGTTCGAAAGAATCTTCGAGATTCCCATGCCCAGCGTTAAAGGGATTAAAAGATATGCTGAGAAATATAATACATGGAACATGACAGCAAGGAATCTATAAAAAATCTTTTAGATGATCCTGGATTTGCAATAGTGGTAGCATATACAGCTGCTCTAACTATTCTGGCTTCTGATTATCTTATACAAGGTTCTATAATTGCAAAAGAAGTTGATAATTTTATTAGTGGCATGTATCCATTCTAATTACTCATATCTAAGCGCTTCAACTGTGGCTGCAAAATCAGCCAGCACTTTGTGCTATTTTCACTGCGTTCAATAGCACTTCTCCTTGAGAACCCTCCGGGGGCTTGGCGTTATCGCTTGGGATTATGAAGGGTTAAGCAGTGTATCACCCGTTATATAATCCTTAGTGATATAGAATGATAGACATAAGAAAACAGATATATCAGGAGAAGCAGAGTATAGACAGGCATGTTGCTCATATCAAGAAGAGCAATATTTCTAAGAGGAATAAACAATTAATTCTGGATTTTGCAAATTTCTGTTCTGCGCTCGGCAATTCACAGCACAGGATAGCAATAGCACTGCGCCATCTGCTGATGTTTGCAGAACGGCTTGAAGGTGATTTTGACAAGGCAGACAGAAAGGCAATAGAAAATGCAATTGCAAAATTAAACCAAAGCCATTATTCTGAGTGGACTAAATTTACTGTCAAGAAATTAGTAAAACGATTCTATAG
>JACRMW010000018.1 GCA_016219465.1 Candidatus Aenigmatarchaeota archaeon | reverse complement strand
CCTGTACAACAAAAGCAACCTTTTGTTTGTATTCTTTTGTTGGCTCACTATAACTATATATAGCGAGCCAACAAAGTAATCAGGTATAATATTTTTTGTTGCTCGTATATAGCTCAGCGCGAAATAATATACTGTTTATTTCGCGGTAGAGCTATAAATTGATTAATGGCAAGAAAGCTTATTCTGAAGAATTTTATTATATTTAAATAGATTCATGAAATTAAATCCATATTGATAAATATGGTAGGATATAGATTTGATTATAAAGGAAATGTTCCAGAACCTATAAAAGAGATTGGTTTGTCATCATCTTTGTACGGAGCAGAAGATAAAGAACTGCATCTTATCAGATCTGAAAAAGGGTTCTGGCTTGATGTTTATAATTCCATATCAGCTCTTAATGATGCTTTTTATCGCGCTTTTGAGAAACTTGTGAAATGCCATGGAATTGAAATTCTAGAGAATCTTGAACTACTTAGAGTGATGCCAGAATCTGGCGATGTGTTAGAGCATGCGCATGATGATCATATTAAATCATGGCATAATGCGCAAGAAGAACTTCTTGATAAATACAAAATACCATGTTCTAAGTGAATTGCTTTTGCAGTATTTCTTAATCTAACTATAGCTATAAAAGTTTTTGCACAATATAAAATTAGTGATATTATGTTAAGAATAGGAGATATTGCGCCTGATATTGAACTTGATGCATACCAGGACAATAAAATAACGAAAATCAAAACAAGCGGCTTTAAAGGAAAATGGCTTGTGCTGTTGTTCTATCCAGCTGATTTTACATTTGTATGCCCGACTGAACTGGAAGAGGCTGCTGATTTGCACGATGATTTTAAAAAACAGAATGCAGAGATATTGAGCATCAGCACTGACACTGCCTATGTTCACAAAGCATGGCATGATGTATCGCCAGCTATAAAAAAGATAAAATATCCAATGATTGCTGATCCTGCAGCAAGATTATGCAGATTATTTGGCACATATATAGAAGAAGAAGGTCTTTCACTAAGAGCCAGCATAATTATAGATCCTGATATGATTGTCAAAGCAATTGAAATGCACGACAATAGCATTGGAAGAAATGTCAGGGAGATTCTACGAAAATTACAGGCATGCAAATTTGTAAGGGAAAATGGCGGCCTGGTTTGTCCTGCAAACTGGCAGCCTGGCAGCAAGACATTAAAGCCTGGCGTTGACCTGATAGGAAAGATATAAGGAATAGAAATGAAGTTAAATGAAATATACAAATGTAATATATGTGGAAATATCATAGAACTAGTCCATGTTAGTGAAGGGCAGTTAGTATGCTGTGGTCAGCCAATGCAGTTAATGGAGGAGAATACAGTTGATGCTTCACCTGAAAAACATGTGCCTGTTATTGAGAAAACTGATAAAGGAATTCTTGTAAAAATAGGCTCTTCTCCTCATCCAATGGAAGAAAAACATTATATAGAATGGATTGAGCTAATAGCAGATGGCATTGTTTGCAGAAAATATCTAAAACCAGGCCAAAAACCAGAAGCTCTTTTTGAAATAAAAGCAGTCAGAACAGAAGCAAGGGAATACTGCAATCTGCATGGTCTTTGGAAGAAATAAAACAGAATCTTTATAGCAGCCAAGATTAACCCTGTAATTTGTAAAAAGACTTCAGGTATTCTGAAGTCTTTTTACACGCTGTACACAAAGACTAAAGGTCTTTGTGTACACCATGTGAAAGTTCTCAATAAGGACTTTGACCAAAACACATGTTATTCAAAGTCCTCTATTGTTTCCATAGTATTTTTTTAGGCGTTCGTCTTCAATTTCTATAAACTTTATAAGAACTTTCAATTCAATCACAACTTATACTTCTCAATTCCCTTGTTCCATTCAACTATTTTCCTGAATATCTCGTGGTCATTCCTTGTTATCAATGTTATTGCAACTCCTTCTTTCCCTATTCTTGCTGTCCTGCCTATTCTATGTGTATATTCTTCTGGTGTCTTTGGAACATCAAAATTAAATATATGGCTGACATTTTTTATGTCCAGCCCGCGCGCAGCAACATCTGTCGCAACAAGTGTATGTATTTTGCCTTTATGAAATCCCTCAAGAACATTCATCCTGCTCTGCTGCTTCAAACCGCCATGTATTGCCTGCGCCTCTATACCTGCTCTTTGCAGGTAATTTGTCACAAAATCTGTCGCAGTCCTTGTTCCACAGAACACAATAGCAAGCTCTGGCGTTTCCTTTTTTCAATAATGATTTTTTTTTTTTTTTTTATCCGCATTGCCTTTGTTTTATATAAACCGATTGGTCTTATAATCTGTTCAATATCCTCTACAAACCCCATGTCAAGCATGCGATCTGCTTCATCCAATACAAGAATTTTTATATTGCTCAGGGAGAGATTTCCTCTTCTCATGTGATCAATAAGCCGTCCAGGAGTTCCTACAACAATATGGGCTTTGCGGAGATTAAATGTCTGGGGATCCATCGACACGCCACCATATATTCTGCAGACATTTATGCCTGTGAATCTCCCTATTTTTTGGGTATGTTCAGCTATCTGCTCTGCCAACTCTCTGGTTGGCGCAATAATCAATACCTGCACTCCATCTGATTTATTCACTTTCTGAAGAGCCTGTATTGCAAATACAGCTGTTTTTCCAGAACCTGTCATTGACTGAACTATAACATCTTTGCCTTTCAGTACCTCTGGCAATGCTTTTTGCTGGATTTCTGTCGCTTCTGTAAAGCCAAGAATGTGCAATGCGCGCAGAATATTTTCATCCAATTCTAATTTCTTAAAAACCATTCTATATTCAACTCTTTGGTATAATCTTTATGTATTATAAGATTATATAGTTAAAGAGAGATTATAAACCAATGAGTAAAAGTCTTAGCGTTTATTGCAGACCTCCTAATATAGAGCAAGCAAATCATAGAATAAATCATATCATCCTGCATCTGTTGCAACACCAGTTATGTATAGCTCTACCATAAATAAACAAGATATTATTTCATGCTGAGCTATATACAAACCCAGTATTATCATACAAGAAAGAACATAGTTCTTTCTGTACACAAAGATTCTTTGAATCTTTGTTGTATCCAGATTATTTACTGGGTTTGCTATAAAGAGGAAGAGTTTGCTCCTGTATCTTGATAATAATATTGTTGATCTCTGATAAATCTGTCAATGAATTTGCCCTGACTGCTTTCATAGATATTGTATACAATATATCATTCATATATAATGAGCGCCTTATCTGATACTGGTAATCACCATACCAATATGTTTCATTCTTTACTCTAGTATCATGTGTTATTTTTCCTTTTAATTCAAATCCATTTTCATTTATGTTAAAAACATAGACGCCTTGCCAGCTAAATTCAGGCCAATCCCTGCCGTCTTTCTCATATACAATGACAGGCATAACCATGAGATTCTTTTCCCTGCTGAACAAGAATGCCTTGTGGTCATTCAATACTTCTGAATATGTTCCCTGATCTCCTATGATATATCTTGACTTTTCTACTGGATTTGCTGGATCAGTGGCATCAAACAACGCTATCTTCATGCCAGTTATTCTGCCTTCTTCACTAGCATCTCTTCCAATTCCTATGACATGATTCTGGTCATATGGATGAAGATAATCAGAAACTCCTGGAATCTTCAAAAATCCCAATATTTTAGGATCTGTCGGAATGCTCATGTCTATGACAAACAATGGATCTATCTGCCTAAATGTAACCATATAGAGTTTTTCTCCTAAAAATCTTGTTGAATATATTCTCTCACCAACAGCAATGTCCTCAAGCTTTCCTATGATATTCAATGAACCATCCAGTATATAGAGGTGATTTGCAGCGCGCGCTCCCCAGGAAGTTGTTGTGGCTATTCTGAACATTCCTGAATACTCGTCCATTGAGAATTGGTTCAATGTATATCCAGGAACCTCTCCTGTTGCGCTGTATTCAATTCCATTGGCTATTTTTATCTTGTTTATAACAGTCCTCTCTCTTTCTTTTTCTATCATGGCATCAAACTCTATTCTCTTCTTTTCCAGGTCTTTCATAAAGACAACTCCTTGTTCAGGACCGAGAGATTCTGCATAATTATTTACTATTTCCTGGATACGTGAATATTTCTCATATTCACTGACATTACTGTCCATGACAGTCCTGGCACCCTGCGCCAGGTCTGTAGAAAGGCTTGGAATAATTACTTCATCAATCATGCGTTTTTGATAATCCCTGTAAACTATCTGTTTCTGATGAATCAGGTAGATATTATCAAGAGAAACATACATATTCTGGTTATATCCGAACAAGAATGTCTTGGAATCATATTCCAGTGTATCTAAATTCAATGATATTATTGTGTTGAAATTATAGCTAGTGTCTGGATAGTCAAAATAATATACATCAGTTGCAGGAATCTCTTTTGAGACACCGTCTTCCATTATAGCCGGCAGTCTTATCCCACCATCAAATATATATGCATTTTCCTGGGTTATGACATAGACATTGTTTTCTATCATCCTGGAATCATAGTACGAGCCGTTCAGTGTAAGATTCTTAGCCAATACAGGTTCTGTCCTGTCTGTTATATCATAAACATTGACAAATGCTTCTGAGCTGCCATATCCACAGCCAATGCATATTATGCTCTCTGCAGCGCCTGCTTTGAGTGGATAATAATTATACCCGCTTCCAAAGACAACCAACTTGCCATCATTTACAAATATTTCCTGGACAGACCTGTTCAGCTCAATCTCAGCTATTATTTTCATAGAATCAGCAGGATAAGCATCTATTATCACAATCTTGTTTTCAGAAACTGTATAGATATATTTCCCATCATTCTTTACAATGTCTGCTTCATCTACTCCAGCTGTCTGAATATTTGTAGTTGAATAACTAGCAGCTTTGGTTTGCTGGCCTATTTGTGGAACAGATGCATCAGCACCTGCTCTGGCTGCAATTTCGCCATAATAGTTTTGCTCTGAATTAAGACTGATAAACTTATAAAGTTCGTCATAAGACGAAAATTGTTTAGGTCCTGTCTGCTCCACAGGTGATATTTTTTCCTGACTGACAAATACTGCGCCAACTATCAAGATGGCAAGTATTGTTGCTGCTGCAATCTCCCCTCCTGACAAAGATCCTCTCATGATATTGTTATCTTCAGCTTGATATTTATAGCAAACCCACAAAAGATTCTGGACACATGG
>JACRMW010000017.1 GCA_016219465.1 Candidatus Aenigmatarchaeota archaeon | reverse complement strand
GCTCGCTATATATAGTTATAGTGAGCCAACAAAAGAATACAAACAAAAGGTTGCTTTTGTTGTACAGGAGAAAATATATTTTCCTCCTTGTACCGACATGTTTTTGCTGCCTCCCATACGCTTAAAGAACTAATGGTAAAGAACAGTAATTTTGGAATATTTTATTATGTTCTTTCCATATAGCAGATTGCAACCAAAAGTTCCAATATTATTGCAATCTGCTATAAAAGTTCTTTGGCACATCAGAAAACTTTGTTTTCTGAATGCAGCAAACCAAGTTTCTAGTCGGTATTATTAACTTGGTTAGCTATAAGTTGGCTAGCTATAGCTTAGACAATAATCCCACTCCCAATTATCCTCGGCAATTGCTCTGATTGCGAAGCCAATATGCATTTCTCAGAATCCCTGTATGCAACAGGTTGATTTGTCTTTATTGTAATTTCATTATCTTTTATGTCCTCTATAATAGAACTCATTGCCTGCAGGCCAATTGAAACAAAAACAGGCATACCTTGCTTGATATCCTGCCTAAAAAACTTATTTTTCCTAAAACGTATTTTTATAGCATTTGATTTCTTCATGTTCTTGCATATAACAAATCCTCTCTTAAGTTCATCTATTTCAACGCCTTTCAAACTAAGACCAATGCGCATTCCTGCATCTGCCTGTTCAATATCTTTGTCCTGGGATTGTATGCCTTTTACAACAACTTCTTTTCCAAGAGGCTCTATCATGACTTTGTCGTATTTTTTAATAGAGCCTGATCTCATTATACTGAGAATAACAGTGCCCACGCTCTTTACATTGAAATAATTGTCTATAGGAAGAACCAATGAGTCTTCTTTTCTTTCAATAATAACTTTAGACAGTTCTTCCCTTAGCTGATTCTCTTCTATTTTTCTGAATCTTTCCAAACTAGTGCCTTTTATCAGAGAAGACAGATCCAGATCAGTGATAATAAATCCCTTTTCAAAATCCATTTCATCTATTGCCAGAAGCATTTCACCAATCTCTTTTGTAAGTTCTTTTACAACCAGAACAGGCAGGTCTATCATGTGCAGTGTCTGCAGTAATGGCTGTATTTTCTCAGAATCCGGGCATACATAGGTAAATACACCTTCTGAGCTTCCATGATTGAATATTGCTATGTCATTCATAGTGCCTTTCTTGCCTAATTTACTGGCAAGTTCAATATTACCATATATACCAATTGTTAGGTGCATAATAGACATTGTAGAGAGTGTATAAAAATAGATATAGCCGTCACAAAACAATCTGCTTTAATATTTTCCAAAACAATTCTATTATAGATTATTATGGTTTGTGCAAGATCAATTGGCTTGATGTTTGTGATGGCTGTTATTCTAGGCGCAAGCATTGGATATGCCCAGGTTTCAGAATACTCAACTGTCTATGATATCCAGCCAGATTTTTCTGTCAAGGAAAGCATATATGTGAAATTTGAGAATCCATTAAATCAGTCTATAATAAATTACACGCTTGACAGAGAAGTTTCAGATATCTATGTCAGCGGCAATGGCAGGAAACTTGATACTGAATTAGCGCAGAGCAGCGGAAGATATCTTCTTAGAATACATGCAACAGAGCCAATGGCTGAATTGGCAATATTATTCAGGATAAATGACTATGTCTATTCATCAGGCGGCAAAAATGTATTCTTTGCAAGTCTGGATCTGGAGAATGATGCAAAGAATGCATCAATCTCGCTTATTCTTCCAGAAGGATATGGCATCATAGATAATAGGATTTTGCCAGAGCCTGCGTCTGTCAGTACAGACGGCAGGAGAATAAACATTACATGGATGTTCACTGGAAACTCTTTTTCAGGCTCTGCTGCGTTTGAATCCCTAAACAAAGAATTCAATGCATTTATTCCTGCTGTAATTATTCTTGCAATTGTAATTATACTTGTCTACATAAAACTAAGAAAAAAGGCAAAGACAGATTTTTACAAAGGATTATCAGAAGACGAATTAAAGACAATAAAAAAAAAAAAAAAAAATCCACAAACTTATCAGAACAAGATTGAGCAGGAATTCAAGTTTTCAAGAGCAAAGATGACGCGCATCATACAAAAACTTGAAGTTAAGCAGCTTCTGGAGAAGAAGAGAAAAGGCAGGACAAATAGATTGATATGGAAAAAGTAATAGAGGACTTTGAATAATATGCCTTTTACTCAAAATCCTTATTGCGAACTTTGACAAAATATTGGGTTAATCAAAGTTCTCAATATTCTTTCGCGCTCGTAAATTCTATCTCACTGCTGACGCATTCACTTCGTTCGCTTGTAAAATCAAAGATTTCTTCTCGCGTTGTTCGTTTGTCTGTTTCACGACTGTTTCACCACGAGCTTATTTTTCTGAAACATACATATATTATTAGTTGCTGTGAATTTACAGCAACCACAAAGAATGAAATAAGGTGATGAAAATTGAAGAAGAACGAAAGTTCTTCTAATTTCCATCACCTATATAAAAAAAATAAGGTGATGGAAATGAAGAGCGCAAAGATTATTGCAGTGCTTTTTTCAGTGCTTCTCATAGCATCACCATTGACAACAACAGCCTTTGCACAGATAGGAGACCAATCAGGCGGGGTAGATT
>JACRMW010000057.1 GCA_016219465.1 Candidatus Aenigmatarchaeota archaeon | reverse complement strand
ATGTTCTTTCCATATAGCAGATTGCAACCAAAAGTTCCAATATTATTGCAATCTGCTATAAAAGTTCTTTGGCGCATCAGAAAACTTTGTTTTCTGAATGCAGCAAACCAAGTTTCTAGCCGGTATTATTAACTTGGTTAGCTATATAACAGGCTGATTTTAAGGTGGAATAATGGCAAAAGAAAGCAAGAAGATTCCGAGGATTGTATGGGAGATCAGTATTTTGGCATTGATGTTCATTCTTGTGTTCTCTATCCAGTATTCAGCGCAGTTCTTTGCAGCACCAGAGCCCCAGTTCACAAGAACCTATGCATCAGGCTCTATGAACTTTAATCTCACTGTCATATCATCTGGAATTAGCGGAAGTTTCTCAAGCAATAATTACACGCTTGATATTATATCAGGCGATACAGGAGGTGTTTCTGAAAACCAGAACTATAAGTTATTGCTCGGCTCTTCTCACCTGATATACACTGCAGCAATTATTGGCGCTCCGAGATTTTTTGAACAAACAGAATCTCCATCAAATCCTAGTTACAATGCTTTGCAAATATATCAGTTCAGTACAAAGATACTTGGAGAAACATCAATAGATTATGTAAAGTTTTCTCTAACCAACCCAGATGGAACACTGATATATTACACGCTTAATACAGGCATCAGCAGAGCAGGAGATATCTATATTGTCAATGTCAACAATCTTTCAGCAGCAAACTATAGCTATGAATGGTATGCAAGGGATTTATCCGGCAAGTCCAGCCAGTATCTAAAGAATTATGCCATAAAAAAAGCAGATCCAGGGCTTGTGGTGCGATTAAACAGCCAGGAAAATAACATAGCAGTGTCAAAAGGAATAGCTGTCAATATATCAGCAGTGTCAGAAAACAATTCTGATATATTTCTAGCGCTTTTCATAAACGAGCAGAGCGCAAAAACAGGAAAAGGAGCAATAGATTATTTATTTAATACTAGCAGTTATGCAAATGGCATTTATAGCATACGGGTATCTGCAATTGGAAGCCAAAATTGGATGGATATAACTGTCAGGCAGAACATAACAGTGGCAAGCATAAGCTATTTTAATATTGCGTCAGATCCTGTAAATGGATCTGTATTCAAGCCTGTTCAATTATACAGGTTCTTAAGCCAGTGGTATGATGATGTTTCTGATGTTGTTCTGGAGTTCAATGGAGTAAAATACTCTTATCTAAAAGGCCAGTTAATAAAAGCAGGACAGATCTATATAAAAGACTTTGGAAATCTGTCTGCTGGGGTATATAATTATACCTGGTATGCAAATGATACAGTTGGCGCAATAACAAGCCTGTCTCAGATGAAATATGTGATAAAAAGAAAATCTACACAGTCAAAATTGTTTATAGATAGTGAAGAAATATCAAAGATATATAGCAAGGATTCGCTGATAAACCTGACAGCAATGCTTGATATAAATGATATGATATTGCTTAAGGTCATAAAGCCTGATAGTGCAATTATCACAGGCTCTGGCAATAGTCGTTATGAAAGATTAGAAGCCCTTGATAAAACAGGCCTCTATGCAATAACAGCTGAATACAGCGGCAGTGAAAATTATTCAAATTCAAATATAACAAGATGGATATATGTTCCATCAGGACCAGATACAACACCGCCATTCATGAATGCGCAGTCCCAGAACAGGCAAAAGATATTTGGAGGAGATGAAATTATTCTGTCAGCAGATATTGCTGACAATGCTTTGCTGGATTATGCAAAATTAAATATAGACAACACAGGCTCTTATGCAATAAAAGAAACAAAATTTGTAAACGCGCCTTTCAAAAACATAACATTTGTATGGATAGTTCCTGAACCAGCAGCCAGCAAATCTGTCCTAAACTGGTTTATATTGGTGAACGATTCGTCAAACAACATATATGCAACGCCATCATCAAGCTTTTCAGTCTATGACTGGGCTGACAAGAATTATAACCGCGAGATAACCATTATTGAGCTGAGCAATGCCATAGTGAGCTATCTCAGGGGAAATATAACCCAGGTGCAGATATCTTATTCAATTGACAGATGGCTTAGAGGAGGGGTTTATTAATATTGAGGACTTTGAATAACCCAATTATTTACACAGGGTATTCAAATCCTCAATTAGAGTTTTGAATTGTCAGTGGATTATTCAAAACTCTCTATAAGATTTGAGTCAGAATAACAATGATACAATTGTAAACGTATATTAAGGGGGCTAAATAAATATAGAATGAGGCAGATGTATGTCAAAAGGAATATGGATACTGATTTTTATTATCATAGCAATGGCAATGATAGCCATTCTGTTTCTAGGTTCAGGACTGTTCTCTCCTAAAGGCAAATTTACAAAAACTGAATTTGAACAGCAAGGAGGAGTTTCTTTAAATGTTACAAGAGATATTATGGCAGCCTCTCCTGTTCCAGGAGACAATATAACAATCATGCTAAATGTTGCGCTTGGAAATGCAGAATGGTATCTTATAGACGAATATCTTCCGCCTGGATGGGAATTGATAAATAGAGGAGATTCTATAAATTCCACTTCAGACAACAGACATGTTTTGAGAATTTCTAATCAGGGCGCAAGCGGTTCGCCAAGCCATAGTTATGTTGTCAGGGTTCCTGCAACAGTCACTGGAAGATATGATTTTAACGGAACCTATACATTTGGAAGAGGAACAAGAGACAATGCAATAATGGTGGATGAATCAGCTCCAGGAGTTAATCTCATAATAACAGGCGAGAACAACCTGACTTTTCAGGATGGAAGGCTTGATATATCCACTGCGCCATCTTCAGCAATTTCCATCAATGGCAATGTCATAGGAACTGGAAATGTTTTGCAAACACTGCCAGCAAGCGCATATACAATAGGATTTGCAGCTATTCCTGGTTATGTTATAAAGCCATTGACAGCTGCTGTCAATCCAGGAAAGATAAAAACTATCAGGTGCAATTATCTTCCAAGAGATCCTGCTGACAGAAATGATGATGGCATTATAATGCCTAATGAGCTTACAAATGCAATTGACTGGTTCTTGTATAATAGGCCAGATCCAGATGGAAAAACATATGGTATATATGCAGCATCACTCTCAATTGTAAGATTTTACAAATCAAATTATTTTTCACAAGCAGCGCAGTGCACGATTACAGAATCTGATATATCATAATCAGTATCTCGCTATAGATAACACATTCAGAGATACTCACAATTTACAGCGGTTGTGCAGTTATAGTCGTCAAACAAAAGAATTTGGATATGATTTTGTTTGACTCCGTATAACAAAACCAGAAACATACACTGTTTATTTTCTGGTTTTGTTATACAGGAGAAAATCTTGTTTTTGTTAAGGAAAGTATAATATTTCTTTCCTTGACAAGATAAATGACTTTCGAAGAAAGTCATTCTGTTCTCTCCTTCATAGTGATATTAATGAATCTTTATAATCATGTTTTTAGAATTCTGTTAGTTATTGCTCTGATATCTATTTTTTTAACGCCTGGTTTTGCAGAAACAGGCATTGCAAGAGCAATTCCTTCTTTAATTGAACCAACAGGCATAATATCAATCAATCTGACTGTATACGCAGGAACATCTCAGTCATATTCATTATGGGAATATATTCCACAGAACTGGACAGTTCTAAATATGTCTACAACAACATGCCAGTATGATCAGAGCGCGCGCAAAATCACATGCGCAAAATACACAACAAGCAGCAATGGCCTTGGCGCTATAAACATAAGCTATAATCTCACTGCCCCAGCTTCTGGACAATATGCTTTTTCAGGAATATATTCAATACAAGGAATGGCTGTTGAAAATAACATATCAGGAGACACCACAGCAACAATTGGCAAGCCAAGGCTGTCAGTATCAATATCAGGACCAGATTCAGGAGAGCCAAACACAAGTCTTCAATTCTCTTCATCTTCATCAGGCGGCGAGCCTCCATATACATATAACTGGAATTTTGGAGATGGGTTTAAATCAACAGACCAGAATCCGTCTCATGCATACGCTTCTACAGGAACTTATACAATAACCCTTGTCATGAATGACAGTTCTGGTTCTGTGCAAAAAACAGGCGCAATTGTCATATCAGGAGCAGCTAACAATATCAGCAACACCACAACTAATCAATCAAGCGCAAATCTTACAAGCAGTATAACAAGATCAATGCCAGCTTCTGTTGTAGCAGGCTCAATGATGACAGTGGTGTTAAACATAGATCTGCCAGACTATTCTTATTATACAATTCAGGAAGCTGTTCCAATGCCATGGTTTATCTTATCAGTATCAAACCCAGGCTGCACACTCAATGCATCTGGCGACAATCTAGTGCTATGTGTTGCTATGGGAGCATCGCCAGGCAGATTGTCATATGATGTTTATGCGCCATCAGGCATTGCATTGGGGTCTGTCTATAATTTCTCAGGAAACTACACATTCAGCTCTCCTGTAATAATAAGATCAATAATAGGGGCTGGTTCTGTGACAATAAGCAATCAAAAGACCTGTCCTCTCTGCACCAGTCCTGGCCAATGGTCAAGTTGTGAAAATGGAAACAAAGCAAGAACAAAATATGTTTGCGATAATTCCACATATACCTGTGTCAGCCAGCAGGATATACAGTCATGCTGCATGCCATGCAGCGCAAATTCAACATGGTCTGGATGTGTTAATAACATCAAAACCAGGACAATAAATGTATGCAGTGTTGTTACAAGCTACAAGTGCGCTGATATGCAGGAAAACGAAACCTGTGTATCAGAACAGGCAAATCTTACAATAGATACCTATCCTGTAAAAGGAAATGCAATAGTTGATGGAGCTGGTTGGGGTGTTTCACCGCAGACAAGAAGCATTGCAATCGGCTCTCACACAGTTTCCTTTGGCGATGTCACAGGCTATACAAAGCCAAACAGCGAGACAATAAATATTGATTCCAATGGAGCTGTTGTAAATAAATCATATGTAAAGCAGCAAGAGATCAGATGCGGCGATGGAATCTGCAATGGCAATGAAACGAGCGCAGTATGTTCACAGGATTGCAGCATTGATATCAGCTGCATAGCCAGCATTGATAAAATAGATTCTGACAGTCTTGAACTGAAAACAACCTGTTTGAAGAAAGATGCATTGCTTTCATGGAAAATAGACAAGCCGCAGACATTTCCTATTATAAGAGCAGATCTCAAAACAGCTTATAATCTTAATTCTTCTGAGATAGCTATTAACAAATTATCAAGAACCGATCTCTCAGATGCTTATCAATATCTAAATATCATCCCTAGCTTCAATAACAGCATAAAGGAAATGACAATAAGATTTGCAGTAAGAAACACATGGATAACAACAAACAAGATAGATGCAAATTCAATAAAGCTGAACAGGTATGAAGCATATTGGCAGAATATTCCAACCACGAAAACAGGAAGTGATGAGAATTACACATATTACCAGGCAACTATAACAGAAACAGGAATTTTTGGAATAAATGGCCAGAAATCAGAGTGCCCTGTATGCAGCCCAGCAACAACATGGTCATCCTGTGCAGATGGTGTGAGAAAAAGAACAAACAATCTATGCGACAAGGTAAAGCTGGAGTGTGTTCCAACACAAGAGACAGAGAAATGCTGCATGCCATGCACCCCTGATACAGACTGGACAGAATGCAAAGATAGCAAGCAGGCAAGAAAGACATATAAATGCAGTGAAGAGACATCATTCAATTGCATTGAATCGCCTGATGAAAGATCATGTATAACAAGATCAGATGCAGAATTTGCAATGGCAAGCGCTCAGACAGCAATAGACATTGCTAATAATGAAAACAAGAATACCACAAAGGCAAAAATCTCTTTATTGAATTCCCAGGCATCTTTTGCTGACACTGACTACGAGAAAGCAAAAAGGTTTGCAGACGAGTCAAGGATGTTTGCACAGAACGCGCCAATTCTTGCCCAGCCATTTTTCCTGCCAATTCCATTTGAATTTCTTGCAATAATTATCATAGCAGCTGCAGCAGGAGCAGCTGGTTTCTTATACTGGAAAAGACATCAGGGATTTGAGAATTGCATTGTGTGCGAAAAGCCGACTGCAATGCATTTCAAGTGTTCTGCATGCGCAGGCAGTGTATGTTTTAGGCACAGCAAAGTTGACCATGGAAAGCTATATTGTGATAGCTGTCTGAGAATGGGATTGAACAAAAAGTCTTTGGAATAGAAGTTCTAATATGTTCTTGTATAGGAAAGTATATTTATTATGATATTCTCCTATACGATATTTAGAGGAATTGCGAAGCAATTCCTCTATGTTCTTGTAATGGAAAGTATAATATTTCTTTCCTTGACAAGATAAATGACTTTCGAAGAAAGTCATTTTGTTCTCATCCCTGTTTGTTGTTGTGCAACAGCAATAGGCTTTGGTCTTATCATATTATCAAGCACAGCTTTTGCCTGTTCAATGCCAGAATCAACAGTCGCCACTAGCCTGCTTCTGTCATATCTTGATATTCTCTGCTCCTCCAAAAGAACAAGTGTTGGCTCTGCCTGATCCAGTATTTTCAATGCCTGCAATCGTCTGTCAACATCATCTTCCCTGTCAGCCCTTTCACGCGCGTGATCATATTTTTTTCTAAGTCCATACACAGTTCCCTGAAACGTAAACATCCTTGATAAAAATCCCATATTAATCAATAGATTTTTGTTTTCCCAGTTAAAAAAGATTTTCTTGAAGTATTTCCGAAAGTGTTATAGCAAGCCAATGAAATATTATATGTAAGTATATATGGTGAAGCATAGCTTCACCTATACAGGTGGAACTATGTTCCACCATGTACCTGAT
>JACRMW010000010.1 GCA_016219465.1 Candidatus Aenigmatarchaeota archaeon | reverse complement strand
TAAAGGTCTTTGTGTACACCATGTGAAAGTTCTCAATAAGGACTTTGATCAAAACACATGTTATTCAAAGTCCTCTATATTGTTTCTCAAGAATCGCGCAAATCTATTTAATGAAGAACGCACAAATTCTAAACATGGCTGAAAATCACATTATAACTGAACAGAGTGAAACTATTAACAATAAAAGAAAGAGCAGGCTGCGTTCAGCTGGTCCTGGTATCATATCAGGCTCTTCTGGCAATGATGCAGGCGGCATTGCAACATATTCTTCAATAGGAGCTGCCTATGGCTACAAACTTCTCTATCTCATGATGATAAGCATACCTATGCTTGTTGTTGTGCATGATATGTGCGCAAGAATATCCTCAACAACAAAAAAAGGCATAGGATCAATGATCAGGAAGAGATATGGCGCAAGAATTGCCATTATTCTGGTAATTGCCTTGTTTGTGTCAAATGTGGCAGTGGTGGCTGCAAATGTTGCAGGCATGTCTGTTGCTCTTCAGCTGATTACAGAAATAGATTACAGGTTCTTCATAATACCATTGACATTATTAGTATGGTTTCTGGTGACAAAAGGAACCTATGTAAAAGTGGAAAAGGTCCTGATTGGATTTTCACTTGGCCTGTTGGCATATATAATAGTTGCATTTATATCAAATCCCTCTTTATTAGAACTCTTGTTTGGAACATTCCTTCCCCATATAGAGATTTCAGGAAAATTCTTCCTGACAGCTGTAGGAATGATTGGAGCAACCGTGAGCCCGTATATTTATTATTACTATACATCTGCAGAACTTGAGGTGTCTAAATCAGATGAAGAAATGAATGAGTGCAGATTTGGCGCCAAGGTAGGTGCTTTGTGGTGTGGGATAGTGGCATACTTTATAATACTAACTGCTGCAGCTGTCCTGTTTACTGCAGGAATAAATGACATAAACACAGCGCACGATGCTGCGCTGGCATTGAAGCCTCTGGCAGGAGACTTTGCATTTATGCTGTTCGCAGTCGGCTTGTTTGCAGCATCAATGATTGCAACAGCTGTCCTGCCAATAGCAACAGCATATGGAATCACAGAAACATTTGGAATGGAAAGCGGCGTGGCAAAAAAACTGGATAAAGCAAAGATGTTCTATGCAGTATTTACCATAAGCCTTGTGCTCGGAGCAGGCCTTATCTTGATAGGGCTTGATCCAATACAAACCATGCTCATATCTATGGTAATCTCAGGAATACTTACTCCAATAATAGTCTTTATATTAATGAAAATATGCAATGACAAAGAAATTCTTGGAAAATACACAAATGGCAGGATTGCAAATATCATAGGCTGGCTGACTGTGGCAATATCAGCTGCTCTGGTAATAGCCATGTTCATTACACTGGTGTTTCCAATCTAAAACTATACATGCAGAAGCTATGCTTCTGCATGTACTGTCGCCCATAAAACAATCGGAATTGTTTTATGGATGGCTATAAATATTCTAAGAATAGAATATCATTATGAAAGAATTCAGGATACTTCTTGAGAACAAGCCTCTAGAATTTGTGGAATTCTGCGAAGCCTTGTCAAGATCAGGCATAAACATAAAATCAATAGTAGCAGAATCAGATGACAAGGTCATTAGAATACACCTTATAACAGAAGATGAGAAAACAACAAAGACTGAATTGGACAGGAAAAAACTTGTATATACAACAAATGAAATACTTGCTATAAAGATGATTGACAAGCCGGGTGAACTGGCAAAAGTCATGAGAAAGTTATCAAATGCAAAGATACGAATAGACTCATTCTATCAGATAGGCAGGGAAGATGAAAAATCAGTATTCGCATTCAGCCTGCAGAGAATAGCAGAAGCCAAGGCTATATTAAAGCAGTTTCTTGAATAAAAAAACTGATTAGCAATATCTTAGAAATTCTTCTCTGGATATTTTTAGATCTTTTTTGATTATTTTATTTAATAATCCAGGACCAATTTCTTCTCCTGAATGGTGCGGAATGCTTGTTATTCTTCCATCACGATGTTTGTAAATCATGTGGCTTCCTATGGTATGACTATATAGAAACCCAAATTTCTCAGTTATTTTAGCCACCTCTTTGCCGCTAAGTTTAGGCAGCTTTATCAAATACTCACACCTCTATCTGCTGGATACCTACAAATTCTTCGCTTATATCAGACGCTTCTGTTGCTTCTAGATATGCTTGTATGGATTCTTTGGTTCTCTTTATTAATTCATCCATGGTCCTGGCTTGGGTATGACAGCCTGGCAATTCAACCACATCAGAAACAAGCCATCCTTCTTCATCTTTCTCTATTATCACTGTATATTTTCTTTTCATTATCAATCAATGTCGTGCTGTCTTTATATTCTTTTCTTGTTTCACAGTAATCTGCTTATTAAAACATGTAGAAGAAACCCCGCAGGTACTTTGATTAACCCTACAATTTGTAAAAAGACTTCAGGTATTCTGAAGTCTTTTTACACGCTGTACACAAAGACTAAAGGTCTTTGTGTACACCATGTGAAAGTTCTCAATAAGGACTTTGACCAAAACACATGTTATTCAGAGTCCTCTATCATGAATTTAGTCGCGATACTTGCTCTAATCAACACTATGCCAGCAGCTCTGCTGCAGTCATGCAGCTCTTGTCAGCCAACTCTTTCTCATATATTAATTTGCTGTTTGTGTATGTTATTTCCTGGACAAATCTATTATTAACAGGCATCTCAATTGAGCCTGATATTTTATCAGGCAGCTCTGTTAGCGATTCATCAAACTCTGCTATTCCAGTGGCATCCGGCTTGCTGCCAGATGATTCTATATTCAATGTATTAGCCAGCTCATTCTCTTTTATAAGTATAAAATAACCATCAAACCTGCCAGAATATGTGACCTTTGCATCATCACAATCATATTCACCAGAGCCAAGACCTTTTGCAGCAAACATGCTGTCATCAGACTGCTTCTTGATATAACATTTCATCTCTTCTGTGTTTAAGGTTTCTATTCGCAATTTTGTAATAGTATCTCTGATTATAGTCGCTTCTTTCACAGCACCATTGCTATTGCTGTATTCACTAAACAGAATATTTTTTGTCTCTACCTGTTCTCCAAACAACTGCATGCATTGCTCTTTGCTAAGGCTTGCTCCAGAAGCAGTTATTCCAAATATTCCAAATCCATTAAAGAAATACAGCAGCGCAACAGCAGCTATCAATATCACCACTGTTGTTATTACAAAATGCCTGTTATGGCTCCTGCTGCTGCCAAACTCCTGATTATTCTCATCTGGAGAATAGCTATCAGTATCATGACTCGCTTGCGAGCTATTGGTATTATGACTCGCTTGCGAGCTATTGGTATTATGACTCGCTTGCAAGCTATTGGTATTATGACTCGCTTGCGAGCTATT
>JACRMW010000039.1 GCA_016219465.1 Candidatus Aenigmatarchaeota archaeon | reverse complement strand
GTTCCACCTGTATAGGTGAAGCTATGCTTCACCATATATACTACATATAATATTTCATTGGTTGCTATACATGATTGAATCTAGGATTCAATCTGTACAGGTTGAACAATAGTTCAACCATGTATGTGAACAAATAAATATTATAGCCGACGTAGTCGGTACAAGGAGGAAAATATATTTCCTCCTGTACAACAGAAGCAAAGCTTCTGTTTGTATTCTTTATTTGGTTCACTATAGTGACCAATATTTCCAGTATTATAAAATTTTTATACAGAACAATCCAACATATTGTTAGAGAAAAAGGTATTGCAGCGCATGAAATCCTATATCAAATATTTTGGAAAGCTTGGAATAAAGTTGTTAAAGTTCAAGGGCATGCAGAATCAGTTGCTCAAGGCAGGCCAGGATATGTTTCTTGAGTATTATGTAGGCAGGATGATGTTCTTTTCACTGATTGCGTTTGTCATGAGCTTTGTTTACATGCTGATAGCGTTTCTTTTCATTGGAATGGGATTATTTGGCATATTGCTCGCGTTTATTCTTTCAATTGTGTCTGCTGGTTTTGTATTCTTCTTGTTCTATATCTGGCCTACCAAGCTTATCATGAGCAGAAAGGAGAATGTGGAATCAAATATGCCTTTTGTGATAAACCACATGTCTGCTATTGCAACTTCAGGCGTTCCTCCTCATACCATGTTCAAGTTAATAGCAAACACAAGCGAATATGGCGAGCTTGCAAAAGAATGTGGAAGAGTTGTCAGAAACATGGAAATCCTTGGCATGGATGTGACATCTGCTATCAAAGAGGTCAGCTCAAGAACGCCATCCATTGCTTTGAAAACATTTTTCAATGGCATAAACAGCACAATACTGAGCGGCGGTGATTTGAAAAAATATCTCCATGATGCTGCAAAAGAGTCTATGAATGATTATAGGCTAAAAAGAGAGAAATATATCTCTACTTTAGCCACATATGCTGATTTTTATGTAGGAGTGCTCATAGCAGCTCCTTTGTTCTTTGTATCTGTAATGTCTCTATTAGCTGTCATAGGAGGGTCATTATTTGGAGTGAGCCTGCCGCTGCTGATGGCAATAGGAATATATGTCATAATTCCTATGATGAATGTCGTTTTCATATTATTTGTTCATGTAACACAGCCATCGGTATAATAACCAATTCTATCAAGAATTGGTTATTTGTGAAACACTATTGGTGATAATAAAATATGTTTGGAAAAGAAAAAAGCAAACTGCCATTTAAGTTCAAGAGAAAGAAGAACAAGCTTACACAGACAGAGATCAGTATTATTGCAATAGCTGCTGGCATTGCAATATTCATAGTAAACATCATGTTTTTTTCAAGCATTCCACAATTGTTTGGACTGCTGAATCTGATTGCTGTTCTCATTGCTCTGGCTCTTCCAATATACAAGAAATTCACGCAATATTCAACTGTCAAGAGGATAGAGGCGGTATTTCCTGACTTTCTGCGGGATGTCACTGACAATATAAATGCTGGGATGACGCTTCCCCAAGCTATCAGGACAGCTAGCGAGAATGATTATGATGTCATGACTCCTCATGTAAAAGAACTGAGCGCAAAGATAGATTGGGGAATTGGCTTTGACAAAGCATTCATGACATTTGCAGAGAACACAAACAGCAAAGTGATAACAAGGACTGTCAAGGGCATTATAGAGGTCCATAGATATGGAGGCGCTATTAATATTGTGCTAAGGGCTATCTCTGATTCTGTTCTTGAACTTGAGAGGATTAAGAAAGAGCGCGAGACCAGTGTCTATGGCCCTATGGTTACTGGCTATTTCATATTCTTTCTTTTCCTGGGAATCATGATAACAATGGCAAAGGTCCTGATACCTGCATTTATCACAGAGGGTCAGGGCGGAGTTGAGAATGTCAAGACGTTTTTTGTAGACATGTTCAGAAACATGGTTGTCATACAAGGAATATTTGCAGGTATAGGAATCGGCAAGATGGCTGAGGGAATGGTTTCTGCCGGTATAAAACATGCTTTTGTGCTTGCAATAATAGGGTATACTGTTTTTGTGATTTTGTAAATAGAGAACTTTGATTACCTACAATTCATAAAATCCCACAAGAAAGTGAAATTGCGAAGCAATTCCACTAATGTGGTATATATAGTGAACCAAGTAAATAATCAGGATACAACAAAGATTCAAAGAATCTTTGTGTACAGAAAGAACTGTGTTCTTTCTTGTATGATATCACTTGCTTCACACACACAGAAAGCAAAGCTTTCTGGTGCACCAAACAACGCATGTTGTTTGTGTGTATAGCAAACAACAAAATATAATATTGATTGCTTTGTTGTATTGCTATAACACAGAATTCGCTTCTAGCGAATTGCTATACTTTATATACCAAAATAAAGACTTTGACCAAAACACATGTTATTCAAAGTCCTCATTACTGTTGTGATATCAGGCAATAACAGGAAAATATAATATATCTCTTACATTAGCGCCTCTATCTTTGCGGATAGAGGCAAGCGCATCTTCAAGTTTGCCTAAGGGTGTTGATTTATAGCAAGCCAATGAAATAATCAGGTATACAGGTTGAACAATAGTTCAACCATGTATGTGAACAAATAAATATCATAGCCGACGTAGTCGGTACAAGGAGGAAAATATATTTCCTCCTGTACAACAGAAGCAAAGCTTCTGTTTGTATTCTTTATTTGGTTCACTATAATTCATCAGTGGTTCCTTTTGTTGCTGATGGAACAATAAGCGGACGGTCTTGGTATCTATTATATATTATCCCAATAACTTGTTTTATCATCTCGCTATTTCCAAGAGAACTGCCGCCATATTTCATTATTACTGCTGGTCGCATTAATTTTCTATAACAGATATCTTTTAAAAGTCTTCTATTGATTCTAAAACCTTTATTATCAGGAAACTATATTCTAGTATGAGATGCGCTGCTTTAGCTATAATGTTTGCTGTTTTCATGATTTCTTTTCTGGCTGTGCCAATCTATGGACATGATGTCCAGATGAACATGAGATATAATATTGGGAATGATGACAAGATATATGCCAATAATACGCAATTGGCAGGCGATGGTGAGTGGATTGGGTTGGAAAAGAACTATATTGTGTCGCAATCGTCAGATATTGTTGCAGGCCTGGTTTTTGCAGGATCTGTTTTTAACAAGATTGGCTTTGCCAGGCACGGACCTGACTATACACTAAGCATGAATCAAGGAGATGACAACAAGTTCATAATAGTCATGACAAACAGCAGTCATGAAGATATAGATAAGAAGTATGAGAGTGTTGGCAAACTATTATCAACTTCTTTTGGTCATGCTGTTGGAAAAGGAGCTAATTTTATTGTATATCTCCAGCTTCAATATTATGATATTGATATATTGGATTCCTTTTTCTGGCAAGGAGAACGGGTTATACAGGTCAGGAATGAAGGAAAAAATGAAAGAGGAATAACGAAAATAGCTGTGACTAAAATAAGATAAAGTCCAATTTGCTTGAAAAGCACAAAAATATGTTAATAAGGTTTTGAAATTGTGTATGGAATGCAAGATTCCATCTAATTTTCAAGACCATGAAGATATTGATAGGCCATGAAAATGAAGTCTCTGAAAAAAGACACAAAGACTTCTTTTCAAGACCATAAAAATATTATAGGGTCATAAAATGAATGTGTTTGCTACATATGCTATTGGAGCTGGATTGTCTGTTTTGGTCATAGCAGCGCTGATATTGTCATTGAATAGCATAAGCGGCCAGTGGTCTGATTTTCTTGCAGAATATGAGCCAAGGCATGTATGCGCCTCATTGCAAAATGCAGTGAATATCCTGCACAATCCATCCAACAGCTCATCTGCTTTATTAGCTAGAATGGAAATTCAACTGCCTGAAAAAATCGGCGGCTCTGATTATGCAATTGAATTCAAAGAAAATGATATATTTATCAGGTCAAAAACAGAATACACCTGCACTGTCTCTGGTGTTGAATTAAACGGCGAGTCTAGGGTTAACAAGATAGTATTGGAATTTATTGCGCCTGACAAAGTTGTTTTGAAATAGGAATTAGAGATGGAATAGAATTTCATCTAATTTTTAAATATAGTGCAAATATCATAAGAGCTTGAAAATTTTCAGTGGGCACCAGTTCCACTATATTTTCAAAACTCATTCATAATAAAACTAAAATGATATGAGGTTTCAGAATGGGAATTGAGATTGATTATTTGTTCGCGGTGGGGCTGTTTGCAGCTGTGTTTGCATTTGCAGTGCTGTTCACTTCGCAAAACATCCTGTCACAGAAAGATGATATTACACTGGCTATTGCAGAGAAACAGGCTGATCTTGTGATGGACAAGATGTTTTCTGGAGAGCTTGTCTCGCCTATGTACAGGTTCTATGCCTATACAGGCGCAAACAGCAGTTCTGACGAGCTTGTTGTGGTAAATCTCAATATGTTTGGGAACAATGACCCATATTCTGCCATTGTGCAGGACAGTTATGGAAAATATCATAATTATTCTGTCTCAATGAACAATATTGCATTTGCAGCAGGCAGTACAAATCTTTTTACTGTATATTTTGATGATGACAGTGATTTTCCTGCAAAAGACTATTCTCTAAATGGAACCAACAAAATTGTGGAAAAAGTGCATGGATTTGAGAAACTGTATGTTGTGCAGTATAAACTTATAGAGAATATGAAGAATACAAACTATACTTTATCTGCAATAAAATATCATATTATTGTGGATGATGGAAAAAGGCTGCTTGATTATGGACCAGAGCCTCGCGGTATTACTGTGATCAGAAAAAGGCCTGTTATGATACAGAACAGTGATGGCAGGCTGACAAATGGCTGGATAATTGTAAAAACGTGGTTGTGATGGGAAATAATAAACTAAAAGGCACTATGAAAACACTTGAAGCAGTGCTGGCTGCGTCAATATTGCTGATTGGCATGGGCTTTATATTTATGCCAAAGACCAGCAGCGCAACAGATGGCATGAAAGAACAAGGCTATAGCGCTCTTCAATATCTTGCTGATTCTGGAGAGCTTAGAAAATATGCAGAGTCTGAGCAAAACATTGATATATTATTGGATCCTTTGCTTGATTATAATTTTAAAGGCATGTTCTGTAAAGAAGGCTGCAAAACAGACCTTCCTGACAACAAGGAGATTGTGATTGTGGATTATTATATTTCTGGTTATGCTTCCAGTGATGGAATAAAGTCAGATCCAAAAAGATTCAGGTTATATTTATGGCATCCATGAGCACTGTATTGACATAGGATGCTCAGGGATTTGAAAACCATTAAAAATCATAAGGTTTTAAAATGTTAAAAGGGCAGATATTTATTGCAGGCGCAATAGTGATTCTTGTGCTGATAGCTATTGCTGTGACTGGCCTAAGATATGAAAGCCCGAGTTATGATAAATTTATTTATAAGGATGCTGACAATCTTGACAAAGAATTCAGGTTCAGCACAATGGCTGGCGGGCCTGACGAGTTTATTGCATACCTTGATAAGAATATAAATGGCTTCAGGGCATTCTATGTTACAGCTGATTCAAAAACAATAATTGCAAATTATCTTGGTGAAAAGACTGTGTTTACTATAGAAACTGATGGATTTTTACAATCTTTTGAATGGAATAATGGGCAAAAATCAGAGATAGACAGATCATTTACTAGATTCAATATTACATATGCAATAGATGGCATTGAAAACAGCGAAGAGATTTCTGTCAAGGGCAGAACAGTGTTCATAGACTACATGATACAAGACAGAAATCTGGCAAGGAAGAAAGTTATTTACTATACACAAACACAATAGAGAGGTTTTAAAAATTTAAGATGGAATAGAATTCCATCTAATTTTCAAAACTGCTATTGAGTTTTAAAAATGAAGTTCAGAGAAATCAGAAAAGAACTTCTTTTAAAAACCAGTTGAATATTATAAGGTTTTAAAAATGAATCCGATGATATCATACATCATGATAGTTTCTATTGTAGTGCTTGGCGTGAGCCTTGTGCTTGTTTCTGGAATGCCTGTTATTGATAAGGTAAAGGATGGCCTGGAATTCCAAGAAGCTGAGAAATTCATGCAGAAGATTGGCATTGCCATAGACGATGTGTCCAGAGAAGGCGAGGGATCTACAAGGATTGTGAGGTCTGGTTCAGGAGAATATAGAATAGATTCAAGATCAGACCTTATAGAATTTGTTCAGAGAAGCTCTGTCTTTGATTATCTGACAAGAAAACAGGACAATGATCTTGTGCTTGTTTCTGGAACAGATGCCAGATGCTATGAACAGGATGTTGATGGAGACAGCAAAGTTGAGATGGTCATGGAGAACTCCTATATAAAAATTGCCCTGAAAAAAGCCAGTGGCGCATATAATACAAAGGATGCAATTGTTTCTATAACAGGAAATAACAGGACTATCTATCCAACTGACAGCTCTATAATAATAGATGAAGATCCTGCAACTGGCTCTGGAATAGCTGCAAGCGAACTTGACGAAATCGGCACAGGTCTGCCAAAGTGCAGGGCTCATTATTTCATGAATTCAACAATTGACTATGACATATATTACACGCTTTACAGTGGAGCTGATTTCATGACTGTTGAGATTAGGAATATTAGCTGACTGTAGATTGTTTGCAGAATAGAATCAGTCATGGATTTGTTTAACATTTTCTTTCAACCTAGCAATTCCTTTTTGTTCAATCTGCCTTATTCTTTCCCTGGTTACGCCTGTAATATTTGCAATCTCTTCCAGTGTGCGGGAGCCAAAGCTGCTATACTCTCCAAGTCCATATCTCATTTCAATTATTTCTCTTTCTTTTTCAGGAAGTTTTAATAACAGTTCTCTTACAAGAATGCTGTCTGCAACATTTTCATAGACCTTGGTTGTGTCAAAAACCAGAAGCTCAGAGAACGGAGTTCCCTTATCATCTACCTCATATTCCAAAGAAGAAAAATTCCTTTCTCTTAGCTCCAGCAATTCAACTATTGCATCTTCATGTGATGCAATCTTTTGTTTTCCAAATATTTTCTCTAAATTCTCTTTTGCGCACAATTCATCAAAATCCGGGTATTTGCCATGTTCTGCTAAATAGCTGTCCAGGATATTTTCAAGTTTCCACAATGGATCTTTTATATGAACAGGAATTCTTATTTCAACTGATTTGCAGGTGCCGTTGCTATTTGCGCGCACGATGCTCTGCCTTATCCAATTATATGCATATGTGCTGAATTTTGTGCCTCTTGATAGATCGAATCTCTCAACTGCTTCTGTCAATCCGAAAACGCCTTGCTGGAAAGAATCTTCAAAGAATTTCATAAGCTTGTGTTTTCTCATGACATAAAATATTAATCCAAGATTTCCTCTAACAGCTGTGTTTCTAGGATATTCGCATCTTTCAATATGTCCATGCATAACTTTCCTGTATTTCTTTCCTCCATTCATCATGTATTTTAAAAGAGTGTCGTCTTTTTTCCAGACTACTCCATATTGATTTTCAAGGGTTTCTTTGAAACCCCTGAAATTTCCCTGAAACTCTGCTATCGCTTCCCTGGTTTCGTTCTCGTTTATTCTTCTTGACATATCTAGAATTTTATGAGGTGATAATGACATATCATCAGCTCTGGATTCATTATGATATTCTTGAGTTGGATATTCTTGATTGTCTGGCATATAATCAATAATTGACATTCTTCTCTTATACATAGCGAACACCAAAAGAAATAGTATTAGGAAAGGATTAAAATTTAATCTGGCTATTTGTTTCTTTGCCAGGTCTTGGAAAGTTTCTTCTTTTTCCAGATTCTCTTATTCCTTCAATTCTTATCTCTTCAGAATAGTTTTCTGGTATAACAAGCTTTGTCACTATGCAAATCACCAAATGCTTTAGAAATTGTGGCAGCTAAAGGATTAAAAGCTTCAATAACCAATTAGTAGAGAATAGTAAGAATGCTGAGACAATCTTACTAAAATGGTGAGAATATGGGATATGACCTGCATGTTTATACAAACGAGAATGGCGGAGAGAACTCGCTTGAGGAACTGGCTGGATTTGCCAAGAAACTTGGACTAAAAGGACTGGGCATTGCAAGACTGCATACTGAGAAAAAGCAGGAGTTTCCAGATACTGGCATTGACCTGGTGGATGTTGCTGTGATAAAGGCTGATAATGGCATAGATGAGATAGCCAGAAGAATAAGGAACAAGGCAGAGATAATAGCTGTTTATGGAGGAAAATATCTTGTCAACAGGCAGGCGTGTGAAAGCAGGTATGTTGATATTCTGCTGCATCCAGAGCTGAACAGGAATGACAGCGGGCTTGATCATATTTCTGTCAGGGCTGCTGCAGAAAATAGGACTGCAATAGAGGTAAATTTCAGGCAGATCCTTGAGGCATATAAAAGAGGCCGGGCAAATATACTGAACCACATGAAGAGAAACATGATGCTGTGCAAAAAGTTCAATACAGATGTTGTGGCAACATCATCCAGCCTGTCAAAATGGAACATGCGCTCTGCCAGGGAGCTTGCTGCTATTGCCTATTTATTAGGGCTTGACCTTGGCCATGCTATTGACACTACAACCATTATACCAGAAGAGATTGTTAGGATAAACAGAGAAAAATTGGCTGGGAAACGATGGGAAGGAGTGACAATTGAGTAATTTATATGAGAAGAGATGATTTATATGGATGCGAGATTTGAGCCAAGGCCGAAAACACTGCCTCCTAGCATGAGAACAAAAGGAAGATATCTTATATTTGAGATATTTTCTGAAAATCCTGTTGAATACCAAGAGATTAGAGAGAGTTTTTGGAATTCTATCACAAATTTTCTGGGTGAACTCGGCACTTCAGATGCTCATCCTATTATACTCAAAAATCTCTATGATCCTAAGTCGCAAAGAGGCGTGATCAAGTGCAGACATGATATGGTTGAGCAGATAAGGACAAGCTTGGTGCTGGTTTCCATGATCGGCGAATCAAGAGCAGTTGTAAGAATAGACGGTGTTACAGGAACAATAAAATCTGCAAGAAACAAATATCTTGGCATGCGAGACCTGAGATCGTTTAAATAGAACTGTTTCAGGCATCATGTTTACAATGAAAACAATCTTTAGATTCTATTAAAGCTTGTTTAGCAATAATTCTTATCACGAGATATGATGATTATGGATGACAAAGAATATTTGGAATTGTTAAGGGCTGCCAAGGAAAGGCTGCCAAAAGGCGAAGCCGGAGCACGGTTTGAACTGCCAAAGGCTATTGTCCAGGTGCAGGGAAGGCAGACTATTATCAGGAATTTCCAGGAAATATTAAAAACACTGAGAAGAGAGCCTGCTCATCTTGCAAAATATCTTTTCAAAGAACTTGCTGTTCCAGGAGACATTGGACAGGAACTAAGCTTTCAAGGAAAATTCTCACAATTGTTCATAAACAAGAAAATAGAATCATATGCAAAAGAGTTTGTATTCTGCGAAGAATGCGGCAAACCTGACACAAACCTGATAAAACAGGACAGGATACATATTCTGAAATGCGAGGCCTGCGGAGCGCGGAGGCCTGTCAGAAATATAAAGTAGACTAGACTGCGCTTTAATTCTTTTCCTTGTTCTATTCTCCAATGGCAGTAAGATTAGAAAGATATGGTCCTGTGCTTGATACTGCAATTGATGTTGTTAAGGAATTGACCAGAGATGGCATTGCAGAGGTCTATGTACCAAAGCATGCGCATCAAGAAACCTTGACATAAGCGCAGAGCAATTATCGCGATTAGAATGGCTTGTTGATAGAAAAAGATATTAGAACTGATTGCCAGAATATTATTAGCAGTATTATTAATTTCAGTGATGATGTGAAATACTCATTTAAATTAACTGAGCATGAAAATGAAAAAGTCCTTGGCATTGCTGACAGGAATATTCTTGGAAAGACTTTTTCTGATGCTGGACTGGAAATAACCATATCAAAGGATTTTTATCACCAGGATTATTGCACTGCTGAAAAAGCACTTGAGCTAATAAAAAGCGCTACTATAATAAATGCCTTTGGCAGGGGTATAATAGAACTCATGGTAAATAACAAGATAATCCCAGAAAACGCTGTCCTAAAGCCATGCAAGGTGCCGCATGCGCAGGTTTTTGAAGCTATTTCATGATAGAGGACTTTGACTAAAACACATGTTATTCAAAGTCCTCTATTCTTGGTTCTTCTAGCCATTTTGAATACTGACTCGCTTTACTCATCATTACTCGAAATGGCTTTTGTTGTTCTGCGAGGCCATTTCGAGTACTAAGTCATTTCATTCCTTATTGTTCAAAGTGGTTTTTATCTGTCTTCTAGGCCACTTTGAATATGGAGGATTGAACATTTTTTTGCCTGTATTCAATGCGCTGATTGCTCCCAGCATGTCAAAATAATATTTTTGCAGAGACCAGCTGCCTGTTCTTTCTATTCTGGTCTTGAAAAGATCTGCTTTTGCCAATAGTTCATTAGCTGCAATGCTTTTTCCATCTATAATATTTTCCTCTATCCATGGCTCTATGTCCTGATCCATGTTTGACAAGAGCCTGATAGCGTGCCTTAACTCGCCATTGTATACTTCCAGAAGAACATCAAAAACATTCAGGAATTTGCACTCTTCAAGATTCTTTATAGAGCTTGGTGTAATGCCTTCTGCTCTCAGGCACTCCAGTGCTATAAGAACAGCCCTGATATCTCCATTGTACAAAGAGACCAGATTGCCCAGTGCCATGTCACTGCATGGTATGCTCTCTCTTAAGCATATTTTTTTCACAATATTCATCAGGTAAATGTCAGATACTTTTCTAAATTTCACGAGCTTGTGTTTTTTTCTCAACTCAAAATATCTTTTTTGATAGATGTCGTTTGCTGAGAGCACAATTGGAAACGCGCTTTGTTTTGCAAAGTCATCAAGCCTTTCCAATGTTCTGAGAGAATCAAGCTCTATGATAAATATCTTTCCTTTATAAAATATGCTTCTCTGCTTTGCTATCTCAGGGGTTTTCAGCATGTCGTCTACAAGATGGATTATTTCATAATTCATCTCCTTTGCCAGTATGTTTAAGGCCAGGGTCTTGCCGCTGCCTGCAGGGCCTGTTATGATGAATGGCTTTTTTACTCTTAACAGGTCTTTTAATTCCATGGCAGCTGCTTTGTTCACCATTTCTTCTATCCTGACAGGCTTGTATTTTTCAAGGAGCATTATACAAAATTGTTGCAAAGTCTTATATAGAATTATTGGTGCTTTCTTTGTATCTATTAAGCTCCGTATCTGTTCAGCCTAAGGAAGTGACTTCTGGACTACCAGAATCAATAAATTCTAGAGAATGCTATTTCTGAAGATGGATTTAGAATCAATGAGCAAGCGAGAACTTATTGCATTGATCAAAGGACTAATGAAAGAATTACGGGAAGTGAAGCGTGACTTTGTATATGAAAAATCTGAGAAATTGTTGGAAATGTTCAAACCAAATATAAAAGAAGAGCCAAAAAAGTCTGGCGCAAAGGAAGGGCACGAAGGCATTACAAGACCTGCGCCAGAGAAGACAGATGAAAAAAAGAAGCTTTTTCTTAGAATGTGCCCTAAGGGACATAGGATAAAGAAAATAAAGGAAACAAGAAAACGCACGATTGAAGATAGAGGACTTTGAATAACATGTGTTTTGGTCAAAGTCCTTATTGAGAACTTTCACATGGTGTACACAAAGACCTCTAGTCTTTGTGTACAGCGTGTAAAAAGACTTCAGAATACCTGAAGTCTTTTTACAAATTGTAGGTTAATCAAAGTTCTCAATATTACTTGCTAACAAGTATCTTATTCTTACCCTTAAATTCAGTGCCCATCTTGGTTTCCTGCGGAATATGTCCTTTCTCAAGCAATTTTACCTCAGGCACATATGTTATGAAATACTTATGAGTGTCTTCTTTCTTTTTGACTTTTCTAATTTTATGTTTAGCCTTATGCTTTTTCATAATAGTCACAATAGTTGTTCCTTTCAAGAACAGTCATGATATAGAGTTATACCATAATGCATTAAAAACCAGATTATATGGAAAACTAGAATGTTTTCATGTTTATTGTTATTAGAATAGAGAACTTTGAAAAACCCCCACTTTTCTGAAAATTTATAGAAAACAATAAATTCAAGCTCATACAAATATACAGTGAGGTGTTTTGTATGAGCTTAGAAAAATTTGTTATGAGAAATCAATATAAAAAAGTGCGCGGTCTT
>JACRMW010000038.1:10707-12270 GCA_016219465.1 Candidatus Aenigmatarchaeota archaeon | reverse complement strand
ATCTATAAATACTTGTATATCCATAGATATCCTTATGACACGCAAACTTGAAATCGTAAAAGGTAATTTATTACTGAGAGAAAACGTTGAATTGATTTACGAAAAACGTATAACACGGTTTGGAAATTCAGCAAAAGTAGATGCCCCAAAAAAATATATAGGAAAACGCTCGTATGTAATTATTGTAAAGGATTAACTGTTATTTCTGTCCCACAGCCACAAACATTGTAAACTCGCGTGCTTCTATCCAGCAACCCTTTTTTTTATTTTTGACAACATTCCTGACTTCATAACAGCATTTGGCATATTTGCATAAAACCCAGATATTATTCTTTTCTTTATCTCAAATCCAACAGGCTTTCTGTCATAGCCAAGCAGGTGCCCTGCATATCTCAACACAGTGTCAACATGAGGATTCTGGAATGGCAAGAATGTCATTGGAGTTTTCATGAAATTCTCTGTTAAAAATACTTTTTCACCGCTTCCAGGGCCCCATGATATTGATGGGCATCCGCATGCCAGCGCAAAATCAATAGCACCTGACTGGCTTCCTATTGCTAATTTTGACTGATTCAATGCAGCGCATTGTATATCCATTCTATAATCAGCAGGAACATTTATCAGATCAATGCATCCATCAGGTACGCTGTCTGCAAAGAACGCGCCTCCAGGCTCTCCAAGAATAGCTATTTTATATTGACTCTTTTCTGTTTGTTTGAAAGAATAGTTATTTTTATTATAAGGAACTTCATCAGAAGTTTTACTATTTCCACAAAATCTTTTCTGTAATTTTTCTATAAGTTCAAGATATTTTTCCTTTTCCCAATTCTTGTCAGGCCTTCTGTATTTCCGCATTCTTGGAAATATCGCTATCAAACTATTTTTCTTTGAAAAATAGTTTGTATTTGTATTATGAGAAAAAACACTCTGTGATCTTTTACTATTTCTATCATAACTGTTCTGTATTTCAATTTGCTTAACAGAACAGCTATTTGTATCATGACTTGCTTGCAAGCTATTAGTATTTTTACTATTTTCCAAAATCCTGTCAAACAACTCCTGTCCCTTTTTGCTTGGCTTTAGATATTCAAGATCCTGGTCAGAATATGCAATATTATATGCAATGAATTTATCGTCTTTTTTAGGATTTTCAGGAATTATCATTCCCATTTTTCCATATTCTTTATCATTTCTAAATTTCCAAGGTATTATAAAAACTGTGTTTTTAGGAAGTTTTTTCTTGAAATCAGTGATTATTCTGTCAATCTTTGGCTTGACATCTTCCAATTCTTTTGTTTCTATGTTAGGGCTTGGCCAGTTATTTTTCCAGCAATCTGTAATATACACTCTTGATGATATTGGCTTTTCTAAAAACCATCTAGGAAGTGGCCAGAATTCAGCTTCTGGATAAAAAACATGCCTTCCTGGAAAAGAGCTTGCAATTATTCGCCAGCCTTTGTATCGTGTTCTGCAAACGCGCCTGACCCAACCTTGCCACCATAAAAGCTCCCATCCAAATTCTCCTACAAACGTGCCAAAAAATACAGTCTTAAAACTCTTCTT
>JACRMW010000038.1:0-10655 GCA_016219465.1 Candidatus Aenigmatarchaeota archaeon | reverse complement strand
TGACTATTCTGTTTTCCTGTTTGTTTTACAGAATAATTTTTTTTGTTTTTAACAGCCATTGTCACCACTATCAATTGTATCATAACTAAATCCAGAAGGATTTAGCTATTTATTCATCTAAATCTCTGCAAGAGATTTAGATGCCTTGGTATTTGTCCTTTGTAATATTCTTTGAAATAAAGCTTGCAGTAAGCTCGCCTCTTTTCAGGTCCCCGCGCTCTCCATTTTTTATATTATATTTTTTCCTGGCCTCAGCTATAAGCTCTTTCATAAATTCAAGCCGTTTCAATGCCTGATTAACAGATGTTGCATGGCCAACTCCTCTTTCCTTGATAAACCTCTCAATCACGCCATTGATCTCATTAAAAAACCTGACCTGAACCTCTCTGACATATGGATTGTTTGCAAGAATAGCATAATGCCTCTTTATCCTGTGTATTGTTCCTGGTATTTTTATAATGTCTGTCATATAATCAAAAGTAGTTTCATAAAATTCAGAGCCTTTGAAAGGTATACATGACATCGCAATTGATGAAACCACAACCTCATCTTTTATCAAAGGCATTAAATTGTCAACAGTTTTCTCAATATCATCCAGCTCAGTATCAGGTGTTATTAGTATTATGCTTATGAATGGAAGTATTCCATTCTTCTTTATCAGCTTTAGAACATCATGCGCTATGCTAGTATTGTAGTTTTTATTCATTTCATCCAGAACTTTTTGCGAGAATGACTCAACCCCAATATTCAATACCTTAAATCCTGCTTTTGACATCCAGCCAAGAACCTCCTCATCCAACTCATTTACTCTTGAGAATGCAATAAACCTTAAGCCTAGATTTTTAGCAGCAACATTCTTGCAAAACTCAATCACCTTTTCCTTGCTTATGCAGAAATCATCATCAGTAAAGTAAATTGTTCTTAACCTGGGATGGGCTTTCTTGATTCTTTCAATCAAGCCAATAAGATCTTGATCAGCCATGATATCTATAATAGGAACCCCTAGTTTGCCAGAAGCCCATGTCAATTGATTGGTAGATGAACAAAATCTGCAGTTCCTGGGGCATCTATTCCTTGTAAATATCCTTAATGTGTGTATTTGATCAAGCCTTTCTTCGGTAAGATCATTCTTCTGCCTGTATTTCTCAATATAAAAATCCCAATAATCCTCATACCTTATCTTCTCCCATTCTATGTTCTTGGTAGCATTCCAAAACTGCTCATTGCTAAAAGGAATTGAATCTTTTCTAAGAACAATTCCTGGTATATTATCCAATGAAAATCCATCTGCAATCATTGTCATTGGCATCTCACCCTCGCCAAGCACAACAATCTTGCACGGACTCTTGTCCAAAAGAGTCTGGTAATTAAACTGGGCTTCAATGCCGCCTGCAACAAGCAATGCATCAGGGCATAGCCTCTGCGCAAGCATCATGTTTTCAATATCATTTATCAAACTGTCCTCCCAGCCCAACACCACGGCCAGAAACATTATGCAAATTAAGGTCAATATATTCTGCCTCATGGCCATGCTTATTCAGCCAGCCAACCAGGCGCAGAACACCAATTGGCGGAGCCAGCCATTTTACCTCTGCCATCTCTTTCTCGCTAGTAGGCGTTACAACCAATATCTTTTTTGACATATATTATCAACACTACAACTCATCAAAGTTCACAATAAGGACTTTGACCAAAACACATATTATTCAAAGTCCTCTATTGATAAAAGTAAGACAGAATTCTATTTAACCTTATAATTTTCAGATAAAACACATTACAAACAACGTATTTAAACTTTAGCTATCATATTATTTAATAATATGATGATTATGATTATCAAGAGTTGAACATATATGATAGATAATCACAACTTCCATTGGAGAGAGGGGTTTTTTTACAACTATCCAAAAAAAAGAGATCTTTTTTTTGAACTTGTAAAAGAAATTGAATCTAGACAAATAATTTCATTGACAGGCCTTAGAAGAACAGGAAAAACAACAATATTAAAACAGTTAATAGACCACATTATACAGAATGCAAAACGAGAACATGTTCTATTTTATTCTTTTGATGAGGACCAGCCAAAAATAGATGAAATTATCCACGAATATGAAAATAAAACAGGTATTTCTCTTTTTGATGCGAATTATAAAGTATACATATTCTTGGATGAAATTCAAAAACTTGAAAACTGGCAAAATCAGATAAAATATTATTATGACAATTATGATAACGTCAAATTTTTTATAAGCGGCTCTGCGTCATTATTTATAAAAAAACATATAAGAGAATCCCTTGCAGGAAGAATATATGAATTTATTCTTAATCCGCTGAGTTTTACAGAATTTCTTGTCTTTAAAGGCAGGAAAGAAATGATTAATAAGCCAGACCTCTTTTCAACTGAAATTGAAAAAGAATTCCATGTATATCAGAAAAGGCAGTTCATAGAAACCATATCAGAAAGTGAAGAAAAAATTGGCCAGTATACAAAATCAATAATAGAAAAGATTGTTTTTCAGGACATTCCAAAGATATTTCCAATAGAAAATGAGGAAATCCTCATCAGAATACTGAAGATTATTGCATCCAATCCAGGCATGCTCTCAAATTATGATGAGCTTGCAAAAGAAATAGGAATAAATAGAATTACACTTTCAAACTATTTCTTCTATCTGGAAGAATCGTTTATGATTAAAAAAATATACAATTTCTCAAAAAACAGGTTAACGTCTGAGAAAAAGATGAAAAAAATCTATCTATCTACAGCATCGTTCTTTTCATTTCTTAACAATGGAATAGATGAGCCAAAACTGATAGAAAACCTGTTAATTTCATTGATCAATGCCAGATTTTTCTGGAGAACTCCCCAGAAAGACGAAGTCGATATTGTTGTTGAAAAAAACAATGAAATCATTCCAGTTGAAATAAAATACCGCAACATTATATCCAGAAAAGACGCAAAGCCATTGATAAAATTCTGCGAAAACTTTGGGATAGACAAAGCAATAATGATAACAAAGAATTATGAAAAGGAGGAAGAGATAAGAGAAGACAAGAGACTAATAAAAATTATATACATTCCTGCATGGAAATTTGCATTAAACCCATCCAGATATCTAGGCCATGGCTAGAGTAATTGTATCATAAGAAAATCATCAGGATTTTTACTATTTGTATGACTATAACAAGGAAAAGAAATATTATATTTTCCTTAACAACTAGAAACAGTTTGCTCTCAATCTTTCTAAAAATTCACTAGGACTTGGCAGATCAAACTTTTCCAACCCGCCCATCACCTGTTTAGAACCGCCATATTTTCCATGATGATCGCTTCCAAAACTATACACCAATCCGCCATTATATAGTTGTCCAGAGTTTATCTTATCAGCCCTTTCCTTGATCAAAGGCACTTTATCAGGATATTTTGCAACATAGACCTCTATACCACTAACTCTATAGAGCTCTGCTATCTTTTCCATAATATCCAGCGCGCAGTCTGTATCAGAATGATAATCAAGCGGATGAACCAAAACACCAGCACCGTGATATTTCTGAGCATATTCAAACACTTCCTCAAGTGTAGGCAAATTCCAGCCATCTTTCATCATTTCCTTTAATTCAGCTCCAACAATTGTTTCTTCTTCTGAATAAAATTCTATACATTTTGCAAACTGTTTTTCACCATCTTTTGCATCCTTCATCACCATTTCTTTGACATACCTATCAAACAATGCCATGCCGCAATGAGAGCCAAAAACCATGCCGCCTCGCGCAAACCTCAAAACATCTTCTGTTGATATCTCAACCCCAAAAGGAGCATTTGAATTATAGACATCTACAAGATTCAGATATGATTCATGCCTTTTCCTTGCAATGCCTTCCATTCTTTCAATAAATGGAAATGTATCAGGCAGATCTAGAAATACTTTAAATTGATCATAAGATTCAATTTCTGGAAAATAAACACCAATATGATTGTTTACCCTGTGTCCTAAAACACTATCACCAAAACTAATTTCTATTCCAGGAACAACCCTCATGCCAAGAATCTTTCCAGCAAGCATTCTTTCACAAATTCCAGAAAATGTATCATGATTTAATGCGCCTAATACGCGTATCCCTCTTTCATATGCTTCCAATACACTAGCACAAGGAGTAGGATATGCATCAGAACTATGAGAATGTGTATGCATATCTATTCTATTTGGCGCCTGTCTTCTATTTTCAAAAAGTTTATTATATGATATATTGAGCAGAGCCTCTATTCTGGTAAACATATCATCTGGCAATACCTCTTTTACAACAAGATTAAACAATCTGGGATCATTTGAATAATTTGTTTGCAAATATTGAAGATATTCAATATCATCACTATTAGTTATAAACCCTCTTTTCTCCAGCTCAAAAAATCTTGGCTCTGTTTCTTCTGATAATAACATGTTTCTAATTCACCTATAATCTTTTTATAGCCTTGTCTCCAACCTCATCCAAATCCTTCTTTGTTTTTACATGATAAAGTTTTGTCCTTTGATGATTATCAACAACCTGCCTGCTGCCAACAGGCAGATCTGAAACCAACTGATCAAATATAATGCCATGCTCTTTTAATTTTTGATATATATCATGCGCCTGATTATATGGCAGTGTTGTTGTAAGTATCATATGATTGCCTTTTTTTCTCAGTTCCTTGAGCTTGCCAGCATTGTCTACTATCAACTCCTGTAGATTTTCTCTGCTATTCTCTGCAATACTCTCTAAATCAATAAATATAGTGCCTGTTTGATTTGGTGTGTTTTCTGTCTCTATTGCTGGAACAGGCAGATATTTGACATCCTCAATCTTTGGACAGCCTCCAACCATTCCGCCAGAATCACTCACTAATAATTTGTTTGAAAATCTTTCCAGCAGCAGCTTGAAAAAAAGGTTTTCACTATACATTGTCATCAGTGTTCTTGCAAGTATGTCAGGAAACGCCCTTCTTGCACTGTCTTTTTGCGCAAGCCTATTAAAACATAATATATCATCTTCATTCACCATAATAATAATGTCTAATTTATTCAATATCTCAACACCCCCAAGCACGCAGTTTTCATAAAATATAATTCCATCTCCTGGAGCTTTCATCTCCACATGCACGCCTTTTTTTCCAGTTGTTCTGTCGTATGCATCATCTATAACAATATTCCCCCCATTTGCAAGTTTTTCAAGATCATGATATATTTTTTCAAAATCCCACCAGCTGTATTGGTTTATTGCCCTGATATATTCATCCATGCCAGATTTCCATTTTTCCTCAATCCATTTTTTCCTTCCACTGGAATCAAGCCTAAATCTCCAGTCACCATAATAAAAAGACACTGGTATATTTAGAACAGCTATCTCATCAACAATCCTTTTCACCAATGAGGATTTTCCAGAACCAGCTCTTCCACAAACGCCGATAAATATCGGCCTTTTTAGAATCTGATGCATCCTATTTACAATGCTCTCAGTTATTGGCATTCGCATATTCTCGCACCTTTTTCAGCATCTCAGGAACCCCAAACTCAAATAATTTATTAACAGGATGGGCTATTGTTTTCACTTGTTTAACATAATCTTTGACAACATCAAAATCAAGAGCAATCTTCATGTCTTTGTCAATAGCATGCCTGTATGCAATTGCCTTGAACAGCAGTGTATTATGAAATATGCCGATGCCTGGCCAGCCGCCATATCCTGGAGTTGACAAGGTCTTGCTTGGATTTATGTCAGTTACAATGCCGTGGCTTATATCAGGAATTCCTTTTGGAAACTGATCAACAATATAAGGGCTTCCTTCATCAGGAGCCTGTGTAACGCAAAGCGCATCATTATCAACATTTATATAATCCTCAACAACATAATCAGAGAACATTATGATAGTAGGATATTCTATCAAGACATGGTCCAGCGCAAACAGCACAGACCTTCCAGGACTGTGCATATCCTCCAACCTCTCCCTGCTGAATTGTATATCAAGTGAATTGCCATATTTTCCTTTGATATAATTTTCAAGCAAATCAGCGCAATAAGCAGTTGTTATAACAAATCGTTTTGCAACATACTGGAATTTCTGTATCAAATGATCCAGAGCAGTCGTGCCATCCTTGTCCAAAGGCAGCAATGGCTTTGGTATAAACTCGGTCTCTGGCCTTAGCCGCATTCCAAGCCCTGATGCAAGTATGACTATATTGAACTTTTTTCCCTTTACACTAAACGATGGTGTGTATCTGAACATAATAATCCTATCAATAACCCTATTTCATTATTAATAGCTAAAATCCCGAAAGGATTTTAGCTATTGGTACAATGACTGATTTGAGAAACCAAATCAGCTATTTGTATCATGACTAAATCCAGAAAGGATTTGGCTATTCTATAACAAGAAAATGGAATTGCTTCGCAATTCCACTAATGTGGTATATAACACAGAATTCGCTTCTAGCGAATTGCTATACTTTATATACCAGGACAAAATGACTTTCTTCAAAAATCATTTATCTTGTTATAGTCGTCCAACAAATTTATAGTTAGCATAGCTAACTTAGATTTTCAGGTCGAATTGCGTTCGACCATGAAAAACATTCTGGAAATGTTTTGTTTCCCTCCATATGCTCAAAGAACTAAAAGTTCTTTGGCACTTCAGAAAGCCCTGCTTTCTGCAAGTAGCAAACCCAGCTTACATGTCTGGATTATTTACTGGGTTTGCTATATGGAAAGAAATATTATACTTTCCTTAACAAAAATAAAGACCCAGAAATCTTTTAAAGCCTTGATTCATGCTTTAACAGAAACGACTTTAAAGCTTTGACAAAGGTATTTGAAAGGCATATTCATCAAGAATTTGTCAAGAGTGTGAAATCCCTTGTAATGACTGTCAAAAAATCCGCCGATTCTGTTGCTAACTTTGTATATCTGCAAAGGAAGAAAATATTCTCGTTCTATCTTTAGCACCCTAAAACCCTGTGTTTTCATGATTGCGCGAACATCATCAATGCTATATTTGACAACATGAGCATCTTTGCCAACTGCTTTTGCCAATGCCTCATTAAAAGAAAACTTATTAGGAAGATGAAATATTATATTTTTCCCGCCTTTTTTAAGAACCCTGTTCAATTCTCCAAGAAAAACATTGTCATCAGCAGTATGTTCAATAACACCAAATGAAACAACAGCGTCAAACTCTCCTGATTTAAAAGGCAGCTTTAGCCCGCTTGCTTTCACAAACCTGCATCTATCACAACTCTTTTCTGAAAGAAAAGAGTTATTTGTATCATGACTTTTTCCTGAAAGGAAAAAGCTATTTTTATTGACAAGCTTGGTTAAAGCATTCCATGCCTTGAAATGCGGCCATGGATCTGCGCCTATAATTGTAATATCTTTTCGCAGAGCGCATAGATATGCAGTTGAATAACCACATCCGCATCCAATATCCAACACATTTGCATTTCTTGGAATCTCCTTGGCAGCATCTTTCACAGTCCTGACATACTCATGCCATGCAATCTTGCTGTTAAGAAAAACTGTAGGCGTCAGTGTCGTTGCAATCCTCAATATCTCTTGTTCAATGTCCATAATTACACAGCATCAAATAAAAATCCAGCCAACAAGCGAATCATTGGAAAAGCGGCCGCCAGCATTGTCATTCATGTTGCCAGGCTCACTGCTCGCGTTGAGCCTAGAGCAATCGTCCCTGAGATCACGGCGGACACTATAGCCTGAATATTAAATTCATGATTGACAACGGTCAATCTGAATTTTCATGATTGAATTATATTCAATCATGAAAAGACAATTCAAAATAGAATTGTCATCACTGCTATTTTATTTCTGAAAAACAGAAATATTATAGCTGTATTTTATGGCATTAATGAAATAAATCCAATACTGCACTATAAATTCATGATAATTTATTATCATGAATTTCCTGAATAAACTTCATGTTTATTCAAGGAATCAGGCATGTGGTTCAAAGACACTCTGCAAAAGTCCGTAAACTTTAGCACACTGGTCTATCCTGTTGGCAGGACAATAGAATATGTTTTCTAGCAATAAAAACCCTTCAATTTTGCGGCGTTCGCTGAAAACTTCCTCCTGTATCCACAAAAGAAAACTTGCCATCTAACAACTTGTGCAGAAGTTTTCAGCTCAAACCCACCTGGAAAAGCGGCCGCCAGCATTGCCATCCATGTAGCCAGGCCTACTGCTCGCGTTGAGCCTAGAGCAATCGTCCCTGAGACCACGGCGGACACGCCTTAATCCAATGTAATTTGTATCAACATCCTGCAAACTGATTCCGAAAAGAGAAGGAATATCAGATTTCAGTGTATTATAAATTCCACATGCCTGATATGCCTGTATAACATCTTCTTGTGTATCTACAAACTGACTGTTTTTTGGAAAACAATGATTACTTGGATCAAACACTCCGAGCAGATTATCTGCATCTATTTCAAATGGCTTTATCCACTTTCCATCATATTGCTTGTCAGGAAACTCAAAACAATCCTCATCCTGCAAATTAAGCTGTCTTTTTATATAATCAGAAACACTGAAATAAACTTTTAGTTCTTCATTATTTCCTGCATATATTCCTGATTTTGAACTGTCTCTGCTAAATCGGTTTGTATCAGGCCTCCATATTTTCAGTGTTGGATCATAAACCATTCCTTCTGCGCCATAAACACTATTGCCATTTACACGATCCATGTTTTTTTGCAAATCAAACACAGGCTGATAGATCAACGTTACTCCATTTTCTCCACGCATTATTCCAATGCTAGGAACAACATCTGAGTTTGGATATTGTTTTTCATCAACACAAAATAGTCTTGCTCTTTTAGACAATGCAATCATTGCCATTTCTTGGATAATATCTGCATTATTCCAATCTTGCATAAGATTTGGATAATATTCATTAAATTTCCGTATCTCATTAAATTTCCGTATTTCTATAAATTTCCGTATTTCTATATCTGATTTAAATGTCCTACTAACACCGCGCGCATTTATCGTATATTCTTCTGTATTTCCAGTGCTTGTCAATATCTGCCTGTGCTGGATTGGTGTGACTGGCCCAAGAGGCTTTGTATTTTGTACAGCAGATGGTTTTGGTGGAGTTGGTGATGACGCTTGAATTCTGGGCCATTGTCGCGCTGATTTTCTAGGAGATGGTTGTTGTGCTCCATGAATTATTATTGATGTTCTGTCAAGTTCAACTAATTTTTCATATAATTGCTGAGAATCATATCTTTGATCTTCATTGCCTTCTGTTGTGTTTAGAAGCACTGCTGTCCAATCATATGCTAACTCTTGTCTAATGCCTTTAATATTTTTTATTTGATCTTTGAACCTATCAAAATCTATAAATCCTCTATAATCAATTGGTGGATTTAATGTAGTAATCTCATAAAACAGGACAGCTCCTGCTGAGAAAACATCTGATTTAGGTGTTGCATTGTTTTGAGTTTGCTGGAACGAAACCCATCCAGGAGTGCCCATTGCGCAAGTTTGCTGTATTCCTGATTTTCGCGCAATACCATAATCTAGAAGAACTATCTTTTTTTCAGGTGTTAATTTTATATTAGCTGGCTTTACATCTCTATGAATGATTCTTTTTGAATGTGTATATCGCAATGCATCTGCAAACTGAATTCCATGCGCCAAAACTTCTCTTTCATCCATTGGTTCTTTTGGATGCGTATGATTTGCTCTGATATATGTTTCAATATCGTCTCCGTCAATGAATTCCATAACAAGATATCTTAGATCGCCCTCTGAAAAATAATCAAGAGATGCTACAATATTATCGTGTTTTAGCTCTCTGAGAATAGATGCCTCTCTGTCAAAATCTACCAGGAGTTTTGCTATATAATTTGGGTCATTTGGATCATATCCAAATGCCATAGGATCTAATTTTCTTGGATCAAATTTCTTTATTGCAACATAATATTCTGTTCCATTGACACTGAATCCTCTGTGTTTTGCTTTGTATATTTCTCCCATTGCCCCATTTCCTATCAATATTGGATTCTGATATTGTGGATTATTCATTATTTTTCACCAGACTCCTATGTATATGATGGCAGTTCTTCCTTCTGTTTCCTGCATATAAAAAACACGCCCGGTCTCTTTAGAAAAACATCAATTCTGCCAATCAACTGATTGATTCTTGCTATTATTCTGTTATTGGATTTTAGCTGTTTTTTTCTGAGATTCTGATCATTGTCTGCTCTTTCTGCAACAACCTGCCTTGTTCTAAAAAATTTTTCAAGAAAGCCAGGCTCTTTGCCGGATTTTAGCCTTGACAATGACACATTCATAACTCCAGACGGAAGCTCCACAATATTCTCGCCAAGGCACTTTGTGCATTTCAAGACCCTGATCTTTGTGTTAAAATTCCTGACACAATTTCTGCAATAATACCTGAAAGGATAATTGGCAAAGCTGTCGCCATATTCCCTAAAGTGCTCCATTGAGTCCTGCCTTTCTATGCTTTCCCATAACATTTTATCACATCATTATAGACTTTTTGTGATGAAAATTAGAAGAAATTTTATTTCTTCTTCCATTTTTATCACATCATTATAGACTTTTTGTGATGAAAATTAGAAGAAATTTTATTTCTTCTTCCA
>JACRMW010000033.1 GCA_016219465.1 Candidatus Aenigmatarchaeota archaeon | reverse complement strand
TTTCTGCAAGCGGCAAACCCAGTTTTCATGTCCGGATTATTTACTGGTTTGCTATAATCCAGAGCTTAATAGCATGAATATGCTTGCAATCACTATGTCTGTTTTGAAAGTCTTGGCATTCACAATTCCATCCAGAAATGTTTGTTACTTTATACTTCTTATCAGAGCTTTGAGAGAGGATTAAAAACTCTTCCTCACTTACTGCTATTGGCATATCTCCCTTTGCTAAAATAGCATAACCTCTAATCTTGCGACTAAGAGAAAGGTTTTTATCTGATACTCTTTCCCTTTATTCTTCATAGCCTCTTTAGTTTTCTGTATATTCTCTGAATAATTCTCTACCGAAAGGTCTATTCCACCAGAAAATAGAGTTTTAGCAAGCTGTCCGACTTTATCTCCTTCACTAAACTTAAACTCTTCAGCTAAAGTGACTTTTCTAATCTTCTCGGGTTGATTAAAAGTAATCCATAAATGTCTGGGGCATTCCAATCCCAAGATATACTTTGATTTTGTTAATATTTGATTCATATATATTCAAGAAAAGATAGCATATTTATAAAGAATAAGGTTTGAAAATCAGCTTATCACCCGCATTCGACTTAAGAATCATCACCCGTTATTGCGACAGAGAGCTATTTGCCTATACAGGATTCTGAGCTTCAAAATCCCTTACAAGAGCACCTATTTGATTGACATATTGCGCATAGGCTGTAAGATTTCCTTGCAAAAGACTCTGCTGGGCACTGTTATAGAGCTCTGATATGTTTTTTATCACTTGTTCAGAGGTCAGTGCTGTTGCATTGTCCTGCACTGGCTGGGGGGTTTGCCCAAATATCTGGTCAAGTGCTTGTTCAAGGGTTTCTGCCATGACAACTTTGTTAGAATATGCTACGATCACGCGCTTTAATTCTGGCAATGATCCTGTCTGCACTGCCTGCAGATACAATGGCTCTACATAAAGTATTGAATCTTTTACAGGAATGACCAGTATATTTCCTCTTATTACTTTTGATCCGATCTGGTCCCATAATGTCAATTTTTGGGATATTTCTGTATCCTGATCTATTCTTGCTTCTATCTGCATAGGCCCATATACCAGCTCTTGTTTTGAAAATTCATAGACAACTAATTCTCCATAGCCTGGTCTGTCTGATCTTGCTGCCATCCAGCCAATCATATTTTCCTGTATCATTAGCATGAATTCTTCTTTATCCTGACCAGGCAATTTCATTATAATATAATATGGTGTCATTTGCTGCCTGTCTGAGCTATAAACCTCTGTTGGCACTTGCCAGACATCTTCTTTGTTATAAAATACCTGGCTGTCTTTCATATGATAAGTGCCATAGACATAAGACTGTATTTTGAATAATCCTTCTGGATATCTTACATGAGGCTTTATGCCATCTGGCATTGCATTAATTTCTTTGAACAGCCCTGGAAAAATCTTGTCATAGGTATTGATAATTGGGTCTGACCTGTCAATGACATAGAAATTCATATTTCCATTATAGGCATCTATTACAACTTTGACAGGATTTCTGATATAGTTTATGTCGCCAATATTATCCAGTTCTATCTTGTCTGAATATGGATAACGGTCTGTGACTGTGTAGGCATCAATAATCCAGTATAATCTATTATTATCAATAACAAGATAGGGATCTGAATCATAGACAAGGAATGGAGTTACTTTATCAACTCGATCTATGATATTCCTGTACATATGAAGCCTGCTATTGTCTGTTAAAGAACTTGAGACCAGCAACTCAATAGATCCAAGGTTTATTGCATAGACCAGTCTTTTCAACAGACTATCAAGCACTATTCCATCTGTTCCTGCATATTCTGTGTATATATTCTGATTGCCGCTAGGATAGTCAAATTCTTTTGTTGTTGTCCTTGTTATGACATAATCATTGCTTATCTCTCCAAAATATATCTCAGGCCTTTCTATATTGAAATACTCTGACTGTGGTGGAATATCTTTTACATAGAGGTTTGGCAGGCCTTCTTTCACAACATCGTTTACAGGGCTTGCAACAACACCATAGCCATGAGTATATACAAGGTGCTGGTTTATCCAGGTCTTTGCAGTTGACGGAAGATCTTGTGAATTGAATTCGCGGCCAGACACAAGCAATTGCCTATACTCGCCATTGATATAATATCTATCAATGTCAACATCATTAAAATCATAATATGTCCTGAAAAGCTGCAGCTGCTCATAAGTGGTTTTTAAAGGACGCCAATCCCAGACCCTTATATTTTCTATTGTTTTGTTCTCTAACTGGTCTTTTGTCAGATTATAGGAAACAGGAAAACTCCTGCTGTTGACATTGGCAAGATTGTATGCAGCCAGTGTATAGTTGATATTTCTTTCTATGTATGGGGCTTCAAAATTGAACTCATTTGGCTTAACAACAAGCCACTGCATAAGAACTGTTGCAATGCCTCCTATCAATAGTATTATGAAAAACATGGCTAGTCCTGGTTTTACAAGATTTTTGCCAAATGCAGAGACCATGAACATAATGCCGACAACAGCAGATACAACTATCATTATCTGCATCAATGGCAAAAGCACTGCAATATCTGCATATCCAGCACCTACAACAACACCTAGTTCAGAGAATAATAGATAATATTGACCAAGGAAGAATGCTGCTGAAACCAGGAAGAATATTATGCCAGCTAATACCAGCAGATGTTTTTTCATCTTTGATGTATCTCCCAGGACAATCCTTGCGCCTGCTTCATCTGATTCTGTTTTCTTTGCAGAATATGAAACATAGGCAACTATTGTCAGGACTGCTGCCAGGATAAGCGTGACAAACATATAGGTTAATATCATGGAATAAAATGGCAGCTGGAATACATAGAAACCAATGTCCATTGAAAATAAAGGATCAAGCACATTGAATGGAGTTGAATTCAAGAATTGGAGAACAGCCTGCCAGTTTGAGAATACCACTCCTATAAAATATGCAAGAACTAAAAGAATTGTGATAAAAAATTTATCCATTTCATGCTTTTCTGATTTCCCTTTTTTCTGCTTCATTGCCTTTTTCTTGGCAATTCTTAGATTAATGTAGGCAAAGACAAAGAATACTGCTCCAAACAACAGGCCGAGGCCAATGTTTGTGAACAATGTTGTTTCAAATACACTGGAATATCCGATTGTTGTAAACCACAGCCAGTCTGCGTATATTCCTGCAAATACAGATATTGCGACCAACAATACCACTAAACCAAGTATCCAGTTAATCAATCGCATGATTTACACTAGACAGAATATGGGAGTAAATCATTAAATATGGAAAAAGACTCATTGATATTAATATGTTTGGAATATTGGTCTTTGGAGATAGCATTTCTTGTGGGTTTGGTGAATATTGAGAACTTTGATTATAGTCATCCCATAAAACAATCAGGATTGTTTTATGGGCGACAGTACATGCAGAAGCATAGCTTCTGCTGTACAGGTGAAGCTTCGCTTCACCATGTATAGCTAACCCAGTATAATCTTATACCTGAATCTTTACTGGGTTAGCTATAATTGTGGTTAGTATTATCTAAAGCTGTGTTCTGTTCTTCTTTGTTTTCTGCTATTTTGAACTTATCTGCTTGAGACGTTCTTATATTTTATTGGCCTGGATTTAACTTCTTTTCTCAGTTTTAGATAGTGCTCATATCTGCGCTGATCCAGAGATCCTTTTGCAAGTGCTTCTTTAACAACACATCCTGGTTCGGTTTCATGACAGCAGTTTTTGAATTTGCAGCCATGACTAAGTTCTTCAATATCTTCAAACGCATTGGACTCGCCTTTATACCATAGCTGGATTTCTCGCATTCCAGGATTATCCATAATCATGCCACCTGCTGGAAGCATTATCATTTCACGATAGGTTGTGATGTGTTTCCCCTGGCCGTCAGACCGCACAGACCCAACTTTCTGGCGATCAATACCAAGAAGTTTGTTTATAATAGTTGACTTGCCTACACCAGATGATCCAAGAAGAGCTATTGTTTTTCCTTTTATCAAATATTGATTAAGCATATCAAGTCCTTGATTAAGCTCTGCGCTTAGAACATGTATTGGAACAGATTGTGATATCTTCTTTATCTCTCCAATCTTCTTGTCAATGTCTTTACAAAGATCAGATTTGTTCAATATGATAACTGGCTTTGCTCCGCTTTCTGAGACCAGGGTAATGTATCTTTCAATTCTTTGTATATTGAAGTCATTGTCCATTGCTGATACAATCCAGACAATGTCCACATTTGCTGCAATGATCTGTTCTTCTATTGCCTTTCCAGCTGTTTTTCTGGAGAATTTGCTTTTTCTTGGAAGAACTGCCTGAATAATACCCATATGATCATTAGAATCTTTTATTGCCACCCAATCACCAACAACTGGAAATGTTTCTTTTCCAGAATTGGCAAACCTAAATCTGCCAGATATTCTCACTTTGATTTCGCCTAATTCAGTGAGCGCAATGCAATCTTTTCTCTGAATCTGGGTTATGCGTCCAGGGATAAATCCCTGAATCTGGTATTGATCAAATTCTTTTTTGAAAAACAAGTCCCAGCCGATTGTTTCAAGAGATATTTTAGAAGAGCTCATGATACAAGTTGGCTGTTATATTACTTATAGCAAACCCAGTAAACAATCTGGACATGTAAACTGAGTTTGCTATACATGGTGAAGCGAAGCTTCACCTGTACAGCAGAAGCTATGCTTCTGCATGTACTGTCGCCCATAAAACAATCCTGATTGTTTTATGGGATGACTATATATGAAGTTCTAATGGACTCCATGGACTAATTCATTGTTAGCAGAACAAAATGACTTTCTCCGAAAGTCATTCATCTTGTCAAGGAAAGAAATATTATACTTTCCATTACAAGAACAAATTGACCAAAGAAGATGTGGAGGAATTTAGCAGAAAAATCAAATCCCATGCAACAAAGAGGTTTGTTGAATGAATATTGTAATGGATTCGAATGTGTTGTTTTCTGCGCTGATATCTGAAACCACTATTATCATACCAGAATCTTTAGTGGTTTCACTATATAATGAGCCCGGAGGGGTTCGAACCCTCGACAGCTAGCTTTCTTTCATCAACGACAATTTCACTTGTCTCAGATCTTTTATCATGAGATACATGGCAAACGAATGTTTGCCTGTATCGGTGAACTTTTTTTTGGACTTCTTCTGGATTGGGATTATAGCAAGCCAATGAAATAATCAGGAACATGGTGGAACAGAGTTCCACCTGTATAGCTGAAGCTATGCTTCACCATATATAGTACATATAATATTTCATTGGTTGCTATACATGATTGAATCTAGGATTCAATCTGTACAGGTTGAACAATAGTTCAACCATGTATGTGAACAAATAAATATCATAGCCGACGTAGTCGGTACAAGGAGGAAAATCTATTTCCTCCTGTACAACAGAAGCAAAGCTTCTGTTTGTATTCTTTATTTGGTTCACTATAATCAAATTTCACAATATTCAATGCTTCTGATGAACATTTCTCCATTTCTAAATTCAATTCCTGTTTTCACAATTCCCAGGAGAACTGCCTTATAAATAATAAATCCATTGCCTTTATTATTGAGAATATATTGTGTACTGCTATTGCCATGAAGCACTTCTTCCATATCTATGATATATGCGCTGTTTGTTACTTCTCTGCCAACAATTCTGATCTTTTCTTGTGGAAGTATTCCATCAAGATATATTCTACGTTCGAGTTCTTTTATTTCACTATTTACAACAAATCCCATTATTACTCAACTCTATATTATTCCTTTCGCGCTCATGTTCTAATTTGCTTTGCAAATTGAACAGACTGTCGAAATTCTTCTAAATTTCGACATCACCATGTTCGCTGACGTTTGTCTTTCGACTCACTTGCTCACTAGGCTCGCTTGAACGCCTTGGCCGGGACTCGAACCCGGGTTTGCCAGTTCTTGAGCACAGCCCAAGAATTCATGGCCTTACTGCTGCGTTAAGTTTCTCTTTCTTTTCCGCAACTTACGCTTCTCTTTCTTTTTCTAAAAGAAAGAAAAGGGCAACGACAGGGCCATATGCTAGACCACTACACCACCAAGGCAGCATCATATAGCTCTACCGCGAAATAAACAATATATTATTTCGCGCTGAGCTATATAGTAAAGCAAGTGGTATTATACTTGATTGTTTACTTGCTTTACTATAACTGTTCAGAAGAACAGCTATTTTTAATTAGAATATTCTTTTAGATTTAAATAGAAACACAGTCTCAAAATGTTAGAAAAATAAAAGGTGAGCGACGTCGTATTGTTCCCAGATGTTCTCCGGTACAAAATACATCGCTGAGCAGCTTAACTTCCAGGTTCGGAATGGATCTGGGTGTACCCTGCTCGCTATGGTCGCCGACCAAATATAATTATCAAGAAGAATATTTAAATTCATCAAATTCTTCTGTAACTTCAGGAACTGTTATATAGACCTTGTCAAAACTTATCTCAGTGAGCGTCATCTTTACATCAAGGCTGTCTTCTGATGAGATAGCAAGGTTCATCAGCATTTCTAATGGAATGCCTTTTTCCTTGTCAAGACAGAGGACAACGTCAATATTGTTTGATGCGCCTGATTCAGATCCCAGCTGGCTGGGATTATAAGATGTCTGAACCTCATCGCATGTACGGCCTGCGATATTTTTTTCTGAAAGATATTTTAGCTTCAGCACATTGGTTTTTATCAAATTCTGCAGTGCCTTTGCCTGCTCTTCTGGTGTATTCACAGGCATGCTGCTGCTGTCTGCTTTTTTGCAGGTTGTATTGAACAAAGAGCTCATGCATTGTATTGTTTCATTGCCTGTCTGATACTGGTCTATTCTTATTTTTTCGCCAAATGTATCCAATGAAAGAGTCACTTTTGTTGCATCAGGGGTTTTGAAAACAGTTATCATGCCTTTTGCATCCAGCGTCACTCCGCCTGATTTCGTCTGGTATGAAAGATTGTATTCTGTTGTATAGTCTGTCACATTAAGCTGCTTTTCTATTGCATCAACCACAACTTTTTCAGGGTCTGGCTTGATAAACACCATAGCTGATATAGTGCCAGCGATAATGACAGTTACAACTGCGACAATAATCATATGTTTTGAAACTTTCATTAAACCACAAGTATATAGTAAACCCAGTAAATAATCCGGATATGTAAACTGGGTTTGCTATGCATGGTGAAGCGAAGCTTCACCTGTACAGCAGAAGCTATGCTTCTGCATGTACTGTCGCCCATAAAACAATCCTGATTGTTTTATGGGATGACTATAGATATTATTGGTCTCTTGGTTTATATGTATCTTCAGCTTATTGCAAAGAAATCTTGCTCCTTTGCAAATAAAAACCCAGTCACTAATATAATAGTCATGATTGAGACCTGGATATATACTTTATTGGCTGTTCTTGTAGTGAGCCTGATCTCGCTTATTGGATTAATAACGTTTGCAATAAAGCTTGAAAAATTAAAAAAAGTCCTGCTTTTGTTTGTGAGTTTTGCAGCAGGCGCGCTGATAGGAGATGCTTTTATTCATCTGCTGCCAGAGGCTGCTGTGGCTGGCTTTACATTTGAGCTTTCTATAACTGTACTGGCAGGCATCATAACATTCTTTATTGTTGAAAAGTTCATACACTGGCGACACTGCCATGAGGCAGGATGCAGGAAGCACAAGCACACGCTGGCTTATATAAATATAACAGGCGATATTGTGCATAATTTTATAGACGGCATGATAATAGCAGCAAGCTTTCTGATAAACGTGCCGCTTGGCATAGCAACTACAATAGCAGTCATCCTGCATGAAATACCGCAGGAAATTGGAGATTTCAGCATATTGATGCATAGCGGATTAAAGAGAACAAAGGCATTATTGTTCAATTTCCTGACCGCGCTCGCTGCAATAGCAGGAGCTGTGCTAGTTCTATTATTAGGAAATATAGAATTCTTGGCAGGGTCTTTGATTCCATTTGCAGCAGGTGGATTTATCTATATTGCATGCGCTGATCTTATTCCAGAGCTTCATAAGGAAGAGAAAATGATCATATCCCTGCTTCAGTTAGCAGCATTTATCATAGGAATAGGCGTGATGACTGCATTGCTTGTGGTTGGGTAAGAATAGAGGACTTTGAATAACATGTATTTCAGTCAAAGTCCTTATTGAGAACTTTCACGAATTGTAAGACTAATCAAAGTTCTCAATATTCTAATTGGGTTTGTCCATTTCTATATTCAATTTATTCCATTCTCTAAGATTGTTTATGCATCCTGGATCAGATGCAGAAAGATCTTTGTAATATCCATATGCGCGGGCTCTGCAGCCGCCACACACTGTCTTGTATTCGCATTTTCCGCAATTTCCCTTGAACTTGTCACGATCCCTTATTTTTATCAAATCAGGATGTTTGTGCCATATATCAGTGAAATTATCTTTCATGATATTTCCAAGATTGATTGGAATGAACACGCATGGCTCTATGCCACCATTCGGTTCAAGAGCGCAGTATAGCCGCGCTGCTCCACAGCCGCCGATAAAATCAGCAAGAAACTTTATTTTGTTGCCGTCTTTCTCTGTTGATAATGTGTCAAAATGAGTGGTAGGCATTCCACAATTGATTTGAGTGCAGACGCGGGCATATTGAGGAGCTGTTGTCAATAGTTTCACTCTGCTTTTCTCAGACTTCTTTGCAAGCATTTTCAATAATTCTTCTCTTTGCTGCGGTGTGATATCCATTTTTACAATATCCTTGCCGCGTCCTGTTGGAATAAAATTATAGTGTATGAATAAATAGACACCGAGTTTTTCAGCCAGATTAATTAATTTCCCAACCTGATTGTAATTGTATTTTGTAACGGTTGTTGATATACCAACATCAAGACCTGCTGCAACTGCATTCTTTATTCCCTTTATTGTGCGCTGGAAAGCATTTGCTCCTCTAAAACTGTTGTGGGTTTTCGCATCTGCGCCATCAAGAGAGATCTGAGCAAACAGGCAATTGTATTTTTTCAGCATCTCTGCCTTTTCCTTTGTCAACAATGTTCCATTTGTTGCTATTGAAAATCCCATTTCGTTTTCTTTTATTCTTTTTACAACATCTTCAAATCCAGAAAGCATGAGAGGCTCTCCGCCTGATATGGCAACATAGGCTATGCCAGAATCTGCTATCATATCAACTGCTTTCAGCTTTTGCTGAAGCGTCAGTTCATCAGGGCCTGCTGTGTGGGCATTTTCATAGCAATTGTGCACTTTTACAGGAGGAAACCCTATAACAAAGTTTCCTTCTTCATGAAATGTCTCAATACCAAGATCGTAGACATACTCTGTTGTTGCAGTTGTTGGTTTAATTGATATTATAGGCGCAAAAATCCTGTTATTCTCTTTGTCTACAACCCATCTTGAAAAATTCTTACATGTCTTTGAAAATTCTGCAGCTATTTTCAATCTATCATTCTTCTCTTTTGTTGAAAAACCAACATTTTCCAAGAATTCCTGATGGAATTGAGGTGGTATTATGATATAATTCCTATAGGAGTATCTTTGCACTGTATTTGGAACACCCAATTGCCAGAGCAATGCTGAAATCCCATTAACAAGCTCTGGCGAGACTGAGCTATAACTTATATTCCTGTTCTTATGTGTATCTTTTGAATCCCAGTTTGATATGGAGCCATCGCCTGCAAAACAAGCAGCTAGAAATTCTTTTATAATTTCTTTTTTTGAATTGAAAAAATACATTGGAACTATCTTATTTTTTGCTTTATCTTTTAACCCAAATACCTTTTCAAATAACAGATGCAGTAGATAACTGGCTGCGTAAATCTGCGGCGCCCGTCCGGATTTTCCATGAAATTCTATATAAGAAGAATACCCAAGACATGAAAAGCTTTTTTTAACAGATGCCAGAACATCATTGTTTGTATTTGTTACAGTCAATCTATGTGTTGCTTTTGTAAAATGTCCATCTGAGACAAAATATCCAAAAAAACTTGCAAGAGAAGGGCGTATTTCAAACAAAGCAGGGATTTCCTTTTCCTGCGAACCTATGGAAGATATCATGAGATTGTCAAGACATGCGTTCTTTTCAACAAACCGTCTGGTTAGAGACATTGGAACAGAAGTATATCCATAAACCCATCCCTCTCTTGTACTCTTTGGTAGATTGGCAAATACCATTTCTGAAAATTCGTTTCTCAACATTCCCTGTTTTCTGCTTTCCTCGTCAAAAATCTTGTTTAACCCGGAAACTCTTAGATTTGGCTCATCGATCAGTTTGGTAATAATATCTATCTTTTCAATGTTTTCAGGCGGTGTTAGAAAATATGGGATTGTTAGATAATCGTTCTCTACCAGTCCGCCTGCTTCCTTCCAACCATCCTTTGTAAATACAAGATGATCTGTCGTGAGCTTCAGTGCTATTCCTCCACATGCTTTAATCTCAATTATTTTCTTATTGTTTGTTTTCTTTCTCATAACCCTAGTTACTCTGCGGAGAAGTGTCTTGCCTTTTTTATCATCCATAGCATATGCGCGAACAGACATGTTTTCTGGCAGTTCTGCTATCTCATATCCATCTTTAATGCATATGTTTGTTCCTAATTTCATCAATTCGTCTACAACTTCGCCTATTTTTCTTATCCTAATCTCTCCATTCATCTCGATCATCAATAATGTCTCATAATCAAGGCAATGCTTACAATTAAGGTTGCATGCCTTGCTGATGTTCCAGACAACGAGAAACGGAGCTTTTCCAACAAATGGCTTTTTTGGGCCATACATTGCTATGCCTTCAAGGACAGAAGATAATCCTTTTCTCCAGACAGGGTCTTTTAGATAATTCATGACATCGTTCTTGTCAATCTCTGATTTTTCAATAAAATAATCCATAATGCTTTTTACAGCTCTTGCAGCTGTTCTGCAGCCAAGGCAGAGATCCTTGCTATTGGACTGGCCTGTGTAGCACTTCAGGGCAAGCTCAATCCTGCGGCCACATGAGCATTTTTTTGTAAACAGGCGAAGCACTCTCTTTGAAAGTGGATTGCCTAGCCAGAATTCAACTGCGTTTATCATTGACATTGTTCTCTTGTCAAGATCGTCGTCAAACATAGTCCTCACTATTTGTCAACATTCCACTGAACCCTTGTAAATTTTTTGCATATCTTCCATTGAATTGGTCAGCTGGAGCTTAAATATCTTGTCAGACAGGTATAGTCATAGACATAGCTGAATTCATGCGTGATTGATATGGCTGAGAAAAGACAATATGCTCCTATGAGCACTGCTGGCTTGATAAGGTATTTTGACGAAGAAGAATCCCAGATTAGGATAAAGCCTGAGCATGTGGTGTATTTCAGCATTGGATTTGCAGCACTAGTGCTTATTCTAAGATTTCTAATATAGTGTAAAACATATCATGATTTATTGCAACGGTCTTTTTAGCATCTGATTCTAAATATTATTATGAAACCTGTCATTAATCTAGGTCCTGCTGGATCGCCAACAGGAAATACATTGGATGGAATAGCAAAGGTAAAAGAATTAGAACTGCAGTCAATGGAGGTTCAGTTCACGCATGGCATTGCAATGGGAATTGAATTGGCAAAACAGATTGGTGAAACTGCAAAAGCGCATGGAATAGAGCTTAGTGTCCATGCGCCATATTACATTAATCTGGCATCAGAAGAAAAGGAAAAAATAAAAGCAAGCAAACTGCGCATTCTAGAATCATGCAGACGAGGACATTATTTTGGCACCAGGCGTCCTGCAAAGATTATATTTCATCCTGCATATTTTGGAAAAAGAAGCAAAGAAGAGGCTTTTGCCATGGCGAAACAAGAAATAGAAGACATGCAGGATATTATAAAGAAGAATAATTGGAATACTATTCTCTGTCCTGAGACCACTGGCAAACATTCTGCACTTGGCAGCCTGGATGAAATTATTGCGCTTGCAAAGGATACAAAATGCAGCATGTGCATTGATCTTGCGCATTTGTATGCAAGGAATAATGGAAAGATAGATTATGATGATGTGCTTGGCAAGGCAATGACAGCAAAGCACATAAAACACATGCATTTTCATTTTTCTGGAATAAACTATTCTGCAAAAGGAGAGCTTAATCATCTTGTCCTTGATCATAATCCTGATTTCAAGCCATTTGCCCAGCTTTTACTAAAGAAAAAACAGGATTGCACAATAATTTCAGAATCGCCAATCACATGGAAAGACAGCCTCAACATGAAGAGGATATTTGAGAATCTTGGGCATAAGTTCTAACGCTTATAGCAAACCCACAAAAGATTCCGGACACATGATTGAGCTATGCTCAACCTGTGCAAGAAGGAATTGCAATTCCTTCTGCATGAAAATAGTTGTGAATATCTTGATGACAGCAACCAGCTATTTTCTTACTTGTGTATTTATCCTGAATCCTCTATGCGCGAGCTCATAGACAATCTTGCCAATGATGCAAAAAGAATAATTTGCTCAAGTTTTCATGAACTCTTTCTAGAAAAGAAAACGAGAAGAATAAATATTCCAGATGAATATCTTAGATGTGCTGGCATAGAATCAAAGGCAGCAATCATTGGTGCTGATAATCATTTTGAATTATGGAATCCTAAGAATTTTGAAGAATACAAAAATCATAAGACGTACAAGAACAAAATGACTTTCTCCGAAAGTCATTCATCTTGTCAAGGAAAGAAATATTATACTTTCCATTACAATAAGAAAGAATAATTTCTCAGGAATCAGCACTTGAATATGTAGAGAAAATTCTTTATGCCATCCCTTATTCCAACCCCTTTGACATAGACAGGTGAATCAATATAAACATTTGCTGATTTTATTTTGTTTCTGCCGATTTCCCTGATAATCTCAACAGCTATTTCATACCTCTCGGCTTTTAGATTAAGTCTTGTCAAAGCCCTTCTTGTAAATGCCCTGAATCCGCTTTCAGTGTCTTTTAATGACGTACATGAAAAAAGATTTGTCATTGCGCTAAGGAATTTGTTTCCTATTCTTTTTACAAGAGGATATTTGCCCAGGTCTCTGCATCCAAGAACAAAATCATAGCCTTGCCTGATTTTCCTGACAAACTTTGGTATTTCTTCTGGCAAGTGCTGGCCATCTGCGTCTATTGTAATTATAATATCATCATCATTTTTTGCAAGCGAGAGTGCTTTCCTGAATCCAGAGCGCAGTGCGCTTCCAAGGCCTTTGTTCTTACCATGCCTTATCAGGACAACTGGCAATCTTCTTGCTATCTCATAGGTCTTGTCTGTTGAAGCATCGTCAATGAGTATTATTTTATCTACATGTTTCCTTGTCCTCAGGACAATCTCTTCTATGCATTTTTCCTCGTTATGCGCTGGCATTACTGCTATTATCATAAAATCAACATCTTGTAGGATAATATTTTTCCATAAGTATATTTATTGATAGTTATAGCAATACAACAGAGTATTCAGTATTAATATTTGTTGTTTGCTATATGTAAAGCAAGTAGTATTATACGTATCTGTTCAGCCTAAGGAAGTAGCTTCTGGACTACCAAAATCAATAAATGTTAGATAATCCATTTCTTGTGTTATGGTAATTAGCTTAATGAGAGATATGAGGAGATTGCAAAAAGAACTTGGATATGAGAAATCTGAGAAATTGTCGGAAATGTTCAAACCAAATATCAAAGAAGAGCCAAAAAAGCCTGGCGCAAAGGAAGGGCACGAAGGCATTACAAGAACATAGAAGGCACGAACAACGCTGCAGAACGCGCTATACGCAATGATGTGATAATACGAAAGATATCTGGCGGAAACAGATCAACGAACGGACGTCATGAATGAACTGAAATCCACTGCTGATGGCTGAACAGATACTATTATACTGATTATTTACTCGCTTTACTATATAGTAAGGCATTTAAAGAATTCAAGGCAATTTTTAAAATTGATTGGCATGATTGAAATACGATTACATGGCCGTGGAGGACAGGGTGCTGTCACAGCAGCAGAAGTTTTGGCAATAGCTGTTTTCAGAGACGGAAAACAGAGCCAGGCATTTCCCAGGTTTGGGCCAGAGAGATCAGGGGCTCCTGTAGAAGCATATTGCAGAATAGATGACAAATTTATTAATCTTCGTACACAGGTTTATAATCCTACTCATCTAATTGTTCTAGACCAATCACTGACAAAGGTTGTTGATGTTACGCAGGGTCTTGCAAAGAATGGAATAATAATAATAAACTCAGAAGAAAGCATAGATATTCCTGGATATAAGGTTTATAACATAGATGCCACAAAGATAGCAATGGAAGCACTTGGAAAGCCTATTGTGAATACTGCTATACTAGGCGCATTTGCAAAGGCAACAAAACTTGTCACACTTGACAGCATCATAGAAGCTATAAAAGAAAGATTTGATGAAAAACTGGCTGGAAAGAACATTGTTGCTATCAAGAAAGCCTATGAGGAGCTGAGGGTGTAGATGTGAAAAGATTTCGTGTATCTTCTAAGATGATATAAATCATCTTGAAGATTCGGGTTGACTTCTGTCAACCATGAATCCATCAGTCAAATTCATAGTCAATGAAATTGACTTGAATTTTCAGGTGGACACATGTCCACCATGAAAAGACTGGTGGTATGACGTATGAATGAAAAGACGTTTATGAGAGAGGCGGTTGAGAACGCCAAGAAAGAGAATTGGAATTATATTGATACTAGTTTGATGCCTCGTATTATGAATTACGATCAAGGCGCAATCTACGCTGATTTGAAAAAGATGTTTCATGACAAAAACTATAATGTCCGCGATCTTGCTGGAACAATAGCTGCTAAGATTAGATATAATGATTTAACGAAGGATCAACAGAAAGATCTGAAAAAGAAGCTAGAAACAAGGTTGAATGATTCATATACATTCGCAAGATTTCGCGCTGCTATTGCATTGGTTGAGCATGGAATATTTGATGCAAAGCATATAATTTCAATACAGAATACTTTGACAGAACAAGAAATCAGAGATGATCCTGAGTTGAACAAGCTCGCTTGGTTTGCTATACAGAATTGAACATAATTCAATCTGTACAGGTAAAGCTTGCTTTACCATGTATCGGTACAAGGAGGAAAATATATTTCCTCCTGTACAACAGAAGCAAAGCTTCTGTTTGTATTCTTTTGTTGGTCCACTATAATAGGGTTATTCAGAATACTCAATATAGTAAACGTGGTGAAAACATGCCAAAGAATAATAATAAATCAAAAAAGCCAAAAATCAGTATTGGTGGCATAACCGCCAAGACCACACTGGCTAACAAAACAGGCGCATGGCGCTCAAAAAGACCAGAGGTTACTGATAAATGCGCTGGATGTGGTGTATGTGTTGAATACTGCCCAGAGGGGTGCATAGCTATACAAGCTGTAAAAGGAAAAAGAAAAGCAGTGATAGATTATACTTATTGCAAAGGATGTATGATATGCGCATCTGTCTGCCCAATAAAGGCAGTAATAGAAAAGCAGGAGAAATAAGCGCATTTGAAAATAATGTTGGTGAAATAGAATATGAAAAAAACAGAGTCGTGTCTGATGACACCTCAGCATTTTTTTCACAAGAGGTTGACGAAGACATGAAAAAAATAATAGAAGGAAGCCATGCAATAGCAGAAGCTGTCAAGCTTTCTATGCCAAAGGTCATCGCAGCATATCCTATCACTCCTCAGACTCATATAATTGAGAAACTTGCTGAAATGGTTGCTGGAGGAGAATTAGATGCAGAATATATGACAGTTGAATCAGAACACAGTGCCATGGCAGCATGCATTGGAGCCCAGGCAACTGGTGTAAGAACATTTACTGCAACATGTTCTGCTGGAATGGCTTATATGTGGGAGTTGTTATATTGCGCAGCTGGAATGCGTCTGCCAATAGTAATGGGTGTGGCTAATCGCGCTTTGTCAGCACCATTAAATATCTGGAATGACTGGTCTGATTCAATGGGTGCCCGTGACTCAGGGTGGATACAACTATACTGCGAAACTGCGCAAGAAGCATTTGACACAATATTGCAGGCATATAGGATTGCAGAACATCACAATGTGCTGCTGCCTGTAATGGTGTGCATAGATGGTTTCTGGCTATCTCATGTTTATGAGCCTGTTAATGTCTTAGAAGAACAGGATTTTGTAAAGCCTTATCAGGCTCCTGAGATTGACGTTGACTCTGATGAGGGATTCAAAAGAATAAAAATTGTGCTTGATCCTAAGCAGCCAATATCAATGGGAGAATATGCAACACCTCAATATTATCAGGAATTCAAAGAAGCGCAACAGATAGCAATGCTGAATGCAAAACTAGCCATAAAAGAGATTCATGATGAGTTTGCAAAAAAGTATGGACGAAGCTATGGAAATGGCTTGATAGAGACATACAATATGGATAATGCAAAATACGCAATAGTTACAATGGGTTCTGTGTGCGGAACAATAAAACATTTGATAGAAAACGAGAAAATAAAAGATGTTGGCTTGATAAGGATCAAATCATTCAGGCCATTTCCAACATCAGAGCTGCAGAAAGCTTTGGAAAGAATTGAATCGTTCGGAGTTTTTGAAAAAGTCTGCTCGCCAGGGCTTGGTGGTGTTGTCTTCAATGAAGTTAAAGCAAAAACAAACAAACCAGGAGCAAGCTTTATTGGCGGATTGGGAGGAAGGGATGTTACACTGGACAATGTCAGGAAAATGTTTGATCTTATTCGCATCAAGGACGAGAATATTCATTGGATATAGCAAAACAAGAACTGTAATCGGTATTATTTCTTGTTTTGCTATTTTTAATAGTATTTTGTGATAACATGGCAAGCTATACAAAAGCAAACAATCTATATGAATCAGGCAAAGAATTTGTAGAAAACGCATTATATGGAATAAAGAAATGGAGCCATGATATTTGGCATCATGAAAGCGATCATGACACAGAATGTCGGTTTTTTTGCAATAGCACTATTCCAATACTGCCTGGCATAAGAGCTCCTTATCATATTTGTGTAGGATATCCTAATCTAGAAATACCTTTTCAAAGAGAACCAGAATGTGAAAATTGCAAACATCAGGGAAAAGAGTATTTATGGGAATAGCAAAACACATTGAAGAATAATATTGTGATAATTATGACAGATGAATTATATTGCGGACATACATCATGCGCAGGATGCCCTGCTACAATAGCTATACGAAGCATCATGAAGGCAGCTGGAAAGGATGTGATAATATCCAATGCCACATCATGCTCAGAAATAATATCAACACCCTATCCACTTTCATCATGGCCTGTGCCATATATCCATGTTGCATTTGAGTGCGCTCCTGCTGTTGCAGGAGGAATAGAGGCTGCACAAAAAAAACTGGAAAGAACTGCAAAAATAATAGTCCTTGCAGGCGATGGATCTACTTATGATATTGGATTGCAGTCGCTTAGTGGCATGGTTGATAGAGGACATGATGTCCTGTATATTTGTTATGATAATGAATGCTACTCGAACACAGGAGTGCAAAGAAGCAGCGCAACGCCGTTTGCTGCATGGACAACAACAAGTCCAAATGGAGAAAAGAGCATTGGAAACAAAACATTCAAGAAGCCGGTTGCAGAGATGATGATTGCGCAAGGAGCTGTCTATGTTGCTACATCAAGCATTGGATATCCAAAGGACATCCAGGAAAAGGTGAAAAAAGCATTGAGCATCAAAGGGCCTAAATTCCTGTTAATACATGCGCCTTGCCCATTGGCGTGGAAATTTGACGCATCAAAGACAGTAGAAATAGCTAAGATTGCTGTTGAAACAGGCATGTGGGCAATGTATGAATATTGTGATGAAAAACGCACTATCAGCATAGAGCCATTATTCAAGCCTGTTAGTGAATATTTCAGGCTGCAGGGCAGGTTCAAGCATATAACAGACAAGGAAATAAGCCAAACACAGGAACATATCAAAAAATACTGGGATAGGCTGAAGAAATACTAATTCTTATGATTATTTAATTTTTATTATACACTGAATGCTATAAGTATAGGTGATTGTTATCTTTGTAACGTTTGAGGGAATTGACGGCTCTGGATTGTCAACACAGGCTGCATTGCTGAATGATTATTTTATCAAGAATGGCATGCAGTGTGTTCTTACAAAAGAGCCGACAAACAACATCATAGGCGGAATAATAAGAGCAGGCCTGCGCGATGAATGGAAAACCAGCAACCTGACAATACAGAATCTTTTTGCAGCAGACAGGTCACATCATCTTGCAACAGAGATAGAGCCTGCATTGAAGAAAAGGCAGCATGTAATATGCGACAGGTATATTCTTTCCACAATAGCATTTGGCGCGCTGGATGTTCCTATTGATTATCTCAAACAGATAAACTCCTTGTTCAGAAAGCCTGATATTACATTTATTATAGATGTTCATCCTGCGGTGTCGCTTGAGAGGATGAAGAAAGCAAGGTATCATGTTGAGATGTTTGAGACAGAACAGAGACTGACGCAGATAAGGCAGAACTATCTTGCACTAAAGAATTTTTTTCCAACCACATTTATAATTGACGGCAACAATACAATAGAACAGGTGCAGAAGGATATTATCAAGGCAATCAGAACAAAATGACTTTCTTCGAAAGTCATTTATCTTGTCAAGGAAAGAAATCAAGAACAAAGTTCAAATAAAGAAATCAAATCTCTAACAAAGATTTGCTTTATAGCTAACTTGGATGACTATAGTTCTTTGTTTCACTGACAACATCTTCATCAGCTGCTTTGGACTTGCTTTGCTCGCCAGGCCCGTTTGTCGGCTTTTCACGCTGCATCTTATTGTACAAATTCTTTATTTCTTCCTTTCTTGTTGAGAAATAATCCTCAAACTGTTTTGTTGTCTTCAGTATTTTTGTATTGCCTTTTTTTTCTGTTGTTATAAAACCCATGTCCTGCAATTCTTTTGTATATTCATATGTTCTGTTGCCTATGATCCTCACAATATCTGCCTGTTTTACAGGCTCGTGGCAGGCTATGATAGACAATACTCTTAACAGGCCTTTGGAGAGGTCTGCTTTTGCAAGGCCTGACACAATAGAAGAAAATTCCTGTTTTACAGAAAGCTTGTATCCGCCTGTCTCGCTAAGAAATATTCCACTCTCGTCTTTTTCATATTTCTTTTTCAGCTGCTTTAGCAGCTGTTCAAGCTGATTGCTCCGCATCTTTGTGATTTTTCGCATCTGCTCAAACCCAAGAGGTTCGTTTGTTGCAAACAACACAGCTTCCAGTAAAGCCAGTTCTTTGGATTCCAAAAACATCACCTATAACATAGTAAACTGCGTTGCTTAGAGCATTAATAAACGCAGTTTGCATATAGATAATCTGCAATAATATGTCATCCAAGCTGCGCAGTTATCTATAATTATAACAAATCAAGAAATATATATATCACACAAAGGCAAAATAATTTATATGAAATGTAAAATATCTTTGTTTGCGCTGTTTGCCGCGATTTTTATTATTTTTATTATGATATTATCTTGGCCTGTTTATGCATTGATAGCTGACACCACAACTGTTTCTCTCAACAAAGGCTGGAACCTTGTTTCAGCGCCACACTCTGACTTTGCTATTGCAAAGCCAGAGAACTCCAATGGCGCAGACTGTGATATGCAGACAATAAAACTAATCTATCATTATGATTCAGAAGCAGGAAAGTATATAAAAATTGACAGCTTTGAAAAAATAACACCAGGACAGGGCTATTGGGTTTATTCTCCAGAACAGTGCGAAATTGAATTTAGTGGAAATGAATTTACTGAAATAAATAACAAGGAATTGAAAAAAGGCTGGAATATGATTGGAGGCGCTGATCTGCTTAATATTGATGATTATACTGGATGTGAAATTAAAGCAATATATAATTATGATTCTGAAACAGAGAAGTTTTATAAAACAAGCGCGTTTTTGCAAGGAAAAGGATATTGGATATATGCAAAAGATGGCTGTGTATTGCATAAATCATTGCCAAAAGCATATCTTCTCGTGGCTGACAAGACTTCTTTGACAGAAAATGAAAATAACTTTTATGAGCAGCTCAAAACATATTCTGAGACTGTTCTTGTTTTGCCAGACGAAATTGATGAAATAAACGCTGATTTCTATATTTTTATTGCTGATTATTACAAGAAAGTGGAATTGCAAGGCGATTCCATTAATGTTGTAGATAAAGATCAAGGATTATACTTTATCTACAATAAACAAAATGATCAGCAGAATTTTGTTATTGGATTTGCTGCAGCAGGAGCTGCGCCAACTGGCAGCGGCGATGGAAGTAGTGGAGGTGTTGTGGTTTCTGAAAGAACCAGAATTGATAAAAAAACAATTGACACGATCATCAATAAACAAAAGAATATTATTTTTGTTGGCAATGGAAAAAAATACAAATCAGATCAGGACAGCGCTGATTATGGAAAATATGCTGAGATTCCTATAAAACGTGAAATAAATTCATCCGAACTTTTGAAGAATGTTGGCGAGAAAGCGAGTTTTGTCATTCCTAATGACGGTTTTTTACGCGATAAGAATGGCGACCTGTATTTAATTTTCAATTATGTCAATAATAAGGCTATTAATGTTGAAGGACTGAAAGATGCTGATGGAGATCAGTTTCACAAATTCAAGGAAGTTAATTTAATCGGCGTTGGAGCCGCGGTTTCCAAAGACACTGGAAAAACATGGAAATATCTTGCAAAGAATGAGAAGTTTTTTGAGCCGCAGCCCCTGACTGCGACGCAGTCGTGGCCAGAAATCGCATCAGAGGATATAGAGAGATGCAAGCTTAGTTGGGATAAAATTGTATTAATGGCGCAAATAAATGCAGAGGGCTGTTATTTTGACAATCCTGCCAATGAAGAATGCAAAAAACTTCGTGAAATGTATAATAAATTTCTGCTTACAAAAAAATATGAGTATAACAAATGCAATCATCCGCTGACACCATATCCAATTATAATTTCTGATAGTAACAGCGACTATCATACTGCATATCCTTTTGAAAAAGGCTATGCTAATGTCAGGGATAATGAGAATACAAAGGCAGTCTATCTTGGAACCGCGGCTGCTGAAAATGGCATTTATGTATTCTATGGACTGTATCAAAAACAGGGTAAAAGAAAATGCAGCTATGTTCCTGTGCCATTTTCCAAAGTTTCTGTTGACAATAATCCAGTTTTGGCCAACTATGCAAATGGTTATGCAAATAGCTGCGTTGATGAAGGCGCATCAGAACAATATGAGTTGCGCAGGCTATATGTGCAAAATGATAAAACTGAAGATATTATAATTTCTAACAGGGTTGTAAACAATGTTGATAATTCTCTTTCAAAAAACATGAAATTTATTGGATATTATAAGAATAAGCAATATTTTAGCGAAGATGACAAGTTGTATGAGTCAGACGATGGCGGAAAGACGCTTATGCAAAAAGGGTATTATGGATATAAAATTCGCGATAGTGATGGCAGAGAATATGTGCAGCAAGTGAATAATATTGTTGATATCAATGGCATGCTGATAGGCGCGCATAATGAATATCTTTATATCCAAAAAGGAGAATATTTTGAACAGATTGGTAAAATAGGCGCTGATAACATAGATATAACAAAGCCTGACATGTCCATAACCCCTGTTCTTAGAATTATTCCTGATTCATTAGGCAATCTTCATGTGCTCTTCACAGCATTCTCTGGACAGGACGAAGCAGAGTATGCATATGCGCGGTCATTGTTCTATCAGCTTATTCCAAATTCATATTTTACTCATGAAACTCCTTATGATTCTGTAAGAATAATCACAGGGAGCAGCTGCGCTAAATGCCAGAAGCTGAAAGAATTTCTCTCTGCAAATAACATAGCTTTCTTGGTTGAAAATGACAATTTAATAAAAGAGCCTGTTATAAAAATTAGAAAATCAGGAACAGAGACAGTAATTAGAGAATTTAACAAAGCAGAGCTGGCAAAAGCTCTTGGCATTGGCTTTATTGAAGAGATTGATGCAAGATTTAATGCAGTTCTGCCTCTTGACAGCGGATGTGAATTTCTTTCTAATATAAAGAGCGGGCATGTTGTTGAGCATGACTCTTTCTATGACAGATATGAAGGCGCATATGATTATAACCTTGATATTACAAACAGAGTATGCTATGCTTTTCATGATAACATGCCTTTATTAAATTTTGATCAGAATGAGAACCCCTTTATCTTGGTTGCAAAGAAGGACGATGGCTTGTATAAATATGAGTTTTCTGACAGATTGGACAAGTCTAAATTATTTTCAATTTCAAATGGAATGCGCGCAATAATCAGCAGCGGAGAGAATGCTGAGATTCTTTTGGAAAAAAGAAAGACAGATATTAAAAAAGATGATGTCAGAATAGGAACAAAAACCAGAAAAACAATGAATTTGCATGGGGCAAAGGGATCTCTGATAAACGCTTATTCAGATGTGGCAGTATTAGCAGGCGGCAGCCATCTGTTTTTCAAAGAAAATAACAAAGAATTGATGCAGGATATGCAGCAATTAAAGAATGTATTGAACAATCTAATGAATTATTATCATTATTATGGCATATCTTATATTGGCGCAATATATGAGGAAGAAATAACATACAGCAAGCGCTCATTAAGTTCTCAGGCAATATTTAATTATGACTTCTATTCATACAAGCCTGGCGACACGCGCTCAACTATCACTGTTTCGCAGTTTATTCCAGGTGGAGTATTCTATGCGCCTGTTGAAGAAGGTGAAGAGATTGGTGAGATAGAAGGAGAGCTGGCAAAATATGTGGTTGAGACAAAGATTGCAACAGATGATGGCAGACAATATCTTTTTGTAAAAGCAGATATATCCAAATATCTGGCAGCTATGGATGGAGATATTCCAGAAGAGCGCATTCTTGGCTATGTATATATTGGAAAAAGAAAATCAGATCTTGTTATAAATGTCGCTAACACGCCATTGAAAGCATCTAATCCTGATGCAGAATATCCGATTTATCTTTCACAAGAAACAGCGCAATCGTCTGATGGCGCATGGTATGTTGTCAATAATCTGGCAATCAAAAATAAATTTTGCGGGCTTGAGATGAAATCAAACAGCTATCAGGTCTTGACAGAAAAGGATATTCTGGAAAAAGGACTGGATAAGGAGTGCCTTGAAGCAATGAAATCTGATATATATGATATTGACTGCAGCATTGAAGAACTCAAAGAAGAGCTTTCTGTTGAAAACATGCATGCGCTCGACAGCAGCCTGACATTATATACGCATTTTATAAACAACAGACGTGTAACAAATTATGAACTATTTTTTGGAAAAAATACTGCTCAAATATACAGAGCAGTTGAATTTGTTTCTGATTGCGAATTGAATGAAAAGGAAATGGCTTTGCTCGCTTTTGAAGGAAGAATAATAACAGAAGATTATAATGAGGATGTTTACGACCCTGTGATATCTGAGATAGTGGTGGTATGATGAGAAAAATATTTGTGATATTGCTTATAGCAGCGGCATTCATGTTCTCTAGCATAAGCGCTTATGCGTCTGATCCACAGCTGAATTATGAGCATGAATTGCTCTCTTTTGAAAAAACATTTCTTCAGAATAAATTGCAATACATGGAATTTGAAAGAGATATAAGTGAGGCATGGATTGAATATTTTAATGCAATATCTGTTCGTTACAGCAATCAGCTGGTTGCTGTCAAGGCGCTGGATTATTGCAACAGAAAAGGAATGAGCATTGGAGAAATTCTGGAAATGCTTAATGCAGAAAGCCAGACAGATATAGAATGTCTGAAGAAATTAGGGCAATATTCTTACAATTATCTAAAGTCAGCTATACGGAACAGCGCTAAAACAAATCCAACACTGGCTTTCCTGGCAGCAGATTTTTCTGGAGTCCAGTCTGATTATGAAGACTTTTACATGCAGTTCGGGTTGAGAACTGAGAAATTCGGAGCGCTAAAAACAGAAGAAGCAATGGACATATATTTGCGCTTGGCAAATATGGTTATTGCCAATGACAATATATTTAGAACACAGGCTAGCCAGAACATAATGATTAGCAGCAGATTTGAGAGAGAGGGCATCAGGAAATTGAGTTCTTGTGTTGATAGCATGAGTGATACAAATCCATTTGAGAAAATAGCAGCAAAGACAAAATCAAAGAATTCAGTCAAACTGTTTGACAATCCTGATTTCAAGATAAATATTCCATGCGTAGACAACAAGGCAGCAATGAAGGAAAAAAAAGAGGTTTATATGAAACTTTTCATTGGAATGCATGGGCTTATATACAATCATATTCGCGGAGATTCTGACAATAATGCAAATGAGATGAAGAAAAATCTTAAAAGATATATCACAATGCTTGATGAAGTTGAAACCCTTGAAAAAAGATATTCAGGATTGGATTATAATTCAGTGCAGGCTGATGAATTTTTCTCACAGCTTCCATCATCAATGCATAAGATTGTATTTCTTTATATATATGCCAACAGATTTGGCTCTGGCAAGCTTGAGACAATTTCAATAGGAAAACTTGATGCCATTTCAACTGGAATTGAAAGATGTGGAGAAGGATTTACCAGAAGCATTTTTACAGAAGAAGGAGTGCGGTTTCTTGTGGTCGGCAGTGTTGTGATTGTTGCTGCTATGCCTGGTGTTGCAGCAACCGCACCAGCAGGAGCAGTTGCAGTTAGTGGAAGCATAATGCTGCTTGGCGCAGGCGCTTATTTTACAGCAGATACAGGCATTGATCTGTATAAGTATTATGATGAGATGAGTGTGGAAGAAGTAAGCGAGAAAGGATGCTTGTTTGTTCTGCAAGGCGGGTTTACTATAACAGGGCTCAAAGGATTTAAGGCATATGCCAAAAATGTTGCAAAGCCTATGCTTGCTGAGCTCAAGTATACTGGAGCAGGAATTCCTGGGATAAAAGCTGGCTGGACAGGGCTAAAATCAAGATTTGTTGACAAGAATTATGAAAAAATGGCATCAAGGCTCAGCAGCGCAGAAATCAAGTCAGCGCAAGAGCCTGTTGATGCTGGTTCAAAGCCATTGGTTGAATGGATAAAGGAAAATATAAAAGGAAAAAAGAACCAGCAAAAGACCATGGGCGCTGCCGCAGGGCGCTTTGCAAAAATGACTTATGAACAACAGCAGGCATTTATGGAGATCTGGAGAGAATATGGACAGAAAAAGAACAGTAAGAAAGGGCTTGATAAAGCGATTGAGCTGCGCAGAAAAAGACTAAATGAATACAAAGAAAATCCTGGCATGTATGAAATCTGGAAAAACACTGACACTGACATTCTTAGGATGCTGGATGAGCCTGCAAAAAAATGGAAGCCATACAAGAAAGTGTACAAGGCTGCTGTGGATCCTAAGAGGGATGTTAAATTAACAGAACACGAAGATTTCCAGATTGAATATCCTGAAAAACATCTTGATGGCCTTATAGAAGCATTATTTAGTTCCAGGGATTTTGCAAAAGCTGTGCAAAATCTGGCAAAAAACAAACCAGAGGATATTATACCAGCAAAGAAGTTAGAATACTTTTTTGAAATATCTAGGAGATCTACAGCATCAGATGATTTCCCAAATGGCATGCTTGATGAAGCTGGAATTGAATTTATACAAAATATTAATCAGGTTTCTAAAAACAAGTTTATTCTTGAAAAAACAATAGAAGCATTTAGAAGTTTTGCAAAGGATGAAAATTTTGAGATAGATTTTAGGAACATAAAGCCATTGAAAGTTAAAGCAGTCGGTCATGGCCATATGGGAAGAGTCTATAAAATAACAGTAAAGGATTCTGCTGGAAAGGAACATAATCTTGCTATGAAAAAAGGGCTATTCGAAGAAAAAGAAGTTTCTGATAATAATCTTTTGCATGAAAAAAGAATTGGTATTAAAGAATATTTGGACAAACCAATTTCTATTACAGAATTAAAAGAAATTGGTTTTAGGGAATTTATAGAAGGCTTTACAAACGGTGAGATTATTGATAAAAATCCATATGGATGGAACGATCAATGGGCAATATCATCTAAAATACACGGTGTTTTGGATGCAAGAATTTTATCCAGATTAAATAAAAAGGAGTCAGGCATGATACAGGCAGCTGAGATTGGGGATCTCAAATTAGATAATTATATGGTTAGAATAAGAGGAGGTGTGGTGAAGCCAGAAGATCTTACAATAAATTCAATTGAAGATTTGAGAATTGTTGATCATGGCGGTGTTGCTTATACAAACCCTTCAGCTGTTATTCATAGGATGTTTACACGACAAAAGAATCTATATTCTGGAAAAAATCTTTATTCGTATTTAGATGGTCTGAATATTGAGTTTGAGACTTCTGAAATATCCGGACTATTAAAACAAGGCGAATCAAGGAGAGTGCTTGTTTCTATTATAGAAGAAGCAAAAAAACAAGGATATTCAGAAAATGTTCCTGGTGAGATTGATATTTTTATAAAAGATAGAGGACTGGAAAACGTTAAACCTATGACAACAGAAGAACTTGAAGCTGTTTTGCTTAAAATATCACAAAGTTGGAAATAAGTGGCTATTGCTCTTTTTTCTCCTTTTTTTCAAGATACTCCAAAAGAGCTTCTAAACCTTCACACAGACTGGTTGGACTAATATCTATATTTACCCATGTGATGAGGGATACAAAACCGCGGGCTATTCCTCTTGCTTTGTAGCTTCTTTCCAATAGCCTATGCGCTTCTTTTATTATTTTTATATTCTCAGGAGTTTGTGTATAAGGAAGCTTTTTAAAATGTTCTTCTTTATTGTCGAGTGTGGTCATCACTATCCTATATATTTCTTCATATCTGTTGTAAAAATCATTAGCTTTATTCGCTAAGAGTTCAGCTTCTTTATATAATTTATCCAATTTTTCTTGATCATATTTTCTTTTGATGCTTAATATTGTTTCTCTTGTCTTTTCTACGATATATTCATATGGATATAAATATTTTTTTCCGAACGCTTCATCTTCTCTTTCTAAATGTTTATATTCTTCCAGAAAAGGTTTGTGTATTTCATCAATCTCTTTGCGTTTTTCTTCAAAATATTGATATTCTTCTTTTGCTCTGAATTGTTCTAGAAGTCTATTAAAATATTCTATTGTTTTAGTTATTTCATCTGGAGTGTATATTTTCATTACTCTTTCTTTTGGATATTTATATCTTTTTAGCCATGCTTCTACTCTATCTTCTTCTGATTTACATTCTATTCTCAATACTCTGTTTTCAAAGTCGTCTCTTGTTTCAACAAGGGTTTGTATAAGATTTTCATTCCTATATCTTTCGTTAATTTCATTTGATGTATCTTCTAATCTGAAAGGGGTTTGTTCGTTAGCAATGCCTCTCTTATCACTCTTTTCGAATAGTTTTGTAAAGCTTTTGAAATTCATATGTCACACCTATTTCCAATTGCAAAGACTCAAGATTGAACAATAGTTCAATCTGAGTTGCCAAAAGACTTTTGTTAAAGTCTTTTGAACGAAGTCCTTTCAGGGAAACTCCAGTTCTTGTTAAGGAAAGTATAATATTTCTTTCCTTGACAAGATAAATGACTTTCGAAGAAAGTCATTTTGTTCTTCTTAAGAAGCGAAGCTTCTTGAGATTCAGGTTATCTCTGCTAATCATGAATTAGTTTTGGGAGTCCAGAGGATTTCATTTTGCATCCGAATAATAGACAACACACTTCTAATATAGTAATGGACAAAACTAATTAGACTATAATATTTTTGTCCTTACTATATGTGAAGACATAAGTATTATATCTGTTCCAGAAAGTTATGTCTTGCACTATAATTATGTCATTTCGAAACCTATTAAAATGCGCGATTTTCCCACTTTACAGCTGAGCTCAAGTATACTGGAACAGGAATTCTTGAGATAAAAGCTGGCTGGACAGTGCTAAAATCAAGATTTGTTGACAAGAATTATGAAAAAATGGCATCAAGGCTCAGCAGCGCAGAAATCAAGTCAGCGCAAGAGCCTGTTGATGCTGGTTCAAATCCATTGGTTGAATGGATAAAGGAAAATATAAAAGGAAAAAAGAACCAGCAAAAGACCATGGGCGCTGCCGCAGGGCGCTTTGCAAAAATGACTTATGAACAACAGCAGGCATTTATGGA
>JACRMW010000013.1 GCA_016219465.1 Candidatus Aenigmatarchaeota archaeon | reverse complement strand
TGCTATACAGAATTGAACATAATTCAATCTGTACAGGTAAAGCTTGCTTTACCATGTATCGGTACAAGGAGGAAAATATATTTCCTCCTGTACAACAGAAGCAAAGCTTCTGTTTGTATTCTTTTGTTGGTCCACTATAAGCGCAACATCTCTTTTTGTCAGCAATTGATAATTTAGCCCGACTATTGCAGAAAACTATGCGCTGATTTGAGTATCAGTCCATGAAGGATTGTCTTCAAAAGCCAGCTGATCCAACAATTCTCCAGATGCCTGTCCACTTTCTACTATTTCAATCTTCCCTGATGATATAAGAGAATTTTCAGTCTCTTCTATGCATGCTGGAATTATTCTGTAAACGCGCGTCATTCCAGAAGAGTGAGTAACTCCTTGTTTGCATGCAGGACCAGTGTCATCAAGATAACTTGGATATCTATATCTTGTGGTTTTTGGATCATAACTAGGAGCATAAAAATCTATATCATAATAATTTCCATTCCCATCTGGCGTTCCCACTATATTGATATGATCGCAGCCATTTTGATAATATAATATAATATCGCCTGACATCAACATACTCCTGTCAAACTTGTCTGCCTTTATTAAAAGATATTTTGATCTGATATTACGCGGATCCCATGAGGACCATGAAATGCCTTCAAGACTAAATCTTTCTATTGCTGTTTTGTAAACCTGCCATACATACTGTCCGCAATTTCCAACACCACTAGATCGCCAACTATCTTTTAGAAAAACCGCTGATTGCATTAATTTATCAGTCTCTTGAACACATAAACCAGAAACAACATTGCCAGCACCTGCTTGCGCAATCTGCGCAGCAGGTATTGCGCCATTCAGCCTAGGAGAATCATATCTTTTATTTTGATCCCCTTCGCACGATGCTCTCTTTAATTTCAATCCAATTGCATCATTTGGAAATCCACATGGCTCGCAACACATCTTGCCATAATCATATGCTTTTGCAACCCAGCCATGTCCAATAATATTGTCCTCAGGAACATTGTATTTTGCCTTAAGATAATTCACAAGATCTCTCACAGCACCAACCTGAACACCTGTATAACTATCGCTCTCACTATTTCCCTTGTTAACTATCTCAATTGATATTGAATTAAGATTCATTCCATATGTGCATGCAGAAACCCTGCTTTCGTCTGTAACCTGGACAATTGTTCCGCCTTTGTCAACAATATAATGGCACCCAAGTTTTTGATCTAGCCAATAAGAAAAGAAATTAATATCACTTCCTCCTGTATGGTGCAGTGCAATATACTCAATTTTCTTAATGTCTCCTCCTTGGTAAAAATCTGATTTCTTATAATCATTGTTTGTAAATTCCTCAACACTCACAATCTTAGGAGCTCCAGCAACGCCTCCACCAGCTCTGCCGCTATTGCCAGCGCTATTAGCTGCCTCAACCTGATCAACAACACTAAAACACTGCTCGCAGTGCTGGTATAAAATGCTCTGCTTTATAATATCTTTTAATCCAGCATTGCTGTCAACAGCATTTTTTATCACATTGCCAACACATGACATCTGTTCTTTTCCAGTCACAGTGCTGCAGCTTGTCTTTGCCTGCTCTTTCAATCCTGATATAACACTCTCTTTTGTTATTTTAGCTGATTCGCTTTGTGCATCACTTGTCTCAAGAGCATTAGCTGCTTCTAATATGCTTGCGCCTGTTTCAGCTCCTGTAATAAGATTAGCAGATGCATCTGCTGATATAATATTAGATGATGCTATGAATTCTGGCGCTAGTTGTGAACCCTGAGCAGTCTGCACATTTTTATAATATCCATATAGCTCTATTTTCTGGTTAGCTGTATTGTACAAATTCCCGCCAGTATCTACATATTTTGTATAAAACACAGCAGGTCTTTCAAAACATTCTACAGCAGCTTTTGCATGAGACCAATCTGGATACTCACCAATACACTTTTTCATGCCTCTGCCAGCAAGCTCTGTATTATATTCAGGTTTTTTCAGATCTTCAGGACTATGTCCATTGCCAGCTCCTCCGCATGTGTTCATCTGGAACAAGCCAAATGAACAATATTTTCCACCCTGGTGATCTCCTTCTGCATTAGGATTAAGATTGCTTTCTTTGATAGCAATTGCAACCATAACTATTGGATCTATGCCATATCTTTGAGCTGTATTAACTATTATTCCTACTACTCTTGCTTCATCTGTTGAATCTTTTAAAATATAGTCTCCTGCAATTCCCCCATCTGTCCCATGCCCAGCTTTCTCAACCCCTGGTTCATAAAACATCACAGTCGGTATTGCAAGGCCATAGAAATTTGCATCTGTATCATAACCAGCTTGCTGGTTACTCTGACTATCCTGCAAAGCAGGATAGCTATTAGATTGTCCAAAACGCATCGCAACCTGTTTCAGATCATTCTTATACTGCCTGTACCAGTCCAGAACATTCACACCATTTGTATCATAACTTGCTTGCAAGCTATTTGTAGCATAATCATCTTGCTGGCTATTAGTAGAAACATCATTAGCAGCCATTCCTGTTATGCTAATTGATTCTGAACCAAGTGAAGAATCAGCTATTGCGCCTGATTCTGTATTCTGACTATTCTGCGAAGCAGAATAGCTATTTGTATCATAACCAGTTTGCTGGGTATTTGTATCATAAGAATCGGCTAGATAATTTATCTTATCCATTGCAACACCGCCTGTTATTCCCTTTAATATGCTCTGCTGGTTTCCAAACCACTGATCACACTGGCTCAATTGTGTGGCTAATTGAGGAATCTGGCCGCCAATACTAGGAGCAGGTATTACTGCAATTCTTTTCTCAGCCATAAGCACAAACTTATAGCCTGTTTTATCATTGCCACCAGCATCTTTGCCGCCAATTTCTGCAGTTATCACACCTGTTCTGGAGCCAGCTTGTTGCAAAGCAGGATCATCTGCAATTGTAAATCTGCAAAGCACTGCAAAGCTTTTCTTATAATCCCTGTTGTCAATAATAACATCGTTCAGATTTCTAGATGGATTTGTTCCAAACAGAATTCCAAGAGGAGTTCCTTGCACATCAATTGGCTTTATTCTCAACAGGCAATCTTTTCCAGGATTACAACCAGCATCATAAATCCTCTGTCCAGTGCATTGTATTTTTGTATTTTCATCTGCAACACTTTTAGGAATATTCAGAACAATATCCATGTCTTTCTCAAGCTTGACATAGCCATCAGGCCTTTTGTTTATCACAGTAAGAACAAGAATAGCCTGTCTTGGAATTGACTGACCAGCATAATCAACAATGCCTGTTTGTTTGTTTGCAGGATAAACAGGAGTAGAAATCAATGGCTGATATCCTACTGTCATTCCAATCATAGCAGGACCTACTTTTGCAGTTGCAATCTCCTGATAATAGAACTGGCTGCTCTCTTTCTGTCTTCTTGTGACATCGTCCTGGGTTGCAATCTCTGTCAACAATGAAGATGAAGTGGAATATTCATACTCAATGCTTACATTGATATTATTGAACACAACTTTCTTGACATTTGTAACTGTTTTATACTGAAAAGGCCAGACTCCGCTTTTTTGTTCACCCTGTTCCTGCATCATCCCAACCCTGAAATCAAACTGATAAGTGTCGCCATCGCCTGATTTTAAAACTGTCTTTGCAAAAGGAGTTATTTTTGAACCAGGCAATGAAGCTGTCTCAATCCTGCAGTCTTGTTCAGTAAGCCCCTGTTCTTTTACAAGATATCTGTCAGCAACACAGGCTGCTTTTGCAGTCACTGACCTTGCCTCTTGCTCTCCTTCATTTTTCACAAAACCATATATAACAAACTGGCCTCCTTCTTCAACAGTATCTGGAACAAGGTCAAGTCTCTGGACCTCTATGCCTTTTGGAAACGAGAGCACTTTTTCAGGCCGCGCAGCTTTTAGCTGCTGCTTTGCAAAATATTCATTTGGATTTGTGACCAATAGCCAGATATCTGTAACAGTATCCTGAAGATAAAATCCAATCTGCTTCACAGGCTGGATAACCTGGTCCCTTATCTCTCTCACATATCCTGAATAAGGGCCGAATGAAAACCATGCAAACACCATTATGATAATAACAATAGGCGCAAGAACAGGAAATCCACCCATTGCATAAATCTGGAAAACGCCAATACACCAGACCACAAGCACAATTATCCAGTATAGCCAGCCGCCCCACCATTGTCCTGCTCCAAATCCATACAATCCAAGCGCAGCAATAAACATCATAACTCCATATCCTATGATAGCTCCTGATATCAAATGATCAATAACCTCCATGAAATATTTTGCACCATGCACAAAGTTCAATAGAGCAACCAATATAGCAGACAGCACTGCAAATACAGTAACACTATATCCTGTTCCTAATGAAAAATCAGGAGGAACATAAGCAGCCATAAATCCAGCCTGTATAGTAAGCAATATCATTCCCCATATCCAGGGCCCTGTGATAAATGCCCATAAATTAGAAACAATCAAGTGCCACATATCTCCAATACTTGCTACGCGTGTTCCAGCAAATCGTGCAGCCAATGTCAAAAATCCAAAATTCCTTGTTATCCAACTAACAGTATGTTTGGCCCACCACTCAGCCAGCCAGCCAGCCTCTCCTTTCAGAGCTTCATCAATAGCATTTCTAAATTCGCCTGATTGTTTTAAATCCATCTCTTTATGTTCTACTCCTTTATCGCCTTGTACTGCAAAATCATAAAGATGAAACCTATCCATTACACGTTGTGTTATTCCTGGAACAAAAGACAGTAATTTTTCATATACTTCTTTTCTTATTCGTGTTGCAGTATAGCCATTTTTCATCAATTCTTCATATTTAGCAGCAGCCTCTTTCATTGCAGTGAATGCATTATCAGCATCTGCTTTTAGTCCATCTCTTGCTAGTTTTCTTCTTTCAATCTCCTCCATAGCCTTGTTATAACCAATTCCAATATCAGCCAATGCATTTTCTAGATTAATTCCTTTTTTATGAAAAGTTTCTCTTGCCTTATTAACATCATATCTTGTCAAGCTAGCCATTTCTTCTGCATATTTTTCCCATGCTTCCCGCGCTATTTCATATTCCTTTCTTGTATTAGAAACAGACCCTCTTGCTTCTTCTTGTATAGTGTGTGCAATATTTTTTGCACTTTTTCCTAGCTCAGTTCTGCCTGCATTAATTGCTTTTCTTAATCTAGGCAGCATTGTTTTCATTGTTGTGATTGTTTCATTGCCAAATGCTCCTCTTTCTAGAGCACCCAATCCAATAGATCGTCCCATTCCTGATACAACACCAAGAGAATCCCTTATATCACCATCAGCAATCCTTCCTCCACCAATTAGTGTCTGAACTGTTCTATTGTCACGCATTATTCTTAGCAATTGTTCAGGATTCGCAGCTGGATTACCGGCCATAATATTATTTGATATAGCGCGCAATTCTTCAGAAGGTCCTCCAAAAGCAGCTGACTGCACATCACTTGCTTGTATAATTCTAGTACCTAACATATCCAGAATCCTGTCATCATTGTTTAATTTATTAAGAAGTTGTGCATTTGTCAGTATTGGAAATCTTTCCTGATACTCGCGCATGATTCGTCTCAATCGAGGATTTATTTGAACCTCAGATGATGCAGCAGTAGGAGTTCCAAAACGAGGAAACGTCTGTCTTAATCTTTCATCAGCCCCACGTCGCACTCCTTCTCCTTTTAACATCCATATTTGATCAAACATAGCATTTGCATCTGCAACATTCATGTCTCCTGCTATTAATTCTTGAATTCTTCTATCATCTATAAACAAACCACGAACAGTTGCCTGAGTAGCATCAGGATAATTATCAATATAATGGCTAGCAACTTGTCTGACTCGTTCTTGAATTTGACCCCGAGCTATCCTACTAACTCTATGCACTGGCGCTGATCTTTGTGGACCATTTCCAAAGAAAACTATTACAGAAGCTCCTTCACTAACAATAACTTCTTGTCTTCTAGGTGTTGTAGAAACCATAGCTGTTATTCCAGGTGCTAATGGGCCTGGAAAAGGCACCAAATTTGGATTTGGATTAACTATGCCTGGTTCTGTACCTAAGCCAGGTATACGAGGCGGAAATGGAGCATCAATCTCTTCAATAATAAATGTTCCTGCTCTTTTGTCAAACACCTCATCTAAATTTATATTAATCTGTCCTGGCAACACTATTTCAGCTAATTGTCCTGTTATAGCAGCACGTCCTGTAACCCTGATAATACTTTCTTTTGTTTCCTGACAAGTTATTCTAAAACTAACCCCATTAATAGGATATTTTAACTGATAACCAGGAAACCCAAGAGGAGCATCAGCAGGATTTTCTGGAACAGGGATATTATCCTGAGGTTGCGATCCTCCTCCAACTCGAGGTAGTGGTGGAACAGGTCTTGGTGGTCTTTGTATTGTTATTGGAATAGCATAACCTTGTGCAGGACCTATTGGCAATGTATAAAGTTGTCCATCTTTTTCATTATCCAAAAACTTATATATTCTTAAAAAATTAATCTGTCTAAACCTAGCAGTAACTGTGTGTTCAAACTCTGTTTTGATAATAACTGTTGAAGGTTCTGTACGAGAATCACCACGAACAACATTCATTACAAATGGTGCACTCCCCCATGCTGGTGCTGGAGCAGGTCCTTCTGCAAGAACAACATAGCCATCAATCACCCAATCAACAAACTCAAACCCAGGATCAGGAACAGCCACCAATGTTACATTTATATTTAGGTTTGCACCCATTGCATTGATGTAATCAAAATCAGTAGGACCTGGTCGCGCTAATACAGCCGGACCTCCTGGTGGCAATGGATTAATAGTTATTGTTCCACCTCCTACTACAGGCGCATCTGGAGGAGCTCTTCCATACCAGACTGTTGATAGTGTTAATAATGCCATATATCATCACTTATATATTCTATTCATTGCCTCATCCAATGCATCTCTAAGATCTCCTTGATTTACCACATCTTTTTCAAGAAGTCTTTTTACTCGTTTATGATTTTCAAACTTTTCTAATATTTTATCAGGTGAAGCATCCCTATTACTACTTAAGACAACCATTGCAATTGAAACAAGTTCACTAAATATATCAGGATCTAGAGAAAATTGAGAATAATCTGTTTTTTTCTTTCCAATATCACGAATGTTTTCCTTAGCCTGCTTGTACCCAGTCTTTCCCAGCGCATGCATTGTCTTTATCTCTTCTTTCTTTCTCTTGAACATAATTGATAATAGGCTTGGCTCTAATAAAAAGATTTCATTAAAGGGTTCTGTAAACTCTTCGGTTGGTATTTAATTGGAAGGAAATAATAAAGATGTATGTCAAAAGGTAATTTGGATGAATTATTTATAGATAAAAATATAGTTTCTAAAATACAAAACAAACTGCCAAAATTATTTCAGATAGCTGAAATTGAGAGTTCTAGAGCGGGTAAAATAAGCATGGAAGTCGGTTCTTTAAGAGAAAAAATAATTGGTGGTTTACTTATCCATAGGTTTGGAGAAAAAAACGTTGATACAAACATACCAACAACAGAACCTGAAGTGGACATTAGAGTTGGTAGTAGAGAATTATCAATAAAAACCATAACAGGCAATGGCAGAATTAAAGCGGTCTGGACAGTAGATGCTGAAAGCTCTAAGAATTTCATAAAAAGTTATAAACCAAGATGTGACATACTTCTAATTCAAACATGGTGGGGACAAAAAAGAGATAGTATATTTTTGATTACTGCTGAGACTCAGAAAGAAATATTTAAACTGTTAGGGTGTGATAAATATTTCAATATGCCAAAGGCAGGAACTAATCCAAGAGGTGTTGAATTTAGTAAAGAAGCGATAGAAAAAATGTTACATCATAAAAAGACGCTAAAAATTTCAATCAATTGGGTCAAAGAAAATATAAAATATGATGTATACAAAAGATGGGTTGATGTGTGGGATGAGGAATAATTAATTATAGTCGTCAAACAAAAGAATCTGGATATGATTTTGTTTGACTCCGTATAACAAACCCACAATTCATGTCCAAAATCTTTTGTGGGTTTGCTATAACACATTTCAATGTTGTTTGTGAACATTCTTTCTTTATACGTTCTTCAGCAAGTTTACAATACGTTTTATCTATATCATAACCAATAAAATTTCTTTTTGTTTGTAAAGCGGCTATTGCCGTTTGTCCACTTCCCATAAATGGGTCTAGCACAATATCATTAGTAAATGTATATAATTTTATCAATCTCAATGGTAATTCTGTTGGAAATGGTGCAGGATGTCCTATGGCTTTAGCTGATTGGGATGGAAATGTCCATATACTTTTTGTAAATTCCATAAATTCTTCTTTTGTTATGGTATCTTCTTTTCCGAGAGATGGTTTTCTTCCATTATCACCCTTTGAAAAAACTAGAATATATTCATGAACATCTCTTAAAGTTGGGTTGGTCGCCGACTTCCAACTGCCCCACGCTGTAGATGAACCCGCACTAGCTCCTTTATTCCATATTATTTCTCCTCGCATGAAGAAACCAATCTTTATCATGTCTTCTATAATAAAACTATGAAATGGGATATATGGTTTTCTTCCAACGTTGGCTATGTTTACACAAGCCCTACCGCCGACAATCAGAACTCTAAAAACTTCTTTAAAAACATTATATAAAAGTTTTCTATATTCATCCAATGATAGATTTTCATCATATTCTTTACCGACATTATATGGTGGGGATGTTATCATAAGATGAATACTATTGTCAGGCAACTCTTCCATTTTATCGCTAGATTTACAAAAAAGTTTATTTAGATTTTTTGTTGGTATTGTGTTTTCTATAGCGTTTTCTAAATTATTTTTTGGAATATTGGTATACATTTTGCCAGAATAAAATTTAGATGAATCATGCCCAAATCTTCCGTTACACCCAAAAGAGCTTGTTTTGGTTCCATTGTGTGTAGTTTTTCTAGTTGCAATGACCACAATAACACCTATTTCTTATTTTTTAATTGAACATCAATAAACTTTTCTATTAATTCGGATGCTGTTTTTTTCTCTTTTAGACATTTAACTCTAAAATCTGTCCATTTTTGTTCGTCAATAGAAATCGTAACTTTTGATTTAGTTATCAAATCACCTTACATACGTATATACTTATAGACTTAAATACTTTACTGTGTATGTATATACGTAGATATGTAAGATAATTATAAGAAACCGTAGGTTTCTTATAATTATAATACCACCTATTCTGCAACAATTATTTGCTCTATTTGTATTTTGACTAAATTTCCTCAGAGATTTAGCTATTTATTTTTACCCAATTCCTCTCCATATCTTGCAGCAGCCTCTGACACAGCCTGTATTATCTGCTCTTCCAAAAACTCATTCTTCAGTTTGCCTTCTTTAATAAACTGCTTTACTTTGCTGTCTTTAACAAGCCTTTCAACAATAGCATAAGGCCCTTGCTCAGCATGTTTCTTCATTTCAGCATGCGCCTTTTCCACAAGATAATTCCATGCACTATTGTGCATCAGCACTGTTCCAGGCTCCTGCGCCTCTCCTCTTTCTTGTATTGCATCAACAATACCCTGTTTAGCCTCCCTATATTCAGTCTTTCCCAGCGCATGCATTGTCTTTATCTCTTCTTTTTTTTGTCAGCCATAACAACCACTATAATTCTATTTTGCCATCTTTTTCTGGAATTCGTTTTTTATTTTTGGAAAAAACACAAGAAGAAAAGCAATAGCTTCTTTGCACGTATCCTGTGATATTCTTTCTCCTCTATAAATAGAATTATTTCTGAGTATTCTATAGCTAACCAAGTTAATAATACCGACTAGAAACTTGGTTTGCTGCTTCAGAAAACAAAGTTTTCTGATGCGCCAAAGAACTTTTATAGCAGATTGCAATAATATTGGAACTTTTGGTTGCAATCTGCTATATGGAAAGAACATAATAAAATATTCCAAAATTACTGTTCTTTACCATTAGTTCTTT
>JACRMW010000049.1 GCA_016219465.1 Candidatus Aenigmatarchaeota archaeon | reverse complement strand
GCGCTGTAAATAGCGCAGGCGAGACAAAAGCATCTGGTTCACAATGCATTACAACACAGGCAGGCCACAATACTGTAACAATGCAATGGGATACTGTGCAATTTGCAGCATCATATAATATTTATGGCAGGACAGCAGGAGCAATCGGATTGCTGACATCAACTGCTAATACACAATTCACTGACAATGGAATTGCATTATCAGGCGCAATGCCTTTGGAGATGTCTGCAAGCGCAAATCTTGTCGTTGCAGGAAATGGAAATTTTGAAAAATTATGTATTGGCAGTGTATGCAAATCACAATGGGATGCTGTAAATAACAATCTTGTTATAGAGTCAAGGACAAGTGATCCAGCATCTCCACAAACAGGCCAGATATGGATAAGAACTGATATCTCATAAGAAAAAAAACTTTGTTTTTTTTCTTAATTTTTATCATAACTATTCTGAAAGAATAGCTATTTTAATTGCCAGTTTGCTGGGTATTATGAATGTGATTATTATGAAAAAGATTTCATTCTCCGGTATTTTATTTATTTTGTTTGTGCTGGTCTTTGTATCAGGCGTTCATGCTGTGAATTATGTTGATATAGGAATCCGTGTCTATGATGGCAATGAGATTGTGAAAATAGCTGCTGATCCTATTGCACTGGGACCTTTCCGAATTGCAAAGAACGGAAATATCTATGGCATAGGCATTGTTGATGCACTAAGTCCGTATGCCTCTAGAATAAGGATTGCAACCAGTTCTGGAATAAAAGCCCTGCGCTTGTTTGATAATTTTATCCTGGCTGACATGAACAGTGTATTCAAGCTTAGAATAAACCAGTCTGCTATTGTTCAAGACAAATTAAGAACAAAGATGAAAGAGATAGTTGATACCTGTCCTCCTCCACTTTCATGCATATCTAGGCAATATTATGCAAGTATTGATGTGTTTGTAAATAGCAATAAACAGAATCTCAATCTTTCTTTATACAACACTGACTGGAAAAAATATCAGAATATCACAGGCACGTCTTACAAAATTGCTGTTTTTTCCATAGAAGAGCCCAGTGATCAATCAAACAAAATAATTTATCCAGAGGCAAATGTCAGCCTTAATATAACAGATCGCAGCATAATTTTCCAGGGAAAATAACTTCTTAATAGAATAACTTAACTCTTTCCACTACTTCTGAATCTGTCAGAGTTTTTTTGAGTTTTGGCAGCAGTTCTGTGTTCTTTGCCTGGAGAATAGCTGACCATTCTGCAAGATCTTTTTCCAATGGCACGCTATGAGATACAATGATATTACAGTCATGCTTTGCTATGATATTGGATACAATAGCCAGAGCTCCTGGCACATTTCTAAGGATTAGCTTCATCTTTGCATTCATTCCTTTATAGAGTGGAAAGAGTTTTATCTCATCCTGATCCCTTACAATAATAATTTCTGAGTTCTCAATCATGCCTATCTCTTTCCTGATATAAGAGGGTATTAATACCCTGCCTTTTGAGTCCAGCCGAATTATGTTCATTCCTTTCATAACCAATCCCTTTCTTTTAAAAGAAAGGTCTTGGTGAACCCCAAAGAAAATATGTGCTAAAGCACATTATATATCTGGTATTATCAATCCCTTTCTTTCTAAATTTCTCTCCAGAAATTTAGTAATACTTTTAGTAATATTAATAGCTAAATCCTTTTGGATTTAGCTATGATACAAACCGTGTTTCCACCAGTTTCGTATAAATGAATTTATTAATTCATTTAGCGATCTTCAAATAACTCTGTTATTTGAGAATTCAGAAACCTTTGGTTTCTGCAATCTTAGGAAAGATTTGCTTCCCTCAAGTTTATAGTGAAGCAAGTAAATAATCAGGATATAATATCACTTGCTTCACATATAGCTCAGCACGAAATAATATACTGTTTATTTCGTGGTAGAGCTATAACTGATGGCACAGGTTGATTGCAAACAGGCTATGCCTGTTTGAATTCTCAAAGACCTTTGGTCTTTGACATAAATACATGGATTACGAAGGATATAAATCCCACATTTGTGGTATTATGTCGTTTAAATTATTTATTATTCAATAGTTATGATAGATAATTATGAAATTACCAAAATATGTATGCGATGTCGGCAAAGGAGTTTGCGCAGTAGGTGCTGGAGCAGGAGTTGCATATCTGTTATGGACCAATCCTGTTGCAAGACTTGGTATAATGAATGCATATACTAGCGCAGAAAATACATGTGTACAGGCATGGGATAATGTTTTTGATTTGCCTGCTAAGAAAGAAATAAATGCAAAAAATACTGAAACATGCAAAAAGAAATTCCTGGATTCTTTGAGCAAAACTATTCAGAACACAAAACTTGAAGAAACAGGCAAAACTTCCACTGGCAAAAGGCGCGTATTTAGTGCAACAGATGCAAATGGAAGATCATTGGAAATATACGAATATAATAATTCTGGAAAACGCGCAACAGATCAATATGTTGTTCTGTGTAAAAGTCTTGGCGATTCTGTTCTGTATATAGAAAACACAGGCATGCCATATATTTCTCTCAGTGAAGACAAAATCTATTTAGATGTTCTCCATAATCTTCTGAAGGATTTAGAAAATAATAGAATTGAAAGAGCTGACAGCAGTGTTATTGATGGAAACAAATTAAATGTTATAGAAGAGATGCGCAAGAATATGGAAAATATACAGGAAGAAAAACCAGGAAATTCTTATAAGAGCTCTGGAGAAACCCTATTACAATTGTGTGAGATGTTCAAAGAATAGTTAGATTTCTTTTTCATTGTTAAGGAAAGTATAATATTTCTTTCCTTAACAAGATAAATGACTTTCGAAGAAAGTCATTTTGTTCTGGCACTATTATGATTATCCGCGGCGTGATGGATTTCTTATTACCTGGCCTTCTTTTATTTTGTCAATATCTGTCCATGGATTGAAGTTCTTTGGAAGATTTTCTACAGCAGCGCATACAGGTCTGCCAAGTTTTTTTAATGTATAGGGATCGCGTTCAATGCAGATTGATCCTTCTGGACAGATGTTATAAGGCTTGCCAATTACAGATAATTTATCACATGCAGTCTCGCTTTCTGGACTATAATAAGTTCTCTTGACTGGATTATATACTGCCTGTGTCGGTCCAGATGCTTTGCAGTAAAAAGCAGGCTGTTTGCCATGATCATTCTTATAACATCTTAGCTGTTCTATAAAATATTGTTTTTCAGCAGCGCCTGTCCATGTTCCTAGATATGCTCCATAATGATAGGCAATGCATCCCTGCTGTGCTTTGAGATTAGGGGCAATAACAGCGTTGTATGGAGATTTGTATATAGTATTGAGCGGGAACTTTTTCAGGTCATTGAGATCATTGACATTATAGTATTCTTTGATAACATCAAGACAATCAAACTTGTATGCTTTGCTAAAATCTGTTGTAGGAAGCCCTGTTTCTTTGTCAATCGGTCTTTGGCTTGTTGGATCACTGGTTTTTTCTGATATGAGTATTCCTTTTGCCTGTTCTGTCTGCAAAGCTGCTAAATCAAGGCAATTTATTTCTTCTGCTGAATATGCAATGCTGGATACCAGAAGCAGCATAATACATACAAATATAATGATATTTATTTTGCGCATTGTAATAATTGTTTTTTCTGGATAAAAGCTTTGCCAGATTCTTATTTATACATTTTTACATAATTAGAATTACAAATAGCTAAATCCTTGTGGATTTAGTTAAAATACAAATAGCTAAATCCTTGTGGATTTAGATATTATAGATGCCAGGATGGCGGAGTGGTTACGCGGCCGCCTGCAGACCAAAGCCTTTTCTTTAAAAGAATTTGGTTTAGAAAGCGGCACATGGGGGTTCAATTCCCTCTCCTGGCTTGAATAAAAGGATCACATATAGCTTCCAATGAAATAATATAGTGAATACTTCATTGGAGAACTATAGCTAAACAACAAATAAATCAAGATACATGGTAAAGTAAAACTTTACCTGTACAGGTGAACCTTTGGTTCACCATGTATAATACTTTGTTGTTTGCTATACACTCAAACAACATGCGTTGTTTGGTGCACCAGAAAGCTCTGCTTTCTGTGTGAGTGAACCAAGTTATAATACCTGATTATCTGGTGGAACAGAGTTCCACCGATACAAGAAGGAATTTATAATTCCTTCTGTACGCAAAGACTTGAGAAGTCT
>JACRMW010000012.1 GCA_016219465.1 Candidatus Aenigmatarchaeota archaeon | reverse complement strand
ATCACCTATATAAAAAAAATAAGGTGATGGAAATGAAGAGCGCAAAGATTATTGCAGTGCTTTTTTCAGTGCTTCTCATAGCATCACCATTGACAACAACAGCCTTTGCACAGATAGGAGACCAATCAGGCGGGGTAGATTTCAGCGACATAGAGGTCACTGAACAAGAACTTGCTGCAGTAGAAAGCGAGTTCAGCGAGACAGGAGCCCTGCCTGGCGAATTCTTCTATCCGTTCAAAAGGTTTGGTGAAGGTCTTGGAATGGCCTTTACTTTCAACAAGATGGAGCAGGCAAAGAAACATCTTGAGCTTGCTAAAATAAGACTGGCTGAAGCAAAAGCCCTTGTTGAAAAAGAACAGCAAAAGCTGGCAGACCAATCAATGGATGATGCAGAAGAGCAGCTGAATGAGAGCGACAGAAAAAGAGAAGAACTCCAGGCAATTGGACAGAATATATCAGAACTCATAAAAGAGGCTGAAGAAACAAGCAGAAAAAGCGAGCTTGTGTTGAATCTGATAAGAGAACAGGTTCCTGAACAGGCAAGAGCAAAAATTGACAATGCCATGCAAAAGATGGCAGAACATAGATTAAGACTGCGATTTGGGCCAAAGCATATCCCAGAAGATGAGCTGGAAGCTGAAAGAGTAATGCAGGAAATGAGCAGAGCAAGCATGTATGAAAAGCTTGAGAAAAAATACAGCCATCAGCTTGAAAACATGGACCAGAGAATAGCAGAGGCACAGGCAGAAAACAACACAGAAAAACTGGAAAAATTGCAAAAGCTCAGGGAAAAACTGGTTGAGATGCATGAAAATAGACTAGAGAAACTCCAAGAATTCAATGAAAAGATAGAAGAGAAAGAACAGAAAGCGCTTGAACGAATGGACAATAGAATAACCGAAATAGGAGAGAGCGACAATCCTGACAAAGACAAGATCATTGAAAAGCTTGAAGAAATGAAGGAACGCATGCAGGAGAGATCAGAAAGAATGCATGAAAAAATAGGAGTTCCTGAAACAGAAGAGAATGAGACAGAATAAAACATTTCTTTTTTTATTTTCTTTCTGATATAGCTATTTCTTTCAAATACAAAGCATTTAATCTTATCATACAACAAATAGCATATGCAAGGAATATGAGTAGATATTATGAAACAACTGAAGAATTATTGCGCTAAGAGACTGTTAAATAATAACTTCAGCATTTTATATTGGGCTTGATTGTGTAATTCCAGTCTCCATGAAATTTTTCTGGAAAAATATTAATCTTTGTGTATTCTTTATCTGAAACTTTTATTCCAGTAGGATAATTATTTTTATCAAGCATGCAGCTTACTTCTAAACCCTTTGTAGTTTTTGTTGCCGAGATTAAATTAATTATAACTGCATGAGTCAGGAGAGGTTTGCCTCTCCAATTCTTACTTATAAAACTAAATAGTTTATGTTCAATTTTATTCCACTTGCTTGTTCCAGGAGGAAAGTGCCTTACACGAATAAACAATCTGGTTTGGTTGGAAAATTTTTGAAGTTCTAATTTCCACAATCTTATACGATACCCATTGCTTCCACCACTGTCAGCAGTAATTGTCAAAGTTTTTGCTTTAGGGTATTTTGATTTTCCTATTTTCTTCCACCATTTGCGAATGCTTTCAACTGCAAATTCTGCAGTATCATTATCAATCCCAATATTTACCCATCCATGATTTTTATCCAAATCATAAACTCCATAGGGAACAACTTTTCCAAGATTTTTATCTTCAAAGTCATGAGTATTTACTTCTGTCGGATTACTTTTTCGGCTCCATTCTTTGCCATTATTCTTGAAATTGCCTACGAGTTCTTTCTTTTTTGTGTCAACTGAAACAACAGGTTCTTTCTTCGCAACTTGAGTTTTTGTATCTTGATTAATGAATTCAAATTGCGCGTTTCTATCTGGATGCTGCTTACCTTCAATAGATTTATTGTTTGCCTGAAGACTAAAGCCATTCTCATGAAGTATCTCAGCTATTGAAGGGTAACTTATTTTGTAACCTTTCTTTTCAAGCTCGCCTTGTAAACTTCTTACACTTTTAGTTGTATATCTAAGAGGATTTTCTGGATCGCCTCGGGATGTAGGCTCAACAATTTTAAGGATACTTTCTTCTATTCCTGGATTTTTTTCAGTGATTTTTTTTCTTCCTCCGCCTTTTTTTCGTAAGCGATTTGGTTCAATAATTTTTTTGTTTTCAAGTTCTTTAATTCCTTTCATAATTGTGTTCCTATTAATTCCTGTTGCCCTAAAGACTATTGATACGCCTCCGCGCCCAAGAGCTTTAGCTTCAGTAGCTACCCATCTCCTTCTTGATAATTCATTTAGGATAGGATTGATATCTAAGAACTTTTCCCGCCCATCTCCTTCTTGATAATTCATTTAGGATAGGATTGATATCTAAGAACTTTTCCCGTATCACATTTTCATTATTCATACAATAATAATGGATACTACCCTTTATAAACTTTGCTTATTTTATTGTTTAACACTCCCTAATCCATCAGCCAAACCATCAGGTTTCTTGTGTAGAAAACAGAGCCAGCTGACTCTATGATTACAGTATTAAGACCTGGCTTTACATGACTCTGTGTAAAGTATTCAATATAATTTTGATTAGACAGATCAAGCGGTCTTGACAATACAACATTTCCTTCTGCATTTCTTATCTTCAAAACCATATTGCCTTTTCTTGATATTTTTGAGACATCAAATGTTATTTTTCCTGGCTTTGTTCTAAGAGAATCATAATATATCTTGTTCAGGAAAAAGCTCAGTTCAACAGTGCCAAGCTCTGAATTCTTCATGTTCTTTGCAATATCCAGCCGTCCTGTGAAAGAAGAACCATCCCATGCATCTATTGTTACTCTATTCTTGTCTTCTAGATCATTTCTGTCAAGATGGATAATCTCTTCAGATCTGACAGTCCTCTCTAATACTATCCTGTCATTGATCTTTATTCTTATTTTTCCATAGTGTGTCGTGAAATATAATTTGAGATCAGCACTGGTCACATTTGTCTCGGCATCAAACTCAGCAGACCATGATTTTTGCTCAAGGATATTTGCTTCTGCCCTGATATAATAAAGACTAGGTGCCCATATTCTCCATTCAGAACTGGTTGTTCCTATCTCAACTGTTCCGTCATTTTCCAATGGAATAATATATCTGCCAAGACCAAGCTCCTTGTTCAATACCTCTTTTTTCACCTTGCCATTATCTGCCGTGACAACAAGGTTTCCATAGCCATTTGTTCCCATGACATCTAATTGCAGATCCCTTATATAGCCGTTTATCTTTATAGAATTATCTCCAAAAACAGCACCATTAAACACCCTGTCCTGAACAATCATCTCATTGGACCTTGCGCTGACATCAAATGTTCCTTTTGATTCCACCACAGTTGTCTGTGTAACAAGACTGCCTACAAACATGCTGCGCCCTGTGTCAGCAGAAACCAGACTATATCCAGAATATGGGCTAGCATAGCCAGCTCCTCTGCTATATGAACTATAACCATATGGAGCAAAATAAATCTGAGAATTGAATATCACTACGCCTGCTGTTATTATTATAAGGCCTATTACCAGCCATACCACAAATTCATTTCCAGCATATCCCATATTCACACCATATTTTGACTAAAATCCTGAGAGGATTTTAGCTATTTATTCTGACTAAATTTCATCAGAAATTTAGCTATTTATTTTGATTGTTTTCTGAGGGAAAATAACTATTTATCATAACTGTTCTGGAACAGAACGATTATTTGTATTATGACTATTTCTTGAAAAGAAATAGCTATTTATATAGTTGTTCACTTCAGAGTAGTATAAGCATAAAGCTTTAAATAGCTTTATTTCCAAGATTTAGAAATGCCATCACATATTTCAGATATCATAAACAACTTGCCAGCTTATGTTCCAATGAGAACACTTACAGCTGCATATATAGAAGCTTTGCACACTCTGCCATTCGTGGCAAAGAGATTTATGACAGCTGGCGGTGATTCAACAGTATTTGAACTAGAATATGGTATTCTTAAATTGTCTGACCTATGTTATCCTACACAAAGATCATTTGACATACCAAGAACAGCAGAAGGTAAAATTGTTGTGCGCAATGAACCACCAGCATACTACATCATACAACCACGCACTCTTGTAGATGTATCTGATAAAGATGTCGAAAGAGCTATCAGAATAATTGAGAAACCTGGCTTCATAGTTACTGATCCTGAAAAAGACAATTTTGGATATTATAACAATAGAGTATTTCTTATAGATCCTTTTGCAGTAGAAACCGCTATATAACAAGTCTCTTATCTAATTACCATGTAAAAATTTCGTAAAACGCCTTATTAGAATTTCTAGACCTAATTTTTTGGGGTTTCAAAAAAACCTCTATAAAACAAAGATTTATACATTCTGTCTATTACTATAGATATTGGCTAAATCTAACAAATTTAGCTAAACGCGCGGAGGTAGCCAAGTCTGGTCTGGTCCTTTACGGACTTCAGAAAAAGGCGCAAGGTTCATCTTGCTTGAGTTCTGAAGAAAGATGATGGCGAAACTCAAGATCTTGTTGGTTAGTCCATTCGGCGGTTCGAATCCGCCCTTCCGCATCTCTAATTTCTTAGAAGTTTTATACGGCATTGAGAAAATAAGCAAAGAGCTCGATATTCTGACTAAATTTCATCAGAAATTTAGCTATTAATAAAATGTTCTATTCATGGTCCTAGCAAGCTGCTAAAAGCGGACAAATGTCATTGTACTGTACATCTAATCCAAAATAGAAGAACAAAGCGACCTTGCTTCGCAAGCTCGCCAAACACACAAACAACATACGTTGTTTGGTGCACCAGAAAGCTCTGCTTTCTGTGTGTCTTGCAATGGAAATAATGATATATCTTATACTTTCCATTACAACAAGAAAAAAACTGGCAAATCTATGCTGGCTCAACTATTACCCTTGCCCTCATAGATGGATGCAATGTGCAGATATAATCATATGTTCCAGGAATGTTGAATGTATAGGAAAAGGATTGGCCTGTGTTCAGTATGCCAGAATCAAAGATTCCTGTCAGCGTAGCAGTATGAGGCGCGCTATCCTCATTCACCCAGTTCACTATAGTTCCAGTCTTTATAGACAGTCCTGCAGGGTCAAATGCAAAATTCTTGATAGTCACAGTCTTTGGAGAGATGTCTCCAGAAACTGTGTTATTTGCCTCTCCCTGTTGCTGGACACATCCACTTACAACCAGAACAGCAACAACCAATATCAATGCAATTGGAATTAATAATTTGTTTGTCTTCATGAAAATATATTGCAATGAGCAAATATATAGTCGTCAAACAAAAGAATCTGGATATGATTTTGTTTGACTCCTTATCTGCAAAGGAACGAAGCTCCTTTGAGATCTTCGAAGAAAGTTTCTTTCTTCGAGATTCTGAAATGCAGAACATTTCAAGAATTTCAGAAAGCTCTGCTTTCTGCAAGCAGCAAACCCACAGATTCGTGTCTGGAATCTTTTGTGGGTTTGCTATAAGCCCTATCAATTTGTGAAAATGTCTGCAAAATATACACTCAACATTGAGAACTTTGATTAACCTTATAATTTATGAAAGTTCTCAATAAGGACTTTGACTAAAATACATGTTATTCAAAGTCCTCCATTTAATATATAGAATAAAACAATATTCTATCATGCGAGGAACAACAGACATCATATGGATGTTCATGGAAGCTTTCATAGCTGTTGTAGTCACATCAATACTCATAATAGTCTTTACCCCATCAGTGACAGGAATGATAGACGAAGCAACAAGAACACAGTCAAAATTCCTCTCATACCAGATAGCAGGTGTCATCAGCCTGGAGCAATCTTCAGAAGATCTTATCTCAACAGAACTGATACTACCAAAGAATTCAGCGATAATCAACATAACCAAGCTGTCTGTCCATGTTGAATTTGACCAGAAGAATCAATATACTTATTATTATACAGAATTCCAACCTTTCAAAACAAAATTAATCCTGGCTGATTATGTATCAGGCTCTGGAAACAGCATTGACTATATAGAAATAAGCACAAAAAAATACAAATCAATAATAATAGAAAAATCCAATGACAGAATCAGAATAAGAGCCAATCCAAGATAATCAATTGCAAAGCAGGTTTACATACATGCAGAAGCAAAGCTTCTGCTGTACAAGAAGGAATTTGCAATTCCTTCTGTACGCAAAGACTTGAGAAGTCTTTGCTGTACAGGTTGAACTTTGTTCAACCATGTATAGCTAACAACAAATTATAATACCAATTGCTTTGTTGTATAGCTTTAACTGATTCTCTCAAGATCTTTTTTCAAACTGCTGATCTCTCTTTGCAGATCAAGCAAAGACTGCTCTATCTGCCGCGATTCTATCCCTGTCTGAGGAAGCTCTTCAAAACCAGCTGGTTTTAGCAGAGCCTTGTCAATCCATTCCATGTTTTTCTCCAGTCTTTGTATAGATGCCCTTAGAATATTAATAGAACCCTGCTGAACCTCTTGTATTTCATTCATCACCAGAAAGATCTGTTTTATGCCAGAAATAAATGACCTCATCTCATTTACAGACGCTGCTATTTCCCTGTATTTCTCTACTTTTATAAAAAGAGGTGCTTCAACAGAAACACCAGAAGGTTCATAGATTTTCTTCTCATGTGAAACAGGCATAGGAAATTGCTCAATATCCATTGGATCTGATTCCACTGCCCTCTTTATCTCATTTTCATCATATCTTCTCTCTTTCTTGCTGAAAAATGTCATATTATCTAACCTTATTTGGCATATTATTAATAATTTATTGAATAGGTTAGGCTTTAAAACTTACATGATAACTTTGTATAAATAACTAATTGTATATTGACTCTTTTCTGAAAGAAAAGAGTCATTTTAGCTATTCTGCAAAGCAGAATAGCTATTCATAAAAACAATGCGGCGGTAGTCTAGCGGTAGGACACGACCCTGCCACAGCTTTTTTTAAAAAAACACTGGCTGAAAACACTGTCAGTAAAAACTGTAGACCGGTCGAGACCCGGGTCCGATTCCCGGCCGCCGCATTTCTATTTCTTAACAAATCTGAATCTAGGCGCTTTTTGCTGTCTTATTCAATGAATTCCAAGAACATCTTCTATTCTCATTCAATCTAATAAGAATTTCCTGTTTGCAATCATAACACGCATTGCATTTGAGTATAGATCATCTATCTCTCGCAGCAATCCATAATATTCTTCAAAACTGCCCTTGTCATTGCTTTCATGATCTGCCATAAACTGCCTGTATTTTGTTCTAGCACTGAACACTAGAAATAAATCATCATTGATTTCTGAATGATGCAATTGTTCTGCAACCAAACAACAGCACTCTGCCTTTGTAAGAGGCCTTCCATCTTTGGATGGATACACACCGTTTTTCAGTCTCAACAAATCAATTGTAGTATAGATAGGCTGTCTTAAGAGGGTTTCCAGAAACTTACAATGTTCTTTATCAAATTCATATGATAATACTGACCTGCGCTTAACAAGCTTTAATATTTGTTTATTAAATCGATCAAGAACTTCCTGTCTTGGATTATTCCAGCTATCTTTAGGTGTTATGACATCCAAAGGATTATCACCAATTATACCATCTTTACAATACATTTGTATATATTCAAAATAAAATCTATCAATATCGAGAACTTTGATTAACCCTGTAATTTGTGAAAGTTCTCAATAAGGACTTTGACTAGAATACATGTTATTCAAAGTCCTCTATCATGATCTCCTGATATTGCCATGTGTATTGGCAACGGAACAAACTCAATTGGAACATAGGTAGCTTTTCTTATTTCATGATTGAGATTTCTGAGATATTCTTCTGCATTCTCATGTACAATAAGAACATCAACATCGCTTCCAATGCCATTGTCAACATGAAAACTAGAACCATGGATATTTGCTCCGTAAATTATTCCTTGTTCGTGAAGGGTTTGCAGTTCTGTTCTTAACGTATCTGTTCAGCCATCAGCAGTAGCTTTCAGCTCATTCATGACAATTTCTGAAAAACTTTCATTTCTCAACTGGCATGTTTGCATGACTGAAGAAATAACTTCATAATCATGACGTCCGTTCGTTGATCTGTTTCCGCCAGATATCTTTCGTATTATCACATCAT
>JACRMW010000007.1 GCA_016219465.1 Candidatus Aenigmatarchaeota archaeon | reverse complement strand
GTTTCTGGACAAATTGGCGCCAAAGTCTATGAGTAATGAATATCTGAAAAGACTTGGTAGAGATAAATTCATAATAAATGTTCATGCAAATAGTGAAGTGATTTATGGCAAAAACCCACGAGAATCTGATTATAGCAAACCCAGTAAATACATAGTGAAGCATAGCTTCACCTATACAGGTGGAACTATGTTCCACCATGTACCTGATTATTTGCTTGGTTTGCTATAAAAGGAAAAACACCTGCTGAAGCCGCAGACATTAATTTGAAATTAGGAAGAAGGAAATTATTGAGTTTGATTAGATTTGCTGCAAAGAGAGATGACTAATAGTTGACAGTATCAGGCTGCAGAAGAACGAGCCCCTCCATTCACAGGAGAAGTCATATGCAAACACTGCCATTTCAAAGTCCACTATCAATTTGTTAGATGTCCAGAATGTAGCAAAACGCAGGAATAATCTAAAAGAACAACAGACCCCATCTCGGTTGGAGCTCTGGAAAAAGATGATGAGACTATAAACACACTCAATAATACTCCTGTTCATGCACGCGGGTTTTTCTAGATCTGCCTGGTTTTACTATTCCCCTATGTCTTGCGCATGAAGGGCATGCATACATCTTTCTCTCAAATGAAGAAATCATGCGCCTGTCAAGGTCTTTTTTCAGCAAAGGATCATTTATCCTAAATCCCCTCATTACAGGAAACGTCTTCCATCTTGGAGTGATCTTTCCGCAAAAATCACACGGAATCTTTGTTTCCTGTCCCCTGCCTTTTCCATGGCTATATCCCCGCTTGTATGGAACTTCTGAAATAATAAACACCTTTCTAAGATTTTGTAATTATAATGAACCCACAAAAGATTCCGGACATGTTTTTGTGGCTTCCTATATAGCTAACCCAGTATTTAGTCTATATTATTTACTGGGTTAGCTATAAAGCTTTAAAAAGCTCACTTGAAATGAGAATCTATAGAAAGGGATTGACATGAACATGGAAGAGATTCTTCTTAAGAGGACAAAGAATATTGACAAACTCATAGAAAAATATCTTCCAAGAAAATATGACAAGAAAAGCATGGAGATGACAGGAGGAAAGCCTGTCTATGAATATAATCTGACTGCTCCTACAGAGGCAATTGCAAAACCAGTATGGGATCTTCTTGACAGAGGAGGAAAAAGATGGAGACCTGCTTTGTTGCTCATGATAATTGATGCGCTTGGAAAAAACAGTAAAGAATTTGAGGAGTTTGCAATTATACCAGAAGTCATCCATAATTCTACACTTGTCCACGATGACATTGAAGACCAAAGCGAGACAAGGCGCGGAAAGCCATGCCTGCATAAATTATTCGGAGAAGACATTGCCATAAATGTCGGCGATGCAATGTATTTTCTTCCAATAAAAGTTCTGATGCTTAATAAAAACAAATTAACAAAAGACCAGTTGATAAAATCCTATGAAATCTATGCTCAGGAAATGATCAATGTTTCAATAGGACAGGGAATGGATATTGCCTGGCATAAAGGCATTGCAAATGCAGATGTTATAACAGAGAATGAGTATCTTCAGATGTGCGCATACAAGACAGGCTGCCTTGCAAGAATGGCTGCAAAACTTGGTGCATGCCTCGCAGGAGCAGATGAAAACACAATCACAAAATTAGGAATTCTTGCAGAATCTATAGGCGTGGCATTCCAGATACAGGATGATATTCTCAGCCTTACAGGAGAGGAGTTCCAGAAGAAAAAAGGATATGGTGAGGATATTCACGAAGGCAAACGCACTTTAATGGTTGTTTATACATTGAGCAGGGCAAATGCAGAAGACAGGGAAAAGCTGTTGGAAATACTAAACATGCACACCTGGGATACATCTTTGATAAAAAAAGCAGTTGATATTCTGGAAAAATACAATGCATTTGACTATGCAAAGAATAGAGCTAGGACAATAATAGAATCTGCGTGGAAAGACGCAGAAGCTCTTTTGAAAGAAAGCCCTGCCAAGAATGAGCTAAAAGCCTTTGCATATTACCTGATTGACAGAAAAATCTAGATTTTCTTATTGTTAATATATATCAATACATATCAAAACCTATCAATACATATCAAAGCTTATCAATACTTATCAGACTCTATTAGAAGGCTCTGGCAAAAGAATAGGAAGTTCTGAATGCTGAAAATTTTAAAAGAAGATCCGCAGAAGAAGTATGGCATTTCAGAAACACTCTTATATATATTACCTGTCAAAGAAATCATATGGATATACTATTAATAATACTTACTGTCATAGGGTTGACGCTTTTTGAAATAGTGAGCAGCATAGACAATGCAGTGATAAATGCAGATGTTCTAAGAACAATGTCAGAACAAGGAAAAAGATGGTTCCTGACTTATGGAATATTTTTTGCAGTATTCATAATGAGAGGACTGCTTCCGTTTATGATTGTGTTTGCATTAAATCCGTCTCTTGGAATTACCGGCGCATTTACAGCATCATTTAGCGAAGATCCTGCAATTGCGCATGCGATCGAACAATCTGCGCCGCCTTTATTGGCAGCAGGCGGAGTGTTTTTGCTATTTTTATTTATACACTGGCTGTTTATGGAGCCAAAATACTATGGATTAAGAGGAGAGAGATATATTCACGAAAGAGGATTCTGGTTTTATGCAGCTGCTTCTCTGCTATTAACAATAATAATCTGGTTTGCGATAGATGCAAATCCATTAATGGCATTTGGAGCAGCAATAGGAGCATCCCTGTTTTTTATAACCTCTGGCTTCAAATCAAATGCAGAACAACAGGAAAAAGAGCTCATGAAAAAAGGAAAGATGAGTGATATAAGCAAGCTGCTGTATCTTGAGGTGATTGACGCCAGTTTTTCAATAGACGGTGTCTTAGGCGCCTTTGCATTCACAATGGCAGTGCCTCTGATTTTAGTAGGAAATGGAATAGGCGCTATTGTATTAAGACAGGTCACTGTAAGCAATATAGAGAAAATCAAAAAATACAAATATTTGAAAAATGGAGCAATGTATTCTATCATGGTGCTTGGAACTGTAATGATACTTGAAAGCTTTAGACTGCCAATACCTGTCTGGTTTTCTCCAATTGCAACAATAGGAATATTGTCGTTATTTTTCTATAAATCTCGCATGGCGCTGAAGAACGGAGAGTAAAAATTTGCAGAGCAAATTTTTACTATAGATATGGTTACAACAAAAGAAATATTTATAATTTCTCAGCAATGCCTATAATTTCATCAACACTCTTTAGTTTGTCTCTTATGTCAGCTTCATCTAAAAGCATTGCATATTTTCCTAACATAGTTACGCATTTTTCTCCAAGATGCTGGCATTCATTGTCTGTTGTTTTCATGGCGCGCTCACAGGCATTTCTGTCAAAAGAAGCAGTTAGTTCTATGCCAATACATCCATTGGCGACAATAATAGCGCCAGGCTCAAAGCGCGGGGCGTAAAGGCCTTTTTTTAGTTTAGTTTTTACTTTGCCGAAACATGATTTTAATTTATCCAGTTTTTCTGATATTTTAGGATTGTAAATTTTTATATATTCTATAAGCTCCTCTACATGCGCTGTTCTTGGAACATCTATGATAGATTTATGCAAATCGCCTGCTTTTTTCACAGTCTGTGCAATTCTTTCCACGGAAGTTTTCTTTTCATCTGCAATTCTTTTTCTCATATTCTTTACGAATTCTTCTGCAAATGATCCACTGACACCATAATCAAGATAATCAGACAAATCATCCGCAAGTTCAATGATTTTTTCTTCTTCTCCACTGGTTTTATCCAAGGCTTCATGAAAATCTTTTATTCCTGCATCAGAAAAAAGATATGCCAATACACAGGAATATTTATGCAGCGCATCCCTTGTTTCACTCATGGTATTGAGCTGCTGCATAAGCATTTTTTTATACATAGTAAGTGGATAGAGCAGAACAGGAGAATAATCGCCTTTTGCCCGAAGAATGTCATAATACAATGAATGCGCTGGTTCGCCTTTTCCAAGAACATGTTTTTTTATTTCATCCAATGAAAACCCGGATTTTTCCGCAAAGTATTTTATTGGCAATGCGCCTAGCTGGTCAATGCCGCATGTTAAAATTTCTTCAAATGCAACATTTTCTATTCCAGCAACAAATCCCTGTCCAATTGCATTTTCAATAGATGCTGGCTGAAGCCTTTGATAGTGCTTTCCGTCTTTATTTTTTGCGCCAAGTCCTTTTTTCGTTGTTTCTGTTATTGCATTAAATTCCATTGTTTTCAATTCATCGCTGTCATAGACAAGAATCCTGTCGCCTGACGCAAGAGCGCTTATGTTTCTCTCATGCGCATATTTGTTCATGTGTATTACAACAACAGAAACATTGTTTGCGCTATATTCAACCACTCCATTGTTCTGGCTCCTCAATCCAATAATATATCTTATTTTCTCTTCTGTTTTCATATTAACCAGTCTATGATTCTCTCTAATATGAAAGCAAACATATTTAAAATCATATTTAAAATCATATTTAAAATCAGTGATTAAGGGGTTGAGTTGATGGAATTCTTTGAATATACAAACCTAATTTTTTATGCCTATACATAAGCTGCCTATAGCTATATCCTTCTTCATCTTTTGGTATTGAGATAATTGCCTTTAGTTTCATTTCTGCAAATCTAGAATTGTCATTCAATAATTCGGTCATTTCAACAGCATCTTTTGCAGAATAGTTTCCAATAAATATAGCGTTGTTTAGCATGATTGTTGGAACATATTCTCCTTTTTCAGACAATTCATCTATCAAGCTGTTTATCATTCATAATTTCTTCTTTTATCTTTTTAGCTAATTGCGGGCCAAGTATTTCTGCCAGTATTTCCAGCCGCACTTTCTTGATGTCTACTGTAGACCTTATTTTATTATTCCACAATTTCCTGGCTCGTGCGCGGCCAATGTTCTTTATAAACACAAGCTTTAACAACTCTTCCCTGACACCATGCTTTAGCCTCAGCATCAGTTTGTTTATCATACCAGCAATTTCTTTCTTCTCCATGGCAACAGCCAATTCCCTAAATGCATAGAGCATCCATTCTGCATTCTTTAGTTTGTTATAGAGTTCGCCTGGTGGAATTTCATACTTGTCAAGAAGTTTGTCTTCGCCTTTTTCATCCATCCAGTCCATAAACAACAGGCAGAGCTTGAATCTTGCAACATAGTCAGGATAATCAACATCCCATTGTTCTGGCCTGTCTTTTAGTCCAGAATTCTCAAGCATGATGCCAAGGTCTTCATATTCTTCTCGCTTCACTCGTATTCCAGGAGACATCTCAGAACACCTGTTGATTGCCATAATATATCCTGTATTATCCAGTTCTCTGAGATTTTTTATCATCTCCCATCCAGAAAGAGGATCAATATATAACTCAGATATTCTTTTGCCGATTATAGTTGCCCTTATTTCAGGATCTTTATTTATCTCAAACGCAGGAACAAATTCATTATTTGTAAAAACATTGTTGCCAGAAATCTCTATGAATTTATAATCTTCCAGCTGTTTTAAAATCTTGTCCAGATGCTTCTCAATTCCAGAAAAATCATTCTGGTGGCAATAGAATGTTTTCTTGAAAAAATCATAGAGCCCTGACCTGCTTCTGCACGCCTCTGATGCTATCAGCACCAGTGTATACATCCTGAGTATAGGCAGTGAATCTAGCCTGGATTCAATCGGCTCTGTCTCAGATAGAAAATATCTTTCCTTGAGATGCTCTGCCTCTGTGTCATTCCTTGCAATAATCACAGCCTCTCCAGCATCATCATAAGCAGGCCTTCCTGATCTTCCACACATTTGATGCACATCTAGAACAGAAATATAATCAGAACCCTGTCCTGTAAATCTTTTCACATCCCTTATCACAACTCTGTATGCAGGAATGTTGATTCCGTATGCAAGCGTAACAGTGGATGAAAGTAATTTTATTAATCCAAGCCGAAAATTATCCTCTATTAATTCCCTCTGCCGGGCTATAAGACCTGCGTGATGAAATGCAGAACCTTTTCTCACAATACTGGCAAGTTTTCTGCATTGTTTTGTTGGACTAGGAAGCGCGTTTTCAATATCATTGGCAATCTTATTCAGGACCGAGCGTTCTTTGGCAGTAAGATAGTTATCTGTTATTTTTGCAAGCTTTTCAGCAACAGCTTCTGCAGATCTCCTTGTTGCAAGAAATACCAGCGATTGCTTCTCCATTTCCAGGACATCTTTGCATAAAGCCCCTTCTCCATCTTTTCCAAGAATCTTTTTATTCTTCTTGTCAAGAAAATCAATAGTATATTCAAAAAGATCATCTGATGTGTTTGATTGATAGAGCACGCCTCTAAATAATTTTACAGGCCTGTAGTCTTTTTTTACCAGCACAGCATCAAGCCATTTAGCAATCTCGTCTGCATTGCTTATTGTCGCAGAGAGCGCAATTAATTGGCTATTTGCAAGCCTTCGCAGTTGTGTAAGCGCAAACTCTATTATAGGCCCCCTTCCATAATCATTCAGCAGATGAATCTCGTCTATTATTATCAGGCTAGTCTTGCTTATCCATGATACATCATGCCTTATCAATGAATCCATTTTCTCGTTTGTGCATATTATGACATCATATTTTCCAAGCCAGCCTCCGCTGCTGTCATAGTCGCCAATGCTTATTGCAGCCTTCAAGCCAAGATCTGAATATTTTTTCTTAAATTCCTTGTATTTTTCAGATGCCAGCGCCTTTAATGGAACAAGATATATTGTCTTGCCTCCATCAAGAAAATGCTTTATCATAGCAAGCTCTGCCACAAGTGTTTTTCCAGATGCAGTCGGGCTTGCTATGACCATATTCTTTTTCTCAAAAAGCCCTTTTTTAACAGCCTCTTTTTGCACAGGATTAAGCTCCTTGATACCGAGCGCATTAATAAATTCTTCAGGAATATCCAATTCTTTCATGATTCATAATTGGGGTAAAGAAGATTTAATCTCATGAAATAATAACTTAATATATAGTGAACCAAGTAAATAATCAGGTATCATATCTTGGTTCACTTATAGCGAGCAACAAAAGATATTATGCCTGATTACTTCTTTGGCTCGCTATAAATATCTCAGAAACTGAATAATTATATGACACTACGAATAATTCTTGACACATGTATTTATGGAAGAATAATAGAAGATAGACTAGAGGACAAAATAATAGATAGAGTAAATATGTACAAACATGATATTACAATATATGGAATAAAAGTAATAAGAAATGAAATAAGAGCAGCACCAAAACATTCTAGAGATAGATATGATCTAAGAACATCTCTTCTTCGTTTGTATGATAATCTTGTAAAGGAACATATTATAAAACTGAGACCGCTTGCAGGAAACCTAGCAGCTCTTTATTATAAACAATATGTCAGGAATGGTGGTTCTGTTTCATCAAAAGAAATAATAAACGATATGATAATAGTGGCAGAAGCTACTATTGAAAAACTAGATATTGTTGTATCTGATGATAATAGAACAATGCTTTCAGTCCATGCAAAAGAAGCATATTATACTGTAAATAAAGAACATAATTTTCTGACACCAAACTTCATAAATTACAGCGATTTCAAGAAAAAGTTATTTTAATCTGCCTGTAGATGTTGCTATAAATTTCTTCAAGTCTTTTCTAAACTCAATATCTTTCCTAGCTTCTTTTATATAAGCACTGACTTCATTCCATGAAGAGTTTTTCTTTAAACATATCATACAAATCACACCATCTAATATTATTTTATATCAAATTCTATATAAACATGTCTAATTCATATTATAGCTATCCAAGTAAATAATCAGACTACAAAGCGTCATAATTTTCTGTTTTTTTCTGATAAAGCCCATTGAAGAAATCTGCCAATGCATTATTTATAGTGAAACCACTAAAGATTCTGGTATGATAATAGTGGTTTCACATACATGCAGAAGCAAAGCTTCTGCTGTACAGGTGAAGTGAAACTTCACCTTGTATAGCAAACAACAAATATAATACTGAATACTTTGTTGTATT
>JACRMW010000040.1 GCA_016219465.1 Candidatus Aenigmatarchaeota archaeon | reverse complement strand
TATCATACCTGATTATCTGGTGGAACAGAGTTCCACCGATACAATCAGGATTTTGCCATTCCTTCTGTACGCAAAGACTTGAGAAGTCTTTGCTGTACAAGAAGGAATTTGCAATTCCTTCTGTACGCAAAGACTTGAGAAGTCTTTGCTGTACAAGTGAAACTATGTTTCACTTTGTATTTACTTGGTTCACTATATATAGCTGGAGATATCATCTATTTTCACTCGAATCTGTGTCATGGTATCCCTATCCCTGATTGTTACAGTTGAATCTTCTAAAGTCTGATGATCTATTGTAATGCACTTGGCTACTCCAATTTCATCCATTCTTCTATACCGTCTGCCAATACTGCCTGAATCATCATAAAATATGCCAAATCCTTTTTCTTTCAGCATTTTCTTGATTTCTTGCGCCTTTTCTGGAATATTATCCTTATTTACCAATGGAAAGAGCGCAAAATCAAATGGTGACAACAACTGCGGCAGTCTCAGAACAATTCTCCTGTCTTTCTCATCTCCTTCTTCATGATATGATAGATCAAGCAATGCATAAACATTTCTGTCAACGCCAAACGAAAGTTCTAGCACATTTGGTATAAATCTTCTGTCATCTATGCTTATGCTCATGTCTTTTCCAGATATTTTTCCATGTCCTTTGAGATCATGATCTGTTCTGTAGTGCAGTCCGCCTATTTCCTTAAATCCTCCAAGGCTTTCTAGATTTATTTCAATATCCCAGTGAATTCTATTGTAAAATGCCCTCTCTTCTTCGCTTAATTCTCTGAACCTGAATTTATCTATTGGCAATTTCAGGACATCTAGATAGAATTTTTGTATTTTTGCAAGATGATAGACATAGAATTGCGGAAGTTTTAGCTTGGCTGCTGCATCTTTGCATGTAATTTCTGTTATTGTATTGCTTTTTTTATCTGCCAATGTGAATAGCCTAAGCTTATAATCTGCTATTTGTTCAAATCTTTCATGCACTCCTATTCTTTCTGGATCAAAAAATATCTGCAGCTCTGCTTGTGTAAATTCTCTTTGTCTTATCAAGAGATTTCTTGGCGAGATTTCATTTCTGTATGCTTTTCCTATCAATGCCAATCCTAGTGGCAGTTTTTTTCTGAGTTGTTCAAAGGCCCTGCTAAAATTCACATATACACCTTGCGCTGTTTCTGGCCTTAGGTATGGTTTTGTTCCTTCTCCTGTTCCTATTGTCAGTGGGAACATCATATTCAGTGTTGCAGCATCTTCAAGCTGTCCTTTGCATTTTGGGCATTTTACCCTGTGCCTGTGTATTATTTCTGTAAGTTTTTCAGCAGACAGGCCTTCAAACGATTCTCCTAAGAATTCTTCAATAATATGATCTGCCCTGTGCACTGTGCCGCATTTTTTGCATCTAGTTGTTGGGTCTATAAAATTTTCAAGGTGGCCAGATGCTCTGAAAACAGGCTCTGGCATGATGTTTGTGGTTTCTATCTCAAATGCAAAATCCTCGTCAAGAAAATGCTTTCTCCAGAGTGCCTCCCATTTTCTTTTAAGCGAAGCTCCTAAAAATCCATAATCATAAAGACCTGACAGGCTTCCGTATATTTCAGAAGATTGGTTAAAAAATCCTCTTCGCTTTGCCAAGTCTTCTATTTTTTCTGATTTTGTGCTGTCTTTTTTAATATCCATACCAATCCCTTTCTTTCAAAAGAAACATTGTTTCTTTTGTTCTAATCGCTCTATATTTTAATACAGACCAAGTTTTTATAACTCTACCATGAAATAAACAAGATATTATTTCATGCTGAGCTATATATGAACCCATAAAATCTATGGGTTCACTATAAAAGACTGGCTGCGCCAACATCTTTAATATTCAGGAAGATAAGATGAGTATTATGTACAGACTGACAAAGGAAGGAAAAGAATGCCTTAATCATGGATTGCCAGAAACACAGTTGATAAGACTGCTTGAGATAAAGAAAGCAATGCATATGGATGAGGCAAAGCAGGCTGTAAAAGACTTTAGTATAGCAGTGCAATGGGCAAAGAAAAAGAATTTTATAGAAATGAAAGGCAGTCAGATTTCGCTGCTTAGCATGCCCAAGACATTTTCAGAAGAAGATGCTTTGAGAAATGTAAATCATGATGAACATGTGCCAGATAATATGATATCATTGCTTTTACAGAGAAAACTCATAGAAGAGATAAGGGATGATGTCAGAGCAAAGGCAGAAAAGCATGTTGGAAGAGAAGTGGCAACTCTGTCGCCAGAACTTATTGGAACAGGTGTGTGGAGGGATGTAAAATTCAAGGAATATAATATAAAGGCAATTGGCGTAAAGACTTATCCTGGAAAAAAACAGCCATATGCTGCATTTTTAGACTGGGTAAAACAAAAGATGGTTGGACTTGGGTTTGAAGAAATGACAGGGCCAATAGTAGAGACTGAATTCTGGAACATGGATGCTTTATACATGCCACAGCACCATGCTGCTCGTGATATACATGATGCTTATTTTTTAAAAGAACCAAAGTATGCAAAGGATATTGACAAGAATATTCTTAGCGCAGTCAAACAAGCGCATGAAAAAGGCATAGAAGAAAGCAGAGGTTGGGAATACCAGTATAATGTCAAGAGAGCTCATAAACTTATACTAAGAACACAGGGCACGGTGCTTTCTGCAAAGACTTTAGCAAGCAGACCAAATATTCCTGGAAAATATTTTTCAATCAGCCGCTGTTTCAGGTATGATGTAGTTGATGCAAAACATCTTCCTGATTTTTATCAACTAGAAGGCATTGTTATTGACAAAGGCCTGAATTTCAGGCATTTGATTGGTTTGCTGAAAATGTTTGCAAAAGAGGTTGCAAATGCAGAAAAAATTAAAATCATGCCAAGTTATTTTCCATTTACAGAGCCAAGCTGCCAGCTAATGGCAAACCATTCACAATTTGGATGGCTTGAGCTCGGAGGCGCTGGATTGTTTAGAAAAGAAATGACAGAACCGCTTGGCATAAAAGAACCTGTTATTGCATGGGGGCTTGGTATAGATAGGTTATTCATGCTATCTGTAGGAATAAATGATATAAGGCAGTTATTCAGCCATGATTTAAATTATTTGAGAAGTGCAAAGGTATTATATTAAGTGTTTCAAGTTGCTCGAGTGCAACTTGAAAATTCAGTCGTATTTCAAACAGAAATACTCCTGATTTCAAAATCATAGGTGATTTCGAAATGCCAACAATTGAAGTATCATTAAAAACATTTGGAAAACTAGCTGGAAAGACAATGACTGAGAAAGATTTAGAAATAGTCAAAGGAGAGATTGAGGCTGTTGACAAAAACAGGGCAAAGATAGAGATAGGTGACACAAACCGTCCTGATCTCTGGTCTGTTGAAGGCATTGTCAGAGCTATCAAAGCATATAATGGCAAAAAGCCTGGTCAATTGAGGGTCAAGAACAGCGGCAAAAAGATAATTGTTGACAAGAAATTAGCAGAGATAAGGCCGTTTATTGCTGGCTTTATTGCAAAGTTTGTTCAGGTTGATGAAGACCTGCTGTTGGATTTGATACAACTGCAAGATAAACTGGCTGAGAATTATGGCAAAAAAAGAAAAAAAATATCTGTTGGAATATATAATCATGACAGAATAAAGTTTCCAGTGCATTACAAAGCTGTTGATCCTAGCCAGGCACAATTCATACCATTGGAATTTGAAAAACCAGTTACATTAAAAGAGGTCTTGGAAGAACATCCAAAAGGAAAAGAATATGGATATATTCTGCATGACCACAAACTATTTCCATTGTTTATTGATTCAAAGGAAGAGGTTCTCTCGTTTCCTCCTATTATAAACAGCAATTATATTGGAAAAGTAGAGCCAGGCAGCCAGAATTTATTCATAGAGGTTACTGGAACAGACCATAAGGCTGTGCTGCTGGCTACAAATATCTTTGCTCTTGCTTTGCAGGACAGGGGCGCAAAGATTGAATCTGTTGTCTCATCATATCCATGGAAAACAAAGTATGGCACAAATGTCAGCGCACCGTATATTTTTAATGAAAAAATATCCTTTGACAGATCTAGAATCAAAGACGCGCTTGGAATAGAATTAAATGACAAGGAGATAAAATCCCTTATGGAAAAAATGCTCTATGGCGCAAAAATAACAGGCAGCAAGATTATTGCAGCAATCCCTGATTACAGGAATGATGTCATGCATCTCAATGATGTTATAGAGGATATTGCAATTGCCTATGGCTATGAAAATTTCACTGACATGGATATAACAAGCTCCACAACAGGCTCTCTCAAGGAAAGAACGTTGTTTTCAGAAAAACTGCGAAGAATCATGATAGGAGCTGGATTTCAGGAATTGCTGTCAAATATCTTGACAAGCAAAAAGATCCTGTGCAATCAGATGATGTATGATGAAGATATAATAGAAATTGACAATGCAATGTCTGAAAACTATTCTGCTGTCAGGAACTGGCTTATACCAATAATGCTGCAGGCATTGCAAAGGAACATGCACAATGAATATCCTCAAAAAATATTTGAATTTGGCGAATGTGTTGTCAGGAACGAACAAAGCAATGATTACACGAAAACTGTTAACAGAATAGGAGGCGCAATAAGCGACATAAACATTGGCTATGAGCAGATTTCTTCAATAGTAGACGCATTGTTCTCATCACTGGAAATATCATACGAACTCCAGCCAATGGACCACAATTCTTTTATAAAAGGCAGGTGCGCAAAGATAATAATTGACAGCAAGTTTGCAGGCATTGCAGGAGAGATACACCCACAGGTCCTCAACAACTTTGGCATTGAAAAAGCAGTTGTCGTGTTTGAACTTGATGCTGATTTGCTGTATCAGGTTGTGAAGAAGTGATAAAACAAAATCTATCACCAGTCCTGCTGTTGAAAGGATAAATGAAGCGCAAGATATAGGCGGTTCTCGGTCTTTTGATGTTGATGTGAATCTGCCAACACGCAGCGCAGAACAGAGAAGAATTTATGCTTCTTGGCATGGGCATTAGACTTTTTTGGAGCAAAAAAGTCTAATTTTTATGATTTTGGAAGATATTTCTTGTTGCAGGATTCTATAATCCAATATATCATATTCAGAATCATCTAGCGCCAATCTTTCCTCTCACTGGCATGATATCTCTCATCTTCTTTTTCTTCTTTTTGCTTAATGGCATTCTTTCCATGATATCACAATTTGTTTATTCTGACGCGCTTATAACAATCCAAGGAAGCAATCAAGTATTAATATATCTCCTTGGTTGCTATATGTGAAACCACTATATCATATCCAAAATCTTTAGTGGTTTCACTATATGTCAGGAATTGATTTGCAAAGTTCGGAATTTTCTTGCTTGTCGGATTCATTTATTTCTTTTTCTTAGATTTTTTTATTATGCCCATGTGCCTATCAATTAGTTTTTTCTTTCTTCTTATATCATCTATCATATCTACACCCCTAATTTTTTAAAAAAAGCTTAGGTCAAAAAATGGAATGCTTTTAACAAAAGCTTAATTATGAAAATTCTTCAAAATCATCTTAGCAGCCTTTTGTACCATGGCAACTTATATGCATAATCATAACCAATCATGCTGGATGCGAGTTTTCTTATTCCATATGATAGCTCGTTGTGCGGCTTGTGATGAAGAAATGGGGTTCTTGATGCAATTGATTCAGAAACTCCCCTGTCTTCTGGTAGCGTGGCGACTACTGGCATGTTTAGCAATGAAGATATTTCTGCATTTGACATCTCATGCTTGTGTCCTTTTATCCTGTTCACGACAACGCCTAATTTTCTTGCGCCTAGCTGGTCTGCAAGCTTTGCTGTTTTCAATGCATCTATAACAGACGGCAGTTCTGGATTGACTATGAACAAGGCTTCATCAGCTGATTCCAATGCAACAAGTCCTTCTTTGCCAAGGCCTGCTGCAGAATCAAGAAGCATGATATCAGAACTTCCTAACAAATCCAGTATAGTATTTTGCACGCCTCTCGGATCAATTGACCTCAGGTCATTGACTCCAATACCTGCTGGCAATACTCTTAGTCCAGATGGGTGCCTGTACAATGCTTCATGCGGCTTTGTCTTTGTTTTTATAACATCCTGCAATGTTACTGGATATAGAGGAATTCCCAAATGAATGCCAAGATTGGGTGTTGTGAGATTGCTATCTATTGCAATAACATCTTTTCCTAATTCTGTAAGCGCAATAGCAAGATTTGATGTCAGGAATGTCTTTCCTACCCCTCCTTTTCCAGCAACAATAGATATTATCCTTGTCATATAAGCACCAATGAATTCAATACCACACTATATATTTCTATTTCTGCCTATTTATATTTCTAATCACTAATTTGTTGTTAAAATTTCTGGTGACAAAAGCGCAAAAAGATTACAAAGGATAGACTGCAGCAAATGTCAGATATGATATTATTAATAGACACTGCTGCTCCTGCAACAAGCTGGCCAATAGTATGCGCATTAAGCTTGTATCGCACAAATGCTATGAACGGCACTAATATGAAGACTGGATAGGCAACAGGCCCTAGAACATATACTGCATCTGTTGCAATGCCTGCAATGCCGCTGCAGTGCGCACTTATTTTCCATTTCAGATTTATAATGAACATGACAATGGCAACATTAAGATAAGCCAGGACAAACGCAAACATCAGAGTATTTTTTAGATAGGCAAATGATGCAACAGCCAGCGCAAATGACAGTATTGCTACAATATAGGGGAGTGTCCTGTGTTCTCGCTCAAAGATATCAATGTCAATTCTTTTCTTCTTATAGCAAACCAAGTAAATAATCAGGTATGATACATGGTGGACTCGTTGAGTCCACCTGTACAGGTTGAGCATAGCTCAACCATGTATATTGGTTTGCTATACAGAATTGAACATAATTCAATCTGTACAGGTAAAGCTTGCTTTACCATGTATCGGTACAAGGAGGAAAATATATTTCCTCCTGTACAACAGAAGCAAAGCTTCTGTTTGTATTCTTTTGTT
>JACRMW010000015.1 GCA_016219465.1 Candidatus Aenigmatarchaeota archaeon | reverse complement strand
TCTCATTAAGCTTTTCACAAGTTCTATGAGTTCTTTCCTGCTTAGCTGTTCAATGTCAATTACCATAACACAAGAAATGGATTATCTAACATTTATTGATTTTGGTAGTCCAGAAGTCACTTCCTTAGGCTGAACAGATACGAAAAAAATAATCTGGCATATTATTTACCATATCATCACTCCATATCTCCACCAGGCATTCCACCCATCCCAGGCATTCCTTTTGGCATGCCGCTGCCTGATTTTGCAGTTATAACATCGTCTATTCTAAGTATCATATCAGCAGCTTCTGTTGCAGAGTTTATTGCCTGGAATTTTATCTTCAAAGGCTCAACAACACCAAGTTTTTGCATATCATTTATCTTTGACTGGAACACATCTACACCATAGGTTGTATGCCCTTTTTCATGCTCGCTTCTTAGGTTCATAAGAATATCTATAGAGTCTATTCCAGTTGATTCAGCAAGTGTTCTTGGAATGATTTCCACTGCTTCTGCAAATGCATTTATTGCTAGCTGTTCCCTGCCTCCGACAGATTGCGCATATTCGCGCAGGTTTCTTGCTATTTCAATTTCGCAAGCGCCGCCGCCATAGACAAATTTTCCAACCTCAAGAGCGCTTATGATGCCGAAAACAGCGTCCTCCATTGCCCTTTTTGCCTCGTCAACAACATGCTCTGTGCCTCCTCTCATTAGCATGCTGACTGCTTTTGGATCCTTGCATTCTCTTACAAATATCATTTCCTCGCCAGCAAGTTTCTGCTCTTCAACAAGGCCTGCATTTCCAAGATCTTCTTTGCTTAATTCTTCAATATTTGATGCAATCTTTGCGCCAGTTGCCTTTGCCAGTTTTTCAATATCACTCTTTTTTACTCGTCTGGCAGCAGAGATTCCTTTCTTTGCAAGATAGTGCTGTGCAAGATCATCAATTCCTTTTTGACAGAATAATACATTTGCGCCAGATGCAACAATCTTTTCTACCATATTCTTTAGCATTTTGGATTCTTGTTCAACAAAAGCCTGCAACTGGTCAGGTGAGGTTATTCTTATCTGTGCATCTGTTTCTGTTTCCTTTACTTCTAGTGCGCAGTCAAGCAATGCGATTCTTGCATTCTTGATCTTCTTTGACATGCTGGAATGAACAATCTCCTTGTCAATGACAATGCCTTTTATTAGCTCAGTGTCGTCCATTGAGCCTCCTTGCCTTTTCTCTATCTGAATATCATCCTTGTTCACAGAAAATTTTCCATTGTTTGTATCTGCAACAGAAAGAACAGCCTCTACAGCTAATTTAGCCAAGGACTCTTTTGCAGTCTCGCTGCTTTTTCCTGTCATTGCAGTCATGGCTATTTTTTCCAGATTTGCCCTGTCTTTGATCGTAATAGCAGTCCCTATCTGAGGCAATATCTCTAGTGCCCTGTATTTTGCAAGCCTATAGCCTCTTGTGATAACAGTTGGATGGATATTCTGCTCAAGCAGATCGCCTGCTTTTTTCAAGAGTTCGCCTGCTATTATAACAGCTGATGTTGTTCCATCACCAACCTCGCTTTCCTGAGTTTTTGCCACCTCTACAATCATCTTTGCAGCAGGGTGTTCTATTTCCATTTCATCAAGAATAGTTTTGCCATCATTTGTGATTATGATATCGCCTATGCTGCTGACAAGCATCTTGTCCATGCCCTTAGGACCAAGGGTTGTGCGCACGGTCTCTGCAACAGTCTTTGCAGCCATTATATTCTTTGACTGCGCATCCTTTCCAGTCTGTCTCAGAGTGCCCTCAGGCAGTATAAAAATTGGCTGTCCTCCCATTTGCATATTTTATCACCATGTTTGAAAATATAGTCGTCCAACAAAAGAATGAGAACATTCTTTTGAATGCGGCTCTATTTGCATATTTTATAACTCATTATTAACAGAGTATAATCAATAGTTAATCTTTTTAAGCTTTTCTTGTCGGTTCATTATCTTATTAGGAGAGTATTAAAGCTTAAGTAAATAGCAAGTTGAATTAAATAATTCGGGCCGGTAGCTCAGTGGTCCAGGTGAGCCGTGCGAACAAGAGCGTTAGCTCGCATGTAAGCTAGGCAAACGCGGAAGTCATGGCTCTTTGAACTAAAGAGCATCAATCCGCACTGCTTTGTTCCAAAGCCGTGCAGTGTAAGTCTTATAAGGCAGCTGAGCTGAAGTAAACTGAAGGTCAAGGGTTCGATAACAAATCCTTTCTTTTTAGAAAAGAAGGTCTTTGCATATCCAAAGAAAAATATGTGAGATTTGTCTCACATCATATTTAAGAAGAGATTTGTCGAACTACCCTTCCGGCCCATCAAACGAACCTAGCGAGCAAGAATTTTTGAAAGAAATTCGTCAGCGAGCGTGGTGAGAGCGACAGAATTTTTTTCATTGTGGAAATAAACAATAAAAACAGCAGTTTTTATTATCCATGATAACCGACATTCTCGTTTTTGAATTTAAGATTTGTCCAGGCAGCTGAAAAACGCCTGCATATTTTTGACATGCCTGGTTCAAAGGCATTCCAAAATGTCCAGAGGTCTTTTATAAGACAAAGGCTATCCTGCTTATTTGGCTTTAATGAAAGCAGATGATTTCTCCATTTGAAAGACTGCACTTGTTTGTATATGTCAAACAGCGTCGTGTTTTCTTCATTAAGAAGCATATCCCTCTCAATCATGTGGCAGTGGTTGTTGCACCATAGCAGGGGCTCTACAACATTCTCAGAAAATTCAAATAGACGGTTTGTCATCTCATTGCGCATATCCTCTATATTGGAGATGTCCTTGTCAAATTGGAATACATTGTTAAGGCTCTCTAATTCAGGCAGGTCAAATCTCGCCTGTAGTTTTTTATATTCTTCAGAAATCCCTTGCATAAAGTAAGAAATAATTTTAAAGTATATATAGCAATACAAGGAAGTAATCTGGTACATGGTGGAACATAGTTCCACCTGTATAGGTGAAGCTGTGCTTCACCATATATAATATTTCCTTGTTTGCTATACACACAAACAACATACGTTGTTTGGTGCACCAGAAAGCTCTGCTTTCTGTGTGTGTAAAGCAAGTGATATTATACCTGATTATTTACTTGCTTTACTATATAGCCATCTTGATAATAAACTGGCGTTTGTCAATTGTATGTTTCACTCTACTTATATGAAGACACCGAATCCACGATATTGTTTAGTTTTTTTTCAATCTTTTCCAGCCGTTCTTCCATCTCATCCCTGACTGTTGTAGGCATCTCTTCTCTTCTTTCCCTTGTGATAAACGAGTTTATTTTCTCTGTTAATAATGCCACAGATGATGACAATCTTACAACATTTTCCATAATGCCTGTGTTTACCTTTATCATCTCATCAACAAGCTGCTGATTGGCTCGCATTACAGCAATCATCTCACCCATTGTTTTTGAACTATTGGGTTTAAGCTGTTTTCTCGCTCTCTTTGGTCTGTCCTTTATAACTATGGTCTCTTTTTTAATAGGCACCTTTTTCACGCGCTCTTTTATGATCATAGTTTCTTTTTTTGTCAGTTGTTTGCCAGGTTGTGTTATTATTATAGTCTCTTTTTTAGGTTCCTCTGTTTTCACAATATTTGAACCCTCGCCAATTCTTATCTCTACCATATTATCACTATAATAAAAGAATCCCTGGAAAAGTATTAAAACCGATTTGGCATTACTGATTTTATCCAATGCGCTGTTTCTTGTATCTTTTCTTTGTTTGTGTTTGTGGCATCAAAACAGTCTATATATTCCACAAGGTCTTCTGTTGGTATGTTGCCTATATGAGGATCTGTTGGACATCCTCCAAACCCGGCAATAGACGAGTCAAAACAGCGTATGCCAAGGCCATAAGCTGCCATGATTTTATCTCTCCAGTCAACTGATCTGCTGTGCAGGTGCAGGCAAACTCTGTCTGCTGGTATTTTTTCCACTATCTGCCTTGTAAATACTCTGACCTGGCGAATATCTGCAATGCCAATCGTGTCGCCATATGAAATCTGATACACTCCATTATTCAGGTACCATTTTGAGATCTCTATGATTTTTTGCAGAGAAACATCATCATAGATATAGCCAAATGCAGTTGAAATATAACCCCTTATTCTCAAGCCATCATTCTTTGCCATTGCCAGAATATTGCCAATAGTCTTCATTGACTCTTCAATGCTCATGCCAACATTTTCTTCATTGTGCTTCTCGCTTGCTGATACAAACACGCCTATTTCCTTGATCTTTTTCTCCTCCATGTTGAATTTTCTGAATATTTTATAATATTTGTGATTTGGTATGAGAACACTATAACAGCTGTTGGATTTGCCAATGCCCTCTATGACCTTTTTTATATCAACCATCTGCGGTATTATATCAGGATCAACAAAAGATCCTACTTCTATGTTTTTCAGGCCTGTTCCAGCCAATTTGTTTATTAGCTTGATCTTTGTTTCTGTCGCAAGCTTTGGCATGCTCTGCAGACCGTCCCTAGGTCCTACCTCGTATATGTTCACTGGCATGACACCACTAAGAAACTAAATACAATGATTAATATAAACTTTTATTCTTTGTTTTCCAGTTACAAGTATGGCAAGAATAAGCAGATATGGAGCTTATAACAAAATCATGGAAGAATTATACAGAGAATAAACATGAGTTTTGAATGATTCAATCTAAAAGTGATATGTTATGAAATCCATAGATATAATAAAATCAGGCATGTTTTACTGGATGCAGGAAAGCTATATGGCTTTGCGCAAGCATAAAAATGGAATAAAGCAGTGGCAGGAGCTGATGGATAAAGGGCTTTGTGCAGGTTATGAAAAGCAGTGCGCTAAGCGCGGTTCTGGTGCAAAGGGATTTTTAAAACATGTTATTGCACGCGATAGGCTGCTTGGATTAGAAGCAGGCGGTGGCATTATGGCAAGAAAAGGCAAGCAAATCACAAAATTCTCATATTGGATTGAATGTCCGTTTGCAGTGCTCAAGGATAGGATTGGTGTTGAAGAATATGAAGAAATAAGCACAAAGGGCTATCTTGCGACAAAGATCAGATATTTTCTAGGTGATGGCTGGGTTGCATCTGTTGTCAAAAGCCCATGGCTTGGAGATAAAAGAACTGAGTGGGTTGTTGAGAAGATTGGTTATAGCAAACCCACAAAAGATTCTGGACATGAATTGTGGGTTTGTATATAGCTCAGCATGAAATAACATCTTGTTTATTTCATGGTAGAGCTATAATAATACAAATTCAGCGGCTATAGAAATATGTATTGCTATAATTTGCAAAACAATTATTATTGATTGTTGAAAATGTTTCTTAGATATGAATTTATTTTAGTTTCGATATTTGACGGTTTTTATACCCATTCTATTGGGATAAATCAAAAAGAACTCGTTGGCTCATTATTTTTCCTCATATATGGATTTATTTGTTTGCTTATTTATTGTAGATAAAGTATAGACTTTATCTTCATGGTGAACATGTGTTCACCTGAAGATTCGGGTCAGCTTTGCTGACCACAATCTGCAACATTAGTGGACTTTCGAAGAAAGTCCACTTTCTTGTTGTAATGGAAAGTATAATATTTCTTTCCTTGACAAGATAAATGACTTTCGAAGAAAGTCATTTTGTTCTTTTCTTTCTTTATGTGCTATCAGACATCAGTTAGTTTTTAATAATCTTCAGAACTTCTTTCTTAAAGATATAAAAATAATTCAGTTTGCTTACTAGGTTTTTATAAACTAGGCTATCGTCAACCTTGCCATATTGATGAACAAGAATGTTTCTGAATTTTTTCATCATTCTGAGTTTTTTTATGAGCTTGTTCGACATAATGTGTTTTTCTTCAAGTTTATCAAAAATAGATTCTTCTTCAGCTGGCGGACCTAATTTTAATTCAGCTACAAGCACTGCACAAATATCTATTACACATTCTATGGATATGTGAGCCAGGCGTTCACATGCTCTTTTTGTTTCAATTGAACTAACATAGTTTTCATATTTTTTCGGAATTATAGCTTTCAATTCATCAAGATATTTATCCAGTTCACCAAGGTTTGTCTTTATCCGAATTTCACATGACATTTGAAACACCTTCTAAATATGTCATTAGATGTGGTTTGAATAGCGAGTAATCCTTCATTGTTTTCAGTGCTATTCTGAAAAGCTCTTTCTTGTTTCTGCAATATAGAATTTCTCCCTCTTTAAATATAATTACTTTTATATATAGTGGCAGTGATTGAAATATCTGAATGTCAAATTTATCTGGAGCATGAGATATATATTTGATTCTTTTCCTGAACATAGCACGTTTGTTTTTGAAATCCTCCTTCAAAACAATACAAATGTCTACATCTGACAATGGTGTCAGCTGGTCTCTTGCAGCAGAGCCAAATAGCACTATGGCTAGTACATCCTTATCTCCTCTTATTTTTTTTACTAGCTTATTTATTCCAATGGCGTTCATTTTAGCACCTTATATTTAGATTGTGTTTTTATGTTTTTATAGTCAGATATCTTTTGCTCAACTGAAAAAGGACACCTTTTTAAAGGTTGTCATAATAAATGATTTTGGTATCTATGAAATCAACAGCAATTGCAAATGCAAACATTGCATTGACAAAATATTGGGGAAAACGAGAGGACAAATTAATTCTCCCACATCAGTCAAGTGTATCTGTTACATTACATGGCCTAACAGCTACCACAACAGTTGAGTTTGACAAAAAATATTCGCAGGATGTTTTTCTATTAAATGGCCAGGAACAATCAGGCGAAGAGCTTGAACGAGTTGTTGATATTCTGAATATTCTTAGACAGCGCGCTGGCAGCGCACTGCATACAAAAGTCATGTCAACAAATAATTTTCCAACAGTAGCAGGATTTGCAAGCTCTGCAGCAGGAGCAGCTGCTCTTGCATTGGCTGCAAGCAAGGCAATTGGATTATCTTTAGATGAAATAGAGCTTTCAATACTTGCCAGACAAAATTCAGGATCAGGAACAAGATCAGTATCAGGAGGATTTGTGCAATGGCTCAGAGGAGAGAAAAATGATGGCAGTGATTCCTATGGTATACAGCTTGCCAATGAGAAGCATTGGCCTGAGTTCAGGATACTGGCCTGCATAACAACAAGACAAGCTAAGAAAATAAAAAGCAGAGCTGGTATGAAGCAGTCTGTTGCAAACTGCCCGTATTATTCTGCATGGAAAGAATCTGCAAACAAGGATTCTGATGAAATGAAAAAACTTATATTGAAAAAAGATTTTACAGCGCTAGGACAGCTGGCAGAACATAATTGCCTAAAAATGCATGCTGTGATGATGGCAACAACACCGTCAATAATCTACTGGAATGAAAAAACAGTTCAGCTAATGCATGCTATAATAGAATGGCGCGAACAAGGATTGGAATGCTATTTCACGATGGATGGCGGGCCGCAGGTGAAAATAATATGTCTTGCAAAAGATGTTGCAGAAATAATCAAAAGAGTAAAAGAACAGGGTATTGACGAAGTTCTAGAATGCAGACCCGGTGAAGGAGTTCGTTCAACAGATAATCACTTATTTTAATCGTTTGATTCTATATTTCTATTATGATATCAGAATTGCCAGTAAAGAAAATAGAAAAGTTTGTAAAAAACGAGACAAAACACACAGAATCAGTTATTCATGATTTTTCTCATCTAAAAAGAACTGCAATTGGTGCCAGATGGTTTGTAAAAATAATGGATGGCAATAAGCATGATCAATATCTGGCATATATTGCAGGATTATTGCATGATATTGTAAGACCACCTTTTGAAGAAATATGCCATGCCAAAGCAAGCTCTGAAAAGAGCAGAGAAATATTAAATAGATTTGACATTAGCAATGAAGACAGAGAAAGAATAATAGAAGCAGTTAGCTGTCATAGGACAAGACATGAATGGAAAGATGCTCTGCATCAGTCTGTTTTCTTAGCTGATAAAATACTTGAGCAGATGGGCGCAATGATTGTTTTCAGAAGGTGTATGTATATAGGAGAATGTAAAGATTATCTGGGCAAAACATCAATCCAATCAATTATAATACAATCTCGGAACAAACTGAAAAAATTTACACCATGTGAATTTAACAAAATATTTCTAAGACTTGCAAGAGCGCAGTATAAATGGCCTCATGATTTTACAAAAGCCCTTAAAGAAAAGAAGCAATGGGCTTTGGATATTGGCATGTATTTCTTTAAAGCAGGCAGAGATAAAAAAGACTTTGAAAAAACCGTTTTTGGATATAAACCACAGATAAAAGAGCAGAAACAGATTCACAAACAAGCAGTTTTATACCTCAAATCTAGGAAATTTAAGGATTTTGAGAAACTTATCTGATTCACATATTTAGAGCCTATCCCGATAGGAATATATAGTAATCAATGTATTGTTCTCTAATTTCCTTTTCTGATAGATGTGCCATAATCTAATCTATGTTAGAATCAATAAAAGCATTACTTCTCCAACCTAACCCCTTCCACAGCCAGATCAACCTGCAATGGTTCAAATTCCAAACGCTTTATTGCATCTACAACAAGCTCTGGGTTTTCATGCCAGCATAGCATTACACCACCATAGCATGCACCACACATTTTAGCAGCACCTCCCAGACCCATTATCTCTTCAGCTATTGCATGTGTTTCAGGTATTGCCAGACCAAATGAAGATAAAATATGATTTGTTTTGTTCATAATTTCTTTCATGCGCGTGTAATCTTTTCTTTTTAGAACATCCTTCATCTCATAAGTCATTTTTCCAAGTTCTTCCATTTTTGGGTTTTTTTCAGATTCAGGGATTTCCCTGACCATCTGGACAAGTTCTGCAGTAGATTTCTCAGGCTGTTTTGTATAAGCAAGAACAAACCCTTCTAATTTATGAGGAATCTCATTTTTCAATGGAATAACAATATTTTTTGGCTGTGCTTTTTGAAACCAGACTAGACCGCCATAACAGCATGCAGTATTATCACCGCCGCTTGGCATACCATGCGCAAGTTTTTCACATTCAAATGCAATATTATTAACCTCTTCTAAACTAAGATTCTTGTTATAAACTTCACCAGCAGCTTTTGCAAGAGCAACAGCATATGACGAAGAATAGCCAATGCCAGAACCAGCAGGTATTTCACATTTAGTGACATTTACATTTATACCAGAATCAGCTCCAGTCATTTTCAGAACAATTCCAAAAACAGCTTTATGAAAATTTGTATAATTGCCATTATCCTTTGCCCAGCTAGCAATCTCAGAATAATTTCCTTTTTCCTGGCATTGTTTCCACAATTGCTGCGCAAACTCAGCTGTTTTCATAACTTCAGCAACAGACCATTCAAAATGCCTGTTCCATCTAACATCCTTGTAAACAACTTTATCAGACTTTTCAGCCTCAAGATATATTCGTCTTCCAACAGCAGCTATGATAGCAGGATGGCCATATACAACTGCATGTTCTCCAATCAAATGCACCTTTGCAGGTGCTGATACTTTTACCTTTGTCATAATTATCAACTGTAATATTTAGACAAACTATTAAAATGGTTTTTGTGCAATCGTCACATAAAGAATTCCAGCATCTTTAACAAGTCTTCTAGGATTCTCTGCTTGCAAATCTTTTATTAATTGACTATCCAAAACATATCCGGTTGCTGTCAAAACTTCATTCTGTCTTGCAACAGGCCTATGTGCTTCAAGCATCCATATATCATCTTCTGGTCTAAAGACGCCTGCTTCTTGCTCTCTTTTTCTTACAGATGCCCAGCTTTTCCAGAATTTTTTAATGTTTCTGTTAGAAGCAGCATCTAATTCAGATAGTTCTGGAGCAGGCTCTGATGCTTTCGGATAGGCTAAAACAAATTTCAATAAATCCTGCGTTTTTGTTGACCAATCAAATTCATCTCTTAAAAATTCATATACTCTGTTTGGATGTTCCCACATTGCATTATGCCAGTCAGCAATATTAAGAATTCCACCAGGGCTCAAAACATTATAGACAGCTTTTAAAGGAGTATCAATATATGCATGATGATGCAATACAGCAACATAGCTTGCTATATCCTGTGAATTCGGATTAACAATCCCATGTATGTCAGTGTCTTTTGCAACATAGAGAACAAAGTCTTTTCCTTCTTCCATTCCCAATTCATTATACAAACGTTGTGCAACAGCATTAGGATCCTTTTCAGCGCTATCTTCAGAATTTCCTACAAGTCTTCTTATTGATGGTTCAACCAATGTTGCAAATGGCCATAGCTCTTTTGGCACATTTTCATCAGCAAGCCTTTGAAAAACATTAACCGTGCTCACACCTGCGCCAAACTCAATATAATTCAGGCGTTCTTGTGATTGTTTGACTATATTTGCAACAATATCTGCATTAGCATCTCTCAACATTTGTGAATAATTGCCAAGACCAGAACCCGTGATAGCTTCTACAACATATGTCATCTGTTTAGAAGAACCTGCTTTCCATTCTATTTCATATTGCCTATCACTTTCTTCTCTATGAGAACCAGATGGAATGCCCCAATTTTCAAATGAATAATCAGGCACACGCAAAGCGCTTCCTAAGCAAACAGGCATTTCTGAAGAATCTATTTCATGGAGTTGCATTTTTATCACATATTATTTGAAAGCTATTCTTTTTGCTTCTGATTGTATATCGGCCATTAAGTTTTTTGCAAAATCACCAGAACCGTCTCTGTATTCTTTTATTCCTCTCATAAATCTGTCAAGATATTTAAGATTAGATTCATGCCCGGAGAAATAATGATCTATTGCGTCTTTAGGATCTGCTTCTTGCAAGAACAATCTAATAATATCTATAGATGATTCAGCAAGATCTCTTGATCCGTTTTGATCATGTGAAATATCTCCAATTCTCTCTATTCCTTGGAATAGAATTGGATATTGATCATGTGAAAAATGTTTGCCATCAAGATGTTTTTCAGTTGATATTTTGTCAACAAGTTTTTGGTCAAATTTTGTGAATCTATTCTCTAGCATGAATTTTGCTGCGTTCTCTTCTGTTATTTCATAATAACTAAGCAAGCCCTGAAGCCACAGATATTGCACTGCGTGCAATGATTGTGCTGTCGGTTTTAACCAATCAGGATATTCATCAATAGAATTTCTTGTATAAAGTCTAATTAATGTTTCACCTAGAACAGCTTTAGCAGAACCTTCGCTATAATTGAAAATTGGATGGTATTTGAACTCGTTCATTGCTCTTTCTCTGCCAACAAAAAACGATCTGCGCTCAACAACTCTATAGCCGCTTGCTTCTAGTGCTTTATCAGCTGCTAAAATAGAATTCATAACAACAGACATGGCTATTATTTCAGAACTAACATCAATCTGCCTTTTTTTGTTAATTGGATTTCCAAATATATTAAGTATTTCGCCAAATGATAGTTCATGCTTATCCAAAGCTTCTCTTACAGGAGACAATTGAAGACTCGATGAAAGATTAGAATAAGGAGCGTCAAACACAATCTTTCTAAAGTACTTGGATGCCAATGGTCCATGAGGAACAAATTCTGTGCTCTCTCTTTTTATATCATGTAAATATCCTGCCAATTCTGTTAAAAATGCTATCTGCAATGCATCAGACGGATGATAATTCTGACCTAACATTAATGCATATGCAATTAAAGCACCGTTTTTTGCAACAGCTTCACAGTGATCTTCTGCATGAGCCTTGCTCAATGTTCCTGTTTGTCTGCGTTCTCCTAGCTCGTATTGCATTCTGCGCTTTGCATCATTTAGAATTTCTTGTTGAATTTCATTATATTTCATTGAAACCACAATTACAGCTTCTTTTCATTGTTTATGAAGAGAAACCCTTTTAAATCCATTTTACAAAAAAAAACAAAATCTTTAAAAAGGTTGGTCAAGGAGTATAATTACGGTAGTGGTAGAATTATGGTCATAACATCAGCCCCTGGAAAAATATTGTGGATAGGAGGATATTCTGTTCTTGAGAAGGGCAATGTTAGTTTTGTGACTGGTGTTGATAAGAGAGTTTATGCAAAGGCAGATAAGAGTGATGAGATTCATCTAAAACTATCTCAGTTTTCTGTTGAGCTAACCGGAAAATTCGATGGACATAAGTTGATATTTGATAACATGACAGATGACGAGAAAAAATACTCATCATTTGTCAGGGTTGCAGTTGAAACCTGTTTAAGATATTTTAAACACAAGGGCATTGCTGTATCTGGTGTTAGTATTGAAACCATAAGTGATCCTGCTTTTGGATTTGGTGAAACAAAGACAGGATTAGGATCAAGCGCTGCTGTTACAACAGCCACTATAGCTGCATTGTTTGAATTACATGGTCTGTCTATTGAACACAATAGAGATATGATTCATAAAATGGCGCAATATATGCATTTCAGAGTGCAGGGAAAGGTGGGATCTGGATTTGATATTGCTGCATCATGTTTTGGAGCAATCGCTTATTCGCGTTATAGTCCTGAATTGATAAAAGACATTCCTGAAACAGCGTCTATAAAAGAAGTTGCTTCTGCTGTAGATAAAGAATGGGATTATTCTGCTGAACACATAGCATTGCCATATGGTTTTCTTGCATCTGTTGGAAATTTCATAGGTGAATCAGCATCAACATCAGCAATGGTTAAAAAGATAAATGAATGGAAAACTGCCAATCCTGATGAATATAAAGCATTGATGAAAGAGCTGAATAATGCTAATATAGATGCACTAAAATGGCTTAGAAAAATAAATGAAATTTATGATAGTGATTCCCAGTGCTATGATGAATTACTAAGTTCGCCAGAAGATTCAGAAGAGTTTATAGGTTTCAAGCAGGCTTTTAACAAAGGCCGTTTGTTAACAAAGAAGCTTGGTGAATTAAGTGGCGCGGCAATTGAATCAGATGAATATTCTCAAATTATTGAGGAGACAATGAAACATGGCGCATTTGTGGCAAAGCTTCCTGGAGCAGGTGGTGGTGATAATATTTCTGCTATTTCATTAAGCAAATCTGCAAAGCACAAAACAGAGCATTATTGGACAAATTGCGTGATAAAAGAAATAGAGCCAGTTCCGATTTCTATCAATAATGAAGGGGTTAGAATAGAAGATAATGGTGTGTTTTCTGATATTAGAAACATTTTCCTGAACAATAATATTTAATTTCTTTGAGATTCATAATTTTTGCAAATATTCTATAATCTCAGCTATCAAAACATTCCAGTCAGATGGTCTTGCAGAAACAGGAATATAATTGTTTGTAAGCCGTTTCATATTTTTTGCATCTGCCTTTTCCAATTTATCACAAGTTTCTCTGATAAATTCTTTTGGTGTTGCCTTTTTCTTTTCTAACTTCAATACACAGTCAATTGCTTTTGTAAAATCCTTATTGTTTTTAATTCTCTTTAATCCAATACTGACGTCATAAACATCCTTGCCTTCCATTCTATTATATAAAGCATATAATTTTCTTGCTAAAAGGTCTTCTAAAGAATATGTAGGTATACCAGATACAAATATTCCTGTTGTTCCTGATTTGACCGCTCCCTGTAACAAAGGATTGGCTGTCATGGTTTTTGTGTGTTTGAGATTGAATTCAATTCTTATAAGGTCTTTTTGTCCAAGTTCATTCTTGAAAAAACAGTCAAATCTAAATGTTCTATGAAGAACCCGTACTCTATCTATTTCATAACCATCTATCTTATTGATAACCGACTTTATTCTCTTTACCCGTGTTATTATTGCATCGTTGGATATTTCATCAAAATCCAAATCTTCTGAAAATCTTGAAACATCGCCAAAATATATCTTGTTTATAGCAGTGCCTCCTTTAAAAATAATATTGGATTTTATTTCTGAATTTGACGTTTGTATCTTGCCAAGCAGATCAAATATTCTAAATTCCTTCATTACAAACTGAAGCGGAAGTCCATATCTTCCAGATATCTCTCTACAAACATCAAGCTCCACCATGATACCACCACGACATTAGTTGTTTCTTGCCAATATTATCTATTACTTTCCATTCTTTATTTAGTGTTCCATTGCCTGTTTTTGGATCAAGTTTTACTGCAGTTTTCGTGTGCTTTTTCAATTCTTTTAGTATTGGAATAGGTTTTTTTAGCAAACTAAGAAGGTATCCAACGCGCTGATAGAATGCACTGCCCTCCTGTTTGCAATAATAAAGAAATTCATACCATTCTTTGTCAGTCATTTTAGCCCTATACACTGCCCTTAGAATATTTGAATATCCTCCTGAATATTCAGGAATATAAAAACAGTCAAAGAAAGTTTTAGGCAGATTTGATACTAAATAATTGTCTTTTTGAACATATCCAGAAAAACGATCTCCAAGAGACACGGCCTTGTATTCATATTCGCCTATTTTCTTTGAAAGAGAGTGATTTCTTGTTGAGATGAAAATAGTAAATGGTATTTCATCCATGAGTTTATATATATACAGCGCTGATGAAAATCCAATATATCCATTGAAAAGCGATTGTGCTGTATAAAACGGATCTTCAATAACAATTTCTTTTGTAAAAGGAGGTTGTATGACATAGACGCCTTTTTTCAGCGAGAAAAACAGCCCTTTCTTAAGCAGATTATGAATTGCAACCTTAAGCACATTCTCGCTGCAAAGATTCCAGCTTTCAATGATATCAAATGTTATTATTTTATGCTTGGCGCCTTGTGAAAGCAGGTAAATCTTCTGTTCCATACTCATTCTTCTTATAGAATGCTATAAGGAGTCAATAGCTAATTCTTGTATATGAGATGTAAGACCATTGGTTCGCTTGGGATTCGGTCCCATTTTATAGAATGGTCAGACTCCCATCTTAGGTATGCATAGAGCATTATGGGCATTGGGCTCAGATTTACAAGTCTATACTTGATGGGAGAAAAGGTGATTGAAGTGTTGAATATAGGTGTAGATATAGCTAAGAATATCCACTTTGCAAGCTTCTTAGCTGACAGAAAAGGCATAAAAAATTTGGAATGTGAGAAACTCGGCTTCAACAATAGCCTAAAAGGTCTAGAAATGTTTCTAGATGCAATAAAACGCTACAAACAAAATGGAGAGGATGTGTTGATAGGGCTGGAAGGAACAGGACATTACTGGATGCCTCTATACCACCATCTGAATGCAAAGGGATTGAAGGTAGTATTACTCAATCCATTTGATGTAAAGCAATATAGAAAAATACATAAACGAGGAACAAAGACAGATCCAATAGACGCAACATTGATAGCAAGACTGATGACAGAGAAACAACTATATCCAGTAAACTATCAGCAGATAGACTTCAGACTGCGAAGTTTATCAAGAGCTTATATGACAGTATCAAAAGAAGTCAGACGATATAAAAACAGGATACATAGATGCTGTGATATAATCTTTCCTGAATTTCTGCCAATGTTTGGCAGCATCGCGGGCAATAGGCCCAAGGTCACAAAAACTGCAGTTGTGTTGTTAAAACACTATCCAACACCAAATAAACTGCTAAAAGTCAGCAAATCAGCATTGACAGAAATTGTGAGAAAGGCAAGCAGAGGACGCAAAAAAGAAGATTTTGTGGAAGCATTGATGAAAAAAGCCAGAGATTCCTTTGGAATCAGTGAAAACACAGAAGGATATGAATTTGAACTAGAACACTGCATAGAACAAATAGAGAATCTGAAAAAGAAAATGAAGCAGTTTGAGATTTTAATATCTCAATACAGCAACGAAAACTTAAAAAGACTAGAGACGATTCCAGGATTTGGAAGAGTAATCGCAACAGGTCTTGCGGCAGAACTTGGAAACATAAAGAGATTTGCAAACAAGAAGAAGCTTACAAGATATGTTGGATTAAATCCAACTGTAGTGCAATCTGGAAAATTCGAAGGAAAAATAAACAGAATATCAAAAACAGGAAATTCTCATATAAGGAATTTCTTGTACATGGCTGCAGAACATGCAATCCGATGCTATAAAGGAATACAAATATATGCAGAAAGAAAACACAATGAAGGAAAAAGAAAAAAATGGATCAAATGCGCGATAGCAAACAAACTCTTGCATCGCGCATATGCCATTCTCTCTGAAAACAGAGATTACGTGTTGAAGTAGATGTAGCTAAGAAGCCAAGAATGTGATGTTCTTAGCCCAAGCTCTCTACACAAATAGAGTATAGAATAGAATAAAAAGCTGAGAAGCCTATATATGCGTGATTACTCAGTATACAAGCTAACCAAGTTAATAATACCGACTAGAAACTTGGTTAGCTACATTCAGAAAACAAAGTTTTCTGATGCGCCAAAGAACTTTTAGTTCTTTGAGCATATGGGAGGCAACAAATTCATGTCGGTACAAGGAGGAAAATATATTTCCTCCTGTACAACAAAAGCAACCTTTTGTTTGTATTCTTTTGTTGGCTCACTATAATTCGCGAATAGAAAAATGACTTAAATATACATATACCAGCCTATAAACAGCTTTAAATGGTTTTAAAATATAACATATGTTATATGAAGAAACCATATGTTATAAAAGAAAACCATGCTCTCCAGGAGGACAATGCCGTTAGAAAAACCATTAAGATTCTAATGAAATACCCTGATAAGGATTTTAGTCTCAGTGATCTGGCAAAAGAAGCTGGTGTTGCAAAAGCCAATATAGGTAGTGTGCTGGATGAGCTTCAAAAATATGATTATATCACCATTGAAAAATTATCAAAAATATGGAGAATACGAGCAAATCAAACAAATACTAAATTCATCGGACTGAAAATAGCAGATAATATTTCTAGAATTTATGGAAGCGGACTGATAGAATTTCTAAACGATCATTACCACAATCCTAAGACACTGATTTTATTTGGGAGCTACAGACGAGGAGAAGATGTATCATTATCTGATATTGACATTGCAATAGAGAGTGATGATGTAAAAGATTATCAGATACATTCATTGAAAGATAGTAGATTTGAGAAACCTCTTGGTAGACACATACAAATTCATTTGTTTAACAGAAAGAAAGTTGATATTAATGTTTTCAATAACATAGCAAATGGAATAGTTTTGTCAGGATTTTTAGAGGTTAGACCATGAGAAAAGAAGTTATAGAAAGATTGGTGAAATCAGGTGATCTAAGACCAAGATGGAAAGACACTGAGAGAATAAAGTCAATGATAATGTCTGCAGAAAGAAATGTTGCTGTTGTAAGAAGTATTAAACTAACAGATGAAAGTGCTACAGTTGTATTTAGAGATATCTATGAATCAATAAGACAGCTCGGAGATGCAAGATGGTGGCTTGTTGGTTATGAACCATGTAACCATGAAATAAGTTTAGATATTCTGAAAGATATGGATATCAAAGATAAAATTAAATTAAATTCTTTGAATAGATTTAAGAAAATACGACATGATGCAAATTATAGAGGGTTTATGGTTTCTGTTTCACAGGCAAATGAAATAATTGATTTTTGGGATAGTTGTGGAAAAGAAATTGTTAAGATTTTATCAGAGGAGGTAAGATGAAAGAAGAATACTTCGATGTTGTGGATGAGAATGACAAAGTCATTGGCATGGCTAGTCGCAATGAATGCCATTCAAATCCAAAGCTTATCCATAGAGGAGTCTTTGTCATTCTTGTTGATGAGAAAAACAGAATTCTTTTATCCAAGAGAAGCATGGAAAAAGACACAAAATCAGGAAAATGGGAATTTCCAGCAGGTCATAATAATGTTGGCGAATCATATGCCAGTGCAGCGAAGCGAGAGCTAAAAGAAGAAGTAGGAATATCAGTCAGGCTGAAGAAAATAGCAAAGATAAAAGCAGCGTCAGAGCAAGAAACAGAATTTGATGAAATATTTCTAGGTAAAGTGAAAAGCAGCGTAAAGATAACTCTTGACAAAAAAGAAGTCTCTGAAACAAGATTTATCAGTGTTCAAACTCTAAAAAATGAGTTGTCAGAGAATAAGCATAATTTCACAAGCTGTTTTTCAATGGTTCTGGACGAATATTTAAGATATGTTGGCAAAAAGTAATCATGAAAGAAATAATAATACTTGTGGATGAGAATGACAGAGAGATTGGCAGCGAAGAGAAAATAGCAGCCCATGAAAATGGCGGCAAACTACATAGGGCATTTTCCATATTCATATTTAACAAAGAAGGAAAAATGCTTATTCAGCGCAGGGCAAAAAGCAAATACCATTGCCCAGGTTTATGGACAAACACATGCTGCAGCCATCCAAATAAAGGAGAGGCATTGGAAAAGGCTGTGCACAGAAAGCTAAAACAGGAATTTGGATTTGACACAGATCTTAAAGAGACATTTAGCTTTATCTACAAAGCCGATTTTGACAATGGTTTGACAGAACATGAATTTGATCATGTTTTTATTGGCAGGTATGATGGCAAGCCTTTGCCCAATCCAGATGAGATTGATGACTGTAAGTGGGTTGATCCTAATTGGCTTAGGAAAGATATCAAAGAACATCCTGAGAATTATACACCGTGGTTTAGGATAATATTAGATAGGGTAATAGAACACATGAAGAACAACATCTAATAAAAATTTGCATTGACTGACGCCTCTGGCATCTAGATGTTGCAAATTTTTATTCCAAATGCTTTGTGCAGTTCAATAAATGTATTTTATGATTCCTATCCTTATCTATTTCAAAAATACTAACAGCTGTATTTTTTTGTTCCACAATACTTAGATCCATCAGATCCTTGTTCATTATAACTCTAATGATTGCCTTGTTTATAGAGCCATGTGCAACAAATAACACAGTATTGTTTCTGTGTTTATGTAATAGAGAGTTTTGAATAACCCATTGACATTAATCAGAAAATCTCTCCCTGTACGAAAGCCTGTTTTCTTCAATTCCGCTTTTTATAATTGACCAGACACGTTCATCATAGCCAGAATCATCAGCAAGCCAGCTATCTATCAATGCTATTACAGCCATATCGGACGTGTTGCCTTGCTATGACCCAACCGAATAAGACCTAGAATAAATTACTTCCGCATCTATAGATCTACTTTTTCCTCTTGGCATTGCGAACAACCCTGACAACATAACCAGCTACCCTGTTGCGCTTTTTTTTGCTGTCAAACAGATTTAGCTCATTAACAGATCTTTTGTTCTGTTCAAAATCCTCGCTGAATTTCTCTGGATAAGCGTCATGCAGGTCAAATGCAACAGCCTTAATATCCTTTCCTCGTATTCTTCCCATGTTTAACACCTCAGGGTGTTAAACAATTAGGAGTGTTTCTGTTTGAAACACGACTAAGTTTTCAAATCGCATTGCAGTGATTTGAAATAAACACCTCTGATTTTTTAACAGCTATTTACAGCTGTTTTATAAGTTTTAATCCTTAGTAAAATTTAAATACTATATGACAGTCCAAAAAACAGTCTTTGTGACAACAGCACCATTTGGAGTATTTGCATTCTCAGATAATGGGGAATTAATGCGATTTGAGCTATTTGACAAAGCCCCTAAAAAAGCGCTTGAACAGTATGAAAAAGGAGCGCAAACTCTCATAGAACAGCTAGGCGAATATAGCATAACAGAGAGTGGGTTGGCATACAATATTCTTAGAAAAAAGCTGAGAGAACTCGGGGTTTTGTTGCAATTCCAGAGCAATGAATCATTCAATGCATTCATATCAGAGTTTTGCTTCTATCAGAGCAGGAGCAAGATGCGTCTGGTGTTTAGCAAGGACAAGTTCATGATTCAGGCAAACAATGCCCTAGATGATATTGGAAAAATATCCAATCTCATGTCTGAGAGATTGAAAGAATGGTTTGGTCTGCACTATCCAGAATCCAGGTTATCATACAAAGAACTAGTTAAACATGTGGCAACTTATGGTTCAAGGGAAAAGTTCCCTGGTTTCATTGAATCAGTTGGCCTGGATCTACCAGAAGAAGACATAGTAGTCATACAATCCTATGCACAGGCTATTGAAAAAATATACGAGGAAAAAAGACGTTTAGAAGGTTATATCAAAACCAGCATCAAAGAGCTTATGCCAAATTCATCATCTCTCATAGACGAGCTGCTTCTTGCAAAAATAATAGCATCAGCAGGCTCTATTGAAAGATTGGCAAGATTTTCAGCATCTTCTATTCAGCTAATAGGTGCTGAAAAGGCATTGTTCAGGCATCTTAGAAAACAGGGAAAATCCCCAAAATTCGGAATGATATTTATGAGCTCTTGGATACAGGCTGCTACAGATGAACAAAAGGGAAAAATAGCAAGAATACTTTCTGCAAAACTTATGCAGTCTATTAGAATAGATTTTTACTCAGGCAGGGATGAATCACAAAGACTAAGAAAAGAGCTTGAAGATGATATTAAAAAGGCTGATAGATGATGTCTGAAAAAACAACTACAATGAAAGATGCACAAAAATTAGTAAAAGAATTTGCTGAAAACAACCAATGGAAAGATGAACCAAATATTGATAAATTTGATCATTTACACGAAGAACTCATAGAAATGTCTCAACATCTTCGTTGCAAATCAAAGGAAGAAAGAAAAGAGTTTGTTGAACAGAATAAAGAGATATTTGTAGATGGTGTCGGAGACATGTTCTTTGGATTATGTAGACTTGCTAATCAACTGAATGTAGATATAGAAGAGGCATTTGATTTAGTAAAAAAAGAAGTGTTTTCAAAATATAATAAACAAGGATCAGAACATAAAATTATAAGATGATCATATGCTATTCACAAAAAAATGCGAACTGTGTAAAATAGACGTAAAAAATCCAATTGATAGAAAAGTTCCTGTTGTTGGATATACAACATTGCAGAAAAGACACTTTTGCTCAAACGAGCATGCAGATTTATTTGAACACCAAATGAAAGAAATTCTAAAGAATCACATACCAGGTTCAAGAACTTGTTATAATTGTTGATTGTAATCCTCGGCCAGATTAATCATTATAAGCCCCTTCCATATATTGTCTATATGCCTCACGATCAAGTCCAATTAGACCGCCAGTATATTCAGTTTTTATAGTTTGTTGGATCACATAATCTCCCGATTGCCGGATTTCATAAGCCATATTGAGATATCCAGTTCAGCTGGTTTTAGACCCAGTTGTTGTGCATATTTCTGAAATATTTTCTCATACTCAATATATCTTTTTGGTGTTAGTTTCATGTTATCTATAAGTCCAAGCTCTTTCATTGTGCGAAGAATATGAATATCCAATATTGCCAGCTCTTCACCAAGTCCTATGTTTCTCAGAAAGTGTGATGCCTCCTTCATTCCAATGCCTTTTACATTTGCCGCAAGCCATGTTCTGAGGCTTGAGTTATTTGCAGCACTATCTGTATTTATCCTGGTATATATATTGTCAAACACTGTTCTGGCAGTGATTATAAATCCTGCTTTGTTGTTAGGAAATCTAATGCCTTTTAACAGCATTGACAATTCTTTCTCATTTGCAGTGTGCAGTTTTCCTGTCTTTGCCAGTTCTTCCAAGCGCGTTCTGCATATTGGCGCCTTTGATTGCGGCACTGCAATGCAGAACATCAATTCAAAGAATACTTTATTCTTATCACTGATGACATGTCTTCTGCTGTCAAGAAATCCTTTGATTCGCGATTTTTCAATGGAATAAGTGTCTCTGATATTATCAAGCATAATAACAGTTGGCAGAATATCTTTAATGCCTTTTCCTTGTCATCCATGTATATGCTATTCTGCGCTCATGCCTGCGCCAGCATGGCCTGCATTTGCTGTATGCATAAGAATGTTCAACAGCCTGCGCGATTTTATGCGATTCACTGTCAACCCCAAGTCTAAATTTTCTTGTGACAAATTTCTCAACCGCTTCATGAACAAGAACAGGCGCCAGATCCCTGTCCAGAATCTTTTTATCAACATTTGTACAGGAGGAAATATATTTTCCTCCTTGTACCGACTACGTCGGCTATGATATTTATTTGTTCACATACATGGTTGAACTATTGTTCAACCTGTACAGATTGAATCCTAGATTCAATCATGTATAGCAACCAATGAAATTATATGTAGTATATATGGTGAAGCATAGCTTCACCTATACAGGTGGAACTATGTTCCACCATGTACCTGATTATTTCATTGGCTTGCTATAATTCAGATAAACAAAAAGAAACTTGAGAATTAGGACAATTTCATGCCAGGCGGCAATGGTGCATCAACTGGCGAAACTAAATCATTCATAAGAGCTTTTGCAGTTTCTTGTTCAATATCCTCTGAACAAACACAATCCCTTCCTCGTCCAGACACACGATATCGTGTAATAGCCTTTCCATGCGCTATTCGTTCAATAGCATGCATTGTTTTGCAGAATTCATAACCTTCTTCGCGGGTTTTTGCTATATGCACAGTATTTTCTGCTAAATATTCTTTTGTAAGAGGCAAGTGTAATTTATCATCTATCCAGACTATAAAACAGGCTCCATAAATAGTGCTATCAATATCGAGAACTTTGATTAACCCTACAATCTGTAAAAAGACTTCAGAATACCTGAAGTCTTTTTACACGCTGTACACAAAGACTAAAGGTCTTTGTGTACACCGTGTGAAAGTTCTCAATAAGGACTTTGATCAAAACACATGTTATTCAAAGTCCTCTATCGTTTATACTATATTTTGGCATACCATCACAAATTGCCGGAAGATGCATAAAATATTATTTCACCATAGGTCCGAGCATTCCACATAGGAATTCACAGATGCCGCAACATCTGCGTCTTAAAGGCTAGCATAGGTGTAAGAGAGCATGGACTGAACATCTCGCTCTTGCGAGCTTGATGATTACATCCTGCTTCTATAAACCAGTCGTCTTGCTGGTACCACATGCCTATTTTCGAGAGCTGCTTGGTTCTTAGATGCTTTCAGAACTTATCAACTATGGCGTAGCTACTCTGCAGTGCCCTATCGGACAACAGATACACAAGAGGCCACGGAAAGACGTTCCTTTCGTACTTGTCCTTCCTTTCTCTCAGGCAATTGGCCTGGATTGCTCCAGGCTCTACACCTTCGGCAGATATAGACCAAACTGGCTCACGCCGTTCTGAACCCAGCTAATGTCCCCTTTTAACCCGTGAACTCCGGTACCCTTGGCTGCATTCAGGAAAGCAAGTACATTACTAAAACTAACTTACTTCTGAACTGGCTTCTTCTGTGCATACTTTCTTGCTGCACAGCCATTCTCTGAATAATAAGCCTCAACTTATTGTTCTGGAGAGGGGAAGCCGACAGCGACGCCGCAACGCGCGGGGTCGATTTGTTCTCCCAACGATTCATGAACCGTCTATACTGCTTCTAAGCGAAGATAAATACTCCATATATACTGAATGACATAAGTCTGTTATGTCATTCGTATATACCAAAGACATTATTTATACGAGAATTAATGTCTTTGAGTATAAGATGAATAATATTCATCTTGACGAATAAACAAACTACCAAGTGTTTCCACTCATTTAACTCAGTAGCTACCCAATTCTGTCACAGACATGTCAGATTTTATTCTGACGCGTTCGCCACACTCGCTATCGAAAATCAAAGATTTTCTTGCTCATTAGGCTCACTTGTCTCAAGCTGGGACAGTGTCTTCACTGTTATGCTCAAATAAAAAATTCTTATTTGGCATATGGGAAACAATACCTTCTATTGTTTCACCATAAGATAGCTTGTTCAAGAAGAGATAGACCGATATTGTATGAACCGTGTGGATGGGAACTCTCACCCGCCACGACACCATTATCCCCAAGGTAGCTTTTCTCATGTCACCGGCAGCCATCTAAGCCAACCGGCGTATCGCTAACTCACGCTTTCGCGGTTGGATTCCATGCTGATAGGAATCCAATCAACCTAGCTTTTGCGTTTGCACTTAACTCCGGATAATCAGTCTTAATAAACTCACAAACCACATTTTCTAAGAATCTTATTTAGTTCTGTTATTATTGGTTTTCTCCAATCATGCTCTAATTGAGTTCGTAGAAATTTTATAAAACACATATCTTCTTTTTTAAGCGACATTTTCTCTAATTGCTTAATTTTACCTAGTATATAGCAAACCCAGTAAATAATCTGGATATGATAAACTGGGTTTGTTATATGGAGTCAAACAAAATTATATCCAGATTCTTTTGTTTGACGACTATATCATATCTTCGTCTGTTGACATAACATACTTTTCTTTTTCTATTTTACTAAGAGGAAACTTCCTCACTAACTTGTTTATTCCATTCTTCATAAAGATATGTTAGTTTAACTAGATATAGTCATCCCATAAAACAATCCTGATTGTTTTATGGGTGACAGCATAGCTAACCCAGCATAATTCTATACCTGAATCTTTACTGGGTTAGCTATAAAAAGATAGTTTTTATTTGAGCTATTAAGAGTTCTGACCCGGATAAGCTAAGCTAACCTCGCCTATATCCTAGTATACTTTCATTCAGTTCATCGCTATTTATTGCAATCTGAACTGGTAGATTGTCAAAATATTTTACAAGATTTGGATAAGTATATATTACAATTCTATAACCCTTATTTATAAAAGATTTGATTTTTTTTATTGTTCTTTCTCTATGAAGTTTCCAATTAAACCCAAAAACCTCAACAATAATGTTATCATCTATTATAAAATCTGGATAAACTTCATCTATTTTCTTTTCGTATAGAAAATCTATTTTATTGAGAACAAGAAAACGTGCCACTTCAACTTCTTTCTTGCTTCTAAATCTCATTCCATTAAAATCTATTCGTTTTCTAAAGGAATTTCTAAATCCTTTTTCAAGTTGCCTGCTTAAGATTTCTTTATCAACAGTCTGAATGAATTTTCTACCACCAAGTTTTCCCATTTCTGCATAGAAACTATTTCCATACTTGGCTTTTAGAGCTTCTTCTACAGAACTTCGCCATTTGTTGTATAATTTCTTGTTTGTAGATAGGATTTCTCTTAATTTTTTATTTCCTTGACTTCCTGTTATTCTAGCCCAATTCTTTCCGTATTTTTTCTCGGCTGCTGCTGGACCTTTCTTTCCAGTATTTTTCAAAAACTCTTTCAAATCAAATTCTTTATAATCATTATGATTAATGATTAAATCGAATGCAGTTAACCATTGCACTATAAGTTTCTTAGGCACACTCCTGGAATCTGATGTATAGAGTTTTAATCGTCCAATTGGAATATCAAGAGTCTTTGCTAATGTTCTAAAATCTTTGCTGTTAGATGTTTTCTTAAGTTCCTTGAAAAATTCTTTGCATATCCTCTTGTTTTTGAATTTTATCCGAAGATTTTCTTTATCCATTTGCATATTTAGACTACCCAGTATATAAGCTTTGAGGACCTTTGATATAAAATCGAGCATCGCGAGATTTTATTGCAAACTATGCTTGATACTTTTTCAAAGGTGTACCGCCCCAGTCAAACTATCCATCTGATGCTGTCCATCACTTTCGCAACGTAAGCAGTGAGAAAAGAATAGGACAGTGTTACATTATTGACTCCATGTTTTCTTGCGAAAACACTTCTAAGTCTCCTGTCTACGCTATACAATCCTTTTCCCACTACAACAACAGACTATAGTAAAGCTCTATGGGGTCTACTCTTCCCACCGAAGGTCTCCAGTCTAATCACTGGAAAAATCGTTTCACCAGGTTCCAGTTCGGGACAGCACAAATCTCGTTCATCAATCATGCAGGCCAATAATTAGTTGGCAAGGGATCTAGCGATCCAACACTACAAGTTGAAGGATTTACGTAACTCATGGCTATCAAGAATTTGATAACCGCTTTACGCTACCTATATTTCAAAATTGTCATATGACAATATTTGTTAAGACGGTCAGAGTTACCGCCGGCCTACAATGGGGCATAGGCAGGTTGAAACCCGCTTTCACGCACCACCAGTGGCCACGATTCATGGAATATACAAGGCCTTTTGGCTTAGCATTCCACTACGTTTTTGTTAAACAGTCGGATTTGTCTTGTCACTGCGACCTGCTTATCGCTAAGCAGGCACCGGTTATACCTAAGATACCCGGCTAATTTGCCGAATTCCCTGAACTGGATTCTCCTGAACACCTTCGCCTTCTCGGCGAGGGGTACCTGTGTCGGTTATTGGTACGAGCAACTAGCACTCTAACTTGTTAAATTTTCAAGGACCCAAGGAATCATCAAAAGCCGGCATACACCAGCCCATTCATACTTTCAGATGATTCTCCTTATGACAAGACTCCTCATCTTTCAATATTTAGCAACGACGATGGTCGTTGTTCAATTATCCCCAGGTGTTTAAAACAAGGTCGAAGAATACTAGTTGGTTCCTGAATATTAACAGGATTCCCTTTCTCGCAATGCCAGTTAGGCTTGCAATTAGGCTCGACTTACCCTCGGCAGAATCGTCCAAAATATAAATTATTCCATATTCTGTTAAACTTTACCGAGGAACCCTTACCCCTCAGGTGGTTGGGATTCGAAAGATAGAAAAAGATTATTTGCTTATGTAAAACCTTCTAGCATCATTTGCTACTAAAGAATATGCTTTACCAAGCTCTTCAGATGTTAATGATGTTGCTGTTATTATCATCTGCTCTCCATGCATAGAAGTTTTTCCACAAGATCTTCATATTGTGAATCTTTTCCAATTATTTGGAAAGAGCATCCAGGATCAGGTGCTTTATACACAACAATACCAACATCTGGGACATTGACCTCTACTGGTCTATTTGGTAACAATAGTCCTTCTGGATTTCTGTTCAAAACAATCTTTACAACTGGCATTGTTGCATTATGATGCTAACACATTCAAAACTTCTTCTATCACTTTTCGCCCAACTTATGTTACTCCCGGCAGGATCCTCATTGCTGAAAGGTCCACACCTCCTTTAAGAAGTGCTTCTGCCCTAACAGCACGCCTTCCTACTAGCTGCAATCTTAGATTACAGCTCTATGGTATCGGCAAGCAGTTTAGCCCCGTCCATTTTGCTCACTAGCAAAACAACAAGCAAATTTATTTGTCTTGCAGGTTTTGAGCGCTCAAAATCTCAATGGGTCCGCTATTTCGCGCCGCCTTTTTTCACATTTCGTATTATAATAAGTTTACAAAAGTTTTCTTTTTTGGCAATTTATGTTTTTTCTAAAAGAAAAAAGGCAGTTACGCGTTGTTTGAATGATGGCTGCTTCTAAGCCTACATCCCCACTGTCTAAGATTTTAAACTACCTTCACTAACACTTAACTGCTATTTAGGGACCTTAACCATAGTTTGGGTTGTTTAGAGTTTGCAGAACTATCAGTTGACGTCTGCAAATTCCCCTCTCGGATACCAAAATTACTCCGGTACCCTCACTCCTGTTCACGCGCTGATGTATTCGGAGTTTGACAAGATAACCCGAGGTCTCCCTCGTTAATTATCTAATCAGTAGCTCTACCCCATCAGCCACTAAGAACAAGGCTGCACTTACATGCATTTCGGAAGGAACCCGCTATCGTCAGATTCGATTGGCTTTTGGTGTCTAGAAAAAATATTTTTAATCATAAAAATAACTCGGTATATTTTTGTCAAGAGTTTCTTTATCTGCAGGCACACCATCTAGAAAATTTTTTATTTCAGAAATTTCTTCCTCATTATCTTTATAAACCATCTTCTCTCCAGATTTCACCCCTAGACCCAGGTCACCCCAAAGGTTTGGACCATAACGGGTAACGGGCCTCGAATGAGCTTTCGCTCACCTTCACCCTGCCCAGGCCTAGATCATCTGACTTCAGGTCTTAAGCCAGTGACTTGCGCGCTTTCACACTCGCTATTGCGCTGTCTTTTTTCACATTATAAGTTTACAAAAGTTTTCTTTTTTTTGGCAACTTATGTCTTTTCTAAAAGAAAAAAGACAGTTTCGCTGCGGCTTTCGCCTTGCCACTAGCATAAACTCCCTGCCCCGTTTTTCGAAACGGACGTTGGATTAGCTTTCTGCATAACAGAAAACCTTACCCAACTAACTATACCTAACTGGTTTCACGCTCTTTTCATTGCCTATTACGGCTTCTTTTAAGTTTTCCTTCACAGTACTAATGCGCTATCGGATTTAGGATCATATTTAGGTTTGGATCTAGATGAGACCCGTGTTCTGACTCTTAACTCAAAGAGCCATACTCTGGATACCAGCTATATACTTTTTCTACTTCTCTTACAAGACTATCACTTTCTTTGGTACAGCTTTCCAGCTGACTTCAGATCGCAGAATTAAGCACAGCACTGGTCCAAACACCACATCCCTGCTCTATTTCTAGGCAGGTTCGGTTTGACCTCTGCAGATTTCAATCGCCTTTACTAACTGCATCTCGTTTGATTTCTTTTCCTAGGGTTAATAAGATGTTTCTTGCTAGAAGAGCATGAGAATTAAGAGTTGCTTGCTACTCTTCAAGTTTCAATTATCCCTGTTCACTTTCACAGTTGCCCGCGAATATAATGGGATGTCCCATTCGGTGATCCTGCGTTCAAAGGCTCCATGCGCCTCGCGCAGGCTTACGGCAGCTTGGCACCACCTTCTTCGTTGCCTAAACCAAACGATTCCCCAATTAGGTGTGGGAGCTAGCTATCTTCGCTCGGACCTATGACTGCGTCATATTATTATAAAATAGTCAAAAACAGCATCATAGAATTGAAGTCAGTTTATTAAAAACCGAATATTCTTGAATTCTAATCCTCTTGTGTTAAGGAAAGTATAATATTTCTTTCCTTGACAAGATAAATGACTTTCGAAGAAAGTCATTTTGTTCTTGTAATGGAAAGTATAAGATATATCATTATTTCCATTG
>JACRMW010000014.1 GCA_016219465.1 Candidatus Aenigmatarchaeota archaeon | reverse complement strand
TCTACTTTTGCTGAATTTCCAAACCGTGTTATACGTTTTTCGTAAATCAATTCAACGTTTTCTCTCAGTAATAAATTACCTTTTACGATTTCAAGTTTGCGTGTCATAAGGATATCTATGGATATACAAGTATTTATAGATGTGAAAAGAAATCTTTGACAGAAGCAACAGAAACATGGCTTCAATGATGGCATTGTTTTCATTGCTGTCTGGAATTGACGTAAGCTACAAAACTGTTGAAAGGCTTTATTCTGATCCAGAAGTTGATATGGCTTTGCATAATCTACATATACTGATACTCAAAAAGAAAGGCATCAACAACGTTGATGCCTCTGGGGATGGCACAGGATATTCACTGACTGTGAAAAAACATTATTCAACAGAATGCGCAAAGAGAAAAGACAAAATAACAAAGAAGAGAAGATAGAATTGATACAGCAATATCATGCTCAAATATTTTGCATAATTTATTCAACTTCTATAAAACTTAATTCTGTCCCACAGCCCCTGATTCTAATAACTTTATATTTTCTTTTCATGTTCCCCAATTCTTATTATTTTGTATTTCTTTTTTATATGATTTGGTAGTTGCGGCTGGTCATAACCAAGTGCTATTATATTCGGCTGTTCTTTTTTTAGGGTATTTAGAATGTTTTCTTTCTGGCCTATTATAACATTGTCTGCTATTCCAAGCTTTTCCAGTGCTTGCTTTCTTTCTATTGCAGGCACTGCTTTATTGCCATATTTCTTGCTGTTTCTTGCATCATTTGATACTACAACACTGAGATGATCTCCTAGTGATTTAGCTTTTCTTAGAAAATAGATATGGCCTTTGTGGATATGATTGAAAGCGCCGCCACATAGGACTTTCTTTATTCTGTTTTCCATGATTTTCTTAATCACACTCTTGGATATTGGGCCTTTTCTTTCTATTTCCAGAGTCAGTGTATTAAATATTGTTGATGGTTTTGTTTTTCTTAGTCTGCCATAATCAACAATGACATCAGCGCTGGCTAAGATTTTCTTATCAATGTCTTTTATATTATATGGCTCTGGCTTTCCAGATATGTTTGCACTTGTTGATATCAGAGGTTTGTTATAATATTTGAAAAGCTGTCTGACAAATGAATGGGATGATATTCTGAATGCAATTGTCTCTATGCTTCTAGTTTTATTTCGCTCAGTTAAATTACTACCAATAACTAAATCTTCAGCAGAAGATTTAGTTATTCTATTGTTAAGGAAAGTATAATATTTCTTTCCTTGACAAGATAAATGACTTTCGAAGAAAGTCATTTTTTTCTTCTTTGCAATCAGTGTGAGAGGTACTGGCATAAATTTCTTCATCAGGAGTTTTGCCGGTTTGTTTAGATGGACATATTTTTCTGCCATTTTCTTTGATGAGAACAGGACTATCAATGGCATGTGTGTTTTTCTTTTTTTGATTTTATAGATTTTTGTTACTGCTTGCTGGTTTGTGGCATCTGCTCCAATGCCATAGCATGTTTCTGTTGGATATGTTATAATGCCTCCTTTTTTCAATATCTTTGTTATTCGCATGAATTTATTTGTCATGATAGATTCCCTTTATTCAGGTGTGCAAATAGCCAAATCTTCGCAAAAGATTTAGATATTAATATGAGAAGCTTTGTAGAAATGTTCTTACATAGGGTTTCTACAAAGCTATATGAGAAGAGTGTATTGGAAATTATAAAAATAAAAGAAAACAACATTAATAACCAATTTCTTTATAGTCATCCCATTAAATAATCCGGATTATTTAATGGGCGACAGTACATGCAGAAGCATAGCTTCTGCTGTACAGGTGAAGCTTCGCTTCACCATGTATCTGCAGAGAACCAGAGGTTCTCTGAAACCCACATAATCATGCATGGTGAACTCATAGAGTTCACCTGCACAGCAAAGACTTCTCAAGTCTTTGCGTGCAGAAGGAATTGCAATTCCTTCTTGCACAGGTTGAGCATAGCTCAACCATGTGTCCGGAATCTTTTGTGGGTTTGCTATAAGAAATTAGTTTACTTTGCCAGTGTTATCTTGATTGTTGATACACCAAAGCGTTCTTTCTTCTCTGTTTCCATCTGTTCTGTTCCTACTAAAATATCTTTTATCTTTGCATCCTTGACAAATTTGTTTCTGACAATTTCTGCTACGTCAACTGCTTTGCTGATTGCTTTTCCGCGCGCTTTGATTTCTATGCTGGTCTGTCCTGTTCCAAATTGCGTTACAACTGCCATTACATAGGCCATGCTAGGTTTTTTTCCTATTAGAACGACGTTGTCCTTGGATCCTTGTTTTTCTGTCATTTCTAAACACCTCGTAGTTGCTGATAATACTCTATTTTTGTGTATAAAGAATTTAAAGGATTCTAGTGCTTTTTTGAAAGACCTAGGATGAGTACACCAAGCAATATCAGTGCAATGCCTACGGGATTTATTGATTCTGCCAGGAATAGGTATGCCAGTGTTGTTGGTATGACGATGCTAAGGCCTGCTATTGTTGTTATGGCTGTGGAAACGCTGCCTGCATAAAATGCTTTTTGCATCAGGACAAATCCTGCGATTGCAAGAATTGCAGCAATCCATGTTATTGGATTGATGAAAAATGCTATGTTAAGGATGCCTATACTTACTGTTATTTTTATGAGGAATGAGGCAAGTCCAAGCAATATACCTGATACTATTCCACATATTCTTGCGTCAATAGTTATTCTGCTTTGCAGCTCAGTTATTCTAAATCTTGCTTTATTCATAATTCTGCCTCAATAGCTATCCTGCTTTCTGCAGAGATAGTCAATATACTAAGAATTTTTAGAGCAAATTCTTAGACTGATATCCATATTACACCAATTATTATCAATATGATGCCGGTAATTTCATGTATGCCTGGCTTTTCTTTGAACAAAAACATTCCTACCATAACAGGAATTACCATTGACAGCGCAAGAATAGGTTGTATTGTATTCAGTGCCACGAATCGCAGGGCATAGAGATATATCATTATTCCCAGAATTCCTAGTCCAAATGCAGCAAGCCATTTCTTGTTTTTTAGTATTTTTCTGACTGAGAATCTGTCCATGCTACTTAGTGAATATTTCTGCAAGCTGGCTGATACACCATAGCACAGGGCTACTAGGATGGATATAACAATTTCAAACATGCGCAAACACCAGAAATATCTTGTTCTTTGACTTCTTTTCTATTCTTGCAAAGCCAAACCGCTCAAGCTGTATAACAGAGCCTGGTTTTTCTTTTATTATGTTTCTTTCTACAAATCCATTGATAGAGCCTGTTGGTGTTAATATACTTGCCTTGATTATCTGTTTTTTGTCATCAGGAAGCCAGTGTATTTTTCTAAGATGTTTTCCCTTTGCATATTCCAGGTCATTATTGATTACAGTGCATGATGTGTTCTTTCGCAGTATTATGTTGTATAGTCCTATTAGCCTGGCTTCTTTCCCATCCTCCAGATCATTTGCTGATATGAGTAATGAGCTCCCTGCTTTTAATATTCTCTTCTTTCTCTTGTTAGGATGAAGAGGAAGTTTTGCTATAACTGACTTTGATTTTATTCTTATTTTTTGAGCATTGCTGACAAAGAAATACCTGTTTGCCATAGGATCTATTATCTTCTTATTGAATGCAGCCAGATTCTCAAATGCGATTATTGCATCGCCTGACTTTACTCCAATGCTTATTATAAAGTTTCTTATTGCCTGTGGTGAGAATCCTCTTCTTTTCAATGCCATAAGAGTGCCTAGTTTTGGATCGTCCCAGTCAGTGTATATTTTCTTTGCAATTCCTTTTCTTGTAAGGCTCTTGCTCAGAACAAATTCTCTGAACAAGAATCTGCCAAGTATCATTACTTTTGGGGGTTTCCATCCAAGATAATTATATAGATAGTTTTGTTTTGTTTCGTTTGTCGCATGTTCCTGGGCTCTTAATACAAGATTGACTCTTGTCAGATGATCATCAATTGCTGATGCAAGATTGTACAATGGCCATACATGCGCTTTGCTGAATGGATGTTTTGGATTGCCAACTATTCTCATTGCAGCCCAGTCCCTGATTGCTGGATTTGGGTGGTTTAGATCAGTCTTTATTCTGAGAACAGCTTCCCCTTCTTTGTATGAGTCTATAACCAAATCCTTGTAGGATTTGATTATTTTATTTCTGGATTTGGTTGTGTCTCTAGCTTCACTGCTTCGCAGTTCAGTCATTTTACCAATAACCAAATCCTTGCTGGATTTGGTTATATTATTTGCATTCAGCATCGTTTTCCATCTTTTCATTTGTTCTGAGTTATCAAGGCTGCGGCATGGACAGGCCTGGCATTTGTCTTTGAGAGCCTTCCATTTTACTGGATTGCATGTGCAGACATAGGCATGCTGGTCTTTTACCAGCTGTTCAGCATATTTGTAATATATGTTTAGCCTGCTGGATGCAATGATTTTCTTGTCCCATTTTATTCCAAGCCATTTTAGTGAATCTTCTGCTATTTTATAGAATTTCTTTTCAGGTGTTTTTACTTTTGGGTCTGTGTCATCAAACCTTAGTATGAACTTTCCTTTGTATTGTTTTCTGTATTCATCTGAAAGAACAGCAGGCCTCGCGTTGCCAATATGTATTGCGCCGTCTGGATTTGGAGCTATTCTTACAACAGGCACAAAATCTATCACAGGAAGGGTTTTTTCTTTTTCTTCTTTTTCTTCCTTTACATAGCCAATTGCTTTTAATTCCTTTCTTTGGCTCTCAATCAGCATTGTATTTATTTCAGAAACAATCTTCTCAACCAATGGCTTCCATTCTTGTATGCTTTGTTTTAATTCTGGCTTCTCTGCTATGAGCTTGCCTATAACAGAGCCTGCATTGGCCTTGCCGTTGTGATCCACTGCGTTTGCAAGCGCATGTTTTCTAATATCTGGAATTATGTTCAATTCTGTATAGCAAACCAAGATACATGGTTGAGCTATGCTCAACCTGTACAGGTGGACTCAACGAGTCCACCATGTATCATACCTGATTATCTGGTGGAACAGAGTTCCACCGATACAAGAAGGAATTTGCAATTCCTTCTGTACGCAAAGACTTGAGAAGTCTTTGCTGTACAAGTGAAGCTATGTTTCACTTTGTATTTACTTGGTTTGCTATAACATTCAGAAATTTTTTCAGGCAATAGAGAAAATCTTCTTGTTTTAGTTTCTCAGTAAATTCATAGAGAAAGCTTCGATTACCAAGCAAACCTGTTACATGGAATTTTTCTCTTGTGTAATTTATTTTTGTCAATGGTCTGATTCCTTTAATGCTCCATGCTCTTTGATAGTAAGGTCTGATAACTGCTGTAAATTCATCCAAACATGTTATTGCAAACCCACGTTTTTTGTATTTACCCAAGATTTTCTTAATGTTTTTTTAAAATGCTCTTGCTTGGCTTTATCTGTCTTATAATGAATTGGTCTGGGTTTTTGACAACTAAACCCCATTTTTTTCAAAAGTCTTCTCATATGTCTGTCGACATATTTTATTTTGTATTTTTTCTCTGCATAATCTTGCACCATTCTGGTGCTCCACAATTGTTTATCAAACCCGCACTGCTCCGGACCTTTTATCAAATTTGATCTTAATTTGGTCATCTGTTTTTCATTAAGTTTTCTTGGTCTGCCTGTCTGTTTTTTGCTG
>JACRMW010000029.1 GCA_016219465.1 Candidatus Aenigmatarchaeota archaeon | reverse complement strand
TATTGACACATCTGTTTTTTCGTGTTCCTCTTTTTATACAGTTTTCAGAACTGCAATTCTGACATTTCATTGACATAGATATACCATCTTGTATATCTATGATTCCATTCTATATAAAAGAGACGTTAAGTAGACAATATCGTTTTCTCAACTGTTCTAAGAACAGTGAAAGGAAATGGTTTTGTTTGATCTGATCTTTCTGTGTTATATCTAAAGTAATTTTGATAACCTGAAATAAATATGAATAAATCACCTTGATCTGTATCAGTTGCGCCAAAGTCATCGTCATGTGCGATAGGACCCCAATTCATATCTTCTGTTTCATCTGCAATCTTAACAGGTTTATAAATCTTATCCACAGCAGTTTGAAAAAGATTCTTAAATGAGGCATTATAACATTCATATCCAGAAGAATCGTCTCTGAGGGATTTTAACGCACCTTTAAAAGATCAGATCAGTATATGTCGATAGTGGCATTGGATAGATATCTTGCCAAATTCTTTCACATGCATTTTCCTCAATTATATAGATAGAAAATTTCCATTTATTTCCTTCTATTTCAAAATCTTTGCAGATATCCATATCCATCATCAAATATTATAAAAATTCTTTGCCCAGTTCTCGGCATTTTTCAGGACTTCCTTGTCTCCAATATCAAACCAGTGGCCCTCAAACTTGTATGCATAGACAGGTATGCGCTTGTGAAGCCATTGCATAAAATGCCCAGGCATGTCTCCCAATGACTGTTGTGTCAGGTATTCAGAAATAATATACAGAGTTTCTTTTGGAAAAATATAGCATCCAGTGCTTATCAGAGCAGAAGTCGGCACAGCAGGCTTTTCTATGAACTGCACAACCCTTTCCTTTTCATCGGTATTCACAACCCCGTATAGTTTTGCCCTTTCTATTGAAGCAACATCGTAGACAGCAAGAACAAAGCCCTTTTTCTCATTATAGAATTTTATAAAATTGTTGATGTCAAAGTCAAAAAGATTATCGCCTGCAATTATCAGGTAATCGTCATTGTGTTCAAGATGCTTTACTGCAAAATCAATCGCTTTTACAGCACCTAATTTATTGGATTCATCAGTAGAAGGCTCAACAATCAGTTTTATGGGCTTGTTTATTTTTGGAGAAAATCTCTCAAGCCAGTATTTAAAATCTTTTTCAAATTTTTGGTTGATTGATATGATGATCTCGTTTACACCTGTTTTGTCAATATTTTCAAGAATATACTCAATCACAGGCTTGTTGCCGATGCGAAGCAGAGATTTTGGCTGTGTTAGTGTAATTGGCCACAACCGCTTTGCAAATCCTCCAGCGAGTATTATTGCCTTCAACAAATCACCTTATTTCTTTGATAATTATCTCTATTTCACCCATGTATTTGTCAATCCTACCAATAATGCTGATATTGTTTCCTGTAGATATGTTGTCAAAATTTTCCTTTATACTACTTTCAAACATCACAGCCTTTATATAGCTTTCATCCTGAAACAGTTCTAAAAACAAATTCCCTTTTCGTATTTCTTTCTTGGCAACAGTTGCATTTATAGTTATTGTCTTGCCCATATTAGTCTCATCAATATCTTTTATCATCATTGGCTCTGGTTTTATTGCAAATACTATGAAAACCAGGCCAAATAAGCCTGCTATGAAAAGAACAGTGCATATCTGCGTCAATGTCAATTTTTTTAGACAGTCAATTATCATATTACACAACGTTATTAGCATTCATAGTATTATAATTTCATGAACAGCAAGGAAATTATAAAAGAGCTCAAGAAAAACGCAAGCGCAGAAGACAGGGAAGGAATGACCAGGTTTGGGATAAATCCAGAATATGCGCTTGGAGTGAAAATACCGGTTTTGCGAAAGCTGGCAAAGAAAATAGGCACAAACCGCAAGCTTGCATCAGAACTTTGGGCCACAAGGATTCATGAAGCCAGGATTTTGGCAAGCATGCTAGAAGACCCATATAATATACCCGAGAAACAGATAGACAGTTGGATAAATGATTTTAATTCATGGGACTTGTGCGATCAGTGCTGCATGAATATTTTCCACAAAACGCGGTTTGCATTTCAAAAAGCAGAGAAATTGGTTGAGAATGATAGGGAATTCACAAGAAGAGCAGGCTTTTCAATAATAGCCTGTCTAGCATGGTACAGCAAAGCATCTGACAAGGATTTTATCAAGCTGTTTCCATTGATTAAGAAATATTCAACAGATGATAGGAATTTTGTCAAGAAATCAGTCAATTGGGCGCTTAGGCAGATAGGAAAACGAAACAGGTTTTTGAACAAGCATGCAATTGAACTAGCCAGGGAAATTCAAAATATTGATTCAAGCTCAGCAAAATGGATAGCATCCAATGCTCTTAGAGAACTGGAAAGCAAGGAGGTTAAGAAAAAATTATTGGTTTGATTTGCTTAGTATTGGACGATTAATATTATTTAAAGCTTCGTTTTGCGCAGATTGTATTATAGTCATCCATAAAACAATCGGGATTGTTTTATGGGCGACAGTACATGCAGAAGCATAGCTTCTGCTGTACAGGTGAAGCTTCGCTTCACCATGTATAGCAAACCCACAGATTCATGTCCTGAATATTTTATGGGTTGCTATAACAATACATGTTTTTTGCGCAGTTAATGTCATAACAGAATTCTGTAATTGTCTAATGGCTGTAATATGTCAGAATGTTATTACTCATATTAGAAAATATAGCCAATTCTCAGACCAATTCAATCCTAACCAGCTCCTTATAAACAGGCTCTTGTGGTATCAGTGTGCTCTGTTTTAATGAAAAGCTCGTTGCTAACATTTCACCTATTTGTATATTCTCTAGCATATCTTTTACAGAAGTTAGCTCAATACCAATCCTAGGACATTCTATTGTCCTGAGTGCATTGCCTGCTTTCCTGGACTGTTCTTCTGTTATCTCACCTAAGAACTTGAGTGTAAAATGCAGGGTTTCTTGTTCAACAATCTTTAGCATTCCATTGCCAAGGTTTTGTGAGGGATGATATAGAGAATTCTTTGATTACAATTCTTAACCCTGTTTTATAGGCTCTACAAGCCTTACAACATCAAAACAGATTTAAATAGATAGGTGTCTAGTTAATTGACATGGCAAGAGGTAGAAAACCAGGTTCAAGTCCTGAAAAGGTTAGAAAAATTGTCCAGGTTCTGATAAATAACCAAGATGGTGTGTGGATAAGACAGATAGCAAAGCAGACAAGCATACATCCAACAACAGTAACCAAATATGTATATGGAGTGCTTGCTCCGATGCTAGATATACAAGACCTAGGTTCTGGTGAGGGTAAAATCCTGTTAAAAGTAGTCAAACTTAAACCTTTGGTCATAGAAAAGCTAGAACAAGGCCAAAAAATAGGTGAAATTCTTCGGTTTCTGGAACTATTAAATAAGTCATTATGAGCTAATAAGACTAAATATAGCCCATTTCTTCAATATATACTATAAATAAGCACAAAAGCAGGAGGTTTTCTCCCACAAACACATCACAAATTATAAAATTGTAAAACAAGCACGTGAACAACGTGAACAACCAACGTGAACTTCACGTGAACAAAAAAGACACGTGAACAAATAGCGTGAACAAATATACAATACTACTATTGACAAAACCCATAATAACGGTCTCAAATACCACAAAAAACAACATTCACGCCATATTCACACAATGTTCACGCATGTCACGTGAACTTCACGTGAACTTCACGACATCTTCACGCTCTAAACATGAACACACGTGAACTAAAACTATATATACGTGAACAAACATATAATGTAAATAGCAAAATGATTTATACAGTGATAGCTATGAACCTCATAGACTGGTATACTAAATTAGGATGGCACCAGAACCCATTTACATTTGAGATTCTGCCCCATGCCATGGTAGGCTATAAGACTCAGGCACAAGACATGATCACAGCCTTGCGATCTGGCCAAAAAATAATCCTTATAACAGGCCCAACAGGCTCTGGAAAAACAACTTTCCTAAAATGGCTCATTCAAAACATGCCTGACCGTGATTTCATATTCTTAGGAAAGCCCCCAGAAACACCTGAAGAGCTCATATTTATCCTGAATTCAAAGTATAAGCCATTCTTCTGGTCAAAGATTGAATCACTCTATCAAATACCAGGATTTCTAGCAAAGAAAAAGCCTTTAGTCATTATATGCGACGAAGCCCATGAAACAGACCTATCAACACTAGAATGGATCAGGGTGATATCTGACCAGACACCTAATCTGCAGCTTGTGTTCTCAGCGCTTCCTGTGTTTGAGAACAAGCTAAAAACAAAATTAGAAACCCTGAGAAAAAGAATAGCAGCCAGGACAGAGTTATTGTCAATATCAAAAGAAGAAATGATTGAACTGCTTAGAAAAAGAATAATTTATGCAGGAGGAACAGACACATTGCCATTTACAAACGATGTAATTGACCACATGTTCAATCAATCAGGAGGATTTCCGCGTGAGATAATAAGGATTGCAAATAATCTGATAAACAAAGCAGCTGAACTGGATAAAGATTTGATAACATCAGATATTCTTGAGAAGCAGCAGCAAGAACCAGAGAAAATAAACACTGATGATATTCCAGAAAGGCAGAGAAAAATATTAGAAGTATTGCTGCAGCCAATGACAACTTATGAAATTGTTGAACAGCTTGGTCTTGAGAATTTCAAATCAAAGACACATGGCCTTAGAGCTATAAACAATATTTTGAAAAGGCTTTTAGAACTAGGTTATGTTGAAAGAGCGCGGAAAAACAGGAATTATATCTACACAATATCACCACGATTACAAACTATATTTATAAAAGCATAAATACAAACATATATTTCAGAGAACCTATATCAAAAAATCAGCCAAAATTACCCTCACATAAAAAATCTATTCTGGATTTTTTATTGTTAAGGAAAGTATAATATTTCTTTCCTTGACAAGATAAATGACTTTTGTAGAAAGTCATTTTGTTCTTGTAATGGAAAGTATAAGATATATCATTATTGAGAACTTTGATTAACCTGCAATTTGTGAAAAGTTCTCAATAAGGACTTTGACCAAAATATATGTTATTCAAAGTCCTCTATTTCCATTGCAAGACACACAGAAAGCAGAGCTTTCTGGTGCACCAAACAACGTATGTTGTTTGTGTGTTTGGCGAGCTTGCGAAGCAATTCCTCTTTGTTCTTGAAAATGAAAGGTACAAAAACGAAAGTTTTCTTTTTCCAAATCTATTTATATTATATTGACAATAGAAGATATATAGTTAACCCAGTAAATATTTCGGTATTGTATCTGGGTTAACTTATAGCAGCCAACTTGTATATTGAGAACTTTGATTAACCCTATAATCTATGAAAGTTCTCAATAAGGACTTTGATCAAAACACATGTTATTCAAAGTCCTCTATTATGTTTTGATTATTAAGTTGGCTAGCTATGACAGGTGAAAAATATGTTCAAAGGCAAAGGACGCGATTTCCTAGGAAAAGTAGTTATATCAGAGGAAACAGGCCGCACGTTTGGTGTTGTTGGAGACCTGAAGTTTGTTGCAGAGTCAGGAGAGCTGTTGCATGTTGTTCTAACAGAGCCGACAAAGCATATAGCAGAGATTTCTCTGGAAAAAGACGAAAACAACCGTCTTTTGGTGCCGTTTTCAACAGTGAAAAGCGTAGGAGATTTTGTAATCATTAGTGAAAAAAATCTGAATTAAATGATAACAAATTATTTTTTTCCTTTTCAGTCATTTCTAATACTATTAAAGATTTCTCGGTATCTTAATTCTACTTGATGATATTATGGCATGTCCATATTATGAAACAATGTGCAAGAAGCCTATCATAAGCTAGAAACACCTGCTGATGAATTTTATTTGTTACAGGGATATGACAGGGATATGCAGTAGAAATACCACACTGGCAAAGTTTTTTAGCCATAAAAGATCGTTTCCATCAGTTAGAAAACACAGAATATCTTTCATGTGATAATTTTAGGACAAAAAAGCAAACTAAGTTAGCGCAAAAGATTCAAACAAGACTAGCGAAGAAGCATCTTTGATGCGCATCTGAGCGTGTCGAGAACGAAAGAATAATAACGTGATAAAATGGCAAAGAAAAAGAAAGAAGATGTTGAAGAGAACTTTGAACAAACAGCAGAAGAGCTTGAGGAATCAACAGAAAAGCCAAAGAAAAAAGAAGGCGAAGAACAGACAATAGAAGACCTTCCTGGTGTTGGGCCCAAAGCAGCTGAAAAGTTAAGAGAAGCTGGTTTTGCTGATTTAATATCAATTGCAGCAGCATCAGCAGGCGAGATAAGCGCAGCCTGCGACCTTGGTGATCTGACATCGCAGAAAATAATCCAGGCAGCCCGTGAGATGCTTGACATGGGTTTCAAGTCAGCAGCAGAAGTCCTGAAAAGGCGCGAAGAAGTAGGAAGAATAACAACAGGTTCAAAAGCACTGAACGATCTTCTTGGTGGAATCGGAGTTGAGACACAATCTATAACAGAGGCAGCTGGTGGTTTTGCATCTGGAAAAACACAATTAGGTCTTCAGCTTGCAGTAAATGTTCAGTTGCCGAAAGAAAAAGGAGGATTAAATGGTGCTTGCTTGTTCATAGACACAGAATCAACATTCAGGCCAGAAAGAATAAAACAGCTGGCAGAGGTGCAGGGGCTTGATCCTGAAAAAGTCCTGCAAAACATATATGTGGCAAAAGCATACAACAGCGATCATCAAGTCGTGCTTGCTGAAAAAGCAAAAGACATTATAAAAGAAAAAAATATTAAGCTTATAATAATAGATTCCTTGACAGCTCATTTCAGGGCAGACTATTCAGGCCGTGGAGAGCTGGCGCCAAGACAGCAAAAACTGAACAGGCACATACACTTATTGCAGAAAATTGCAGACACAAATAACATAGCAATATATATCACAAACCAGGTAATGGCGCGTCCAGATGTCATGTTTGGAGATCCAACAACACCAATCGGCGGCCATATTGTAGGCCACGCTTGCTTGCCAGCTAATACACTGATTCAATGCGCAGATGGAGCAATCAAAAAAATAAAAGATGTTGATTTATCTGGTGTTTTATCAACAAATTTTGATAATATGAAAACCGAAACAGATTTGGCAAATGCAAAGTTTCTAAATCCCGATATATCAGAACTTTATGAAATACAAACAAGAACAAACAAAATAAAAGCATCGCCTCTGCATAGATTTTTCAGATTAGATGGGTTTTCAATAAAAGAAACAGAAGCAAAGGACATTAAAAAAGGAGACTGGCTGGCACAGCCGGCAAAAATAGAAATAAAAGGTTGTGTGCAGAGTTTGCCTGAGATAGAGCTGGAAGAAATGGTAACAATTTCACAATCTGGTGCAGAAATAATCAAGAAAACGCTGCGAGAAAACGAAATTTCAAGACACGAGCTTTGCAGTTGTCTTGCAATAAACCCAAGGCAGCTAAGGCGGGTTCTTAACCAGAAATACGCAACAAATATAACAAACATCAAGACCATCATTGATGCAGGAATAGTTAACGATGATTTTATAGAACATATTGAGCCATATACATCATATAAGCACAGAAAGCTGTCAATTCCATCAGAGATGTCACCAGAACTAGCCATGGTTGCTGGTTATTTTATTGGCGACGGAAATCTTGAAAAGACATCAATTCGATTCAGGGACGCAAGAAAAGAGCTTCTTGAATATTATTCAGATCTGTGCCAAGAATTGTTTGGTATATCAGGAAACATTACAAAAGTCAAGAATAAGAATGCATGGACATTAAGCATAAACGCAGTGGCAGTCAGAAGGCTGTTTAAAGAGCTTAGAACAATTGCGCTGGAAACAGTCTCAATATCGCCAAAAAGCCATGTTGCGGCATTTATAAGAGGATTTGTAGATGCAGAAGGTTCTGTTGACAAATCAAGACCAAGGATAACAATATCACAAAAAGATGAAAATGTTTTGAAACACTTACAATTGCTTTTATTGAGGTTTGGAATTCGTTCATCTTTTTGGCCAGGAGAAGTGCCAAATATCATCATAGATGGCAGGGATATAGTGACATTTAAAAATGAAATAGGATTAACAGCAAGTGATAAAAAAAGCCTTCTTGAGAAGTGGGCAGAACACTGCGAATTAACTCATACAAGAGAGCTTTTGCCATTTAACCACAAAGAGCTCTGGAGCATGCTGAAAAAAGCAGGGCTTAAACCATCACATTATATGCGGACAAGGCCAGATGATTATAAAAACATGCATCTAAAAGAGCTTAGAAAAATAGCCAATGTGCTAATGTGCTCAAAGGATCCAAGAATAGAATTCCTGTCAAAGATAATTGATGGAGATATAAGATTTGAGCCTGTTAAGCATATACAGAAAATAGAAAACAAAGAGCCACTCTATGATATCAGTGTGGTGAAGAACCAGAATTATATTGCAGATGGTTTTATAACTCATAATTCAACATATAGATTGTTCCTGAGAAAATCAAAAGCAGGAAAGAGAATAGTCAGGCTGATAGATTCGCCGTCTTTGCCAGAAGGCGAAGCAGTTTTCATGGTATCTGAAAAAGGCATAACAGATTAAATAAAACAAAGCAGAATCTGTAATTATAGCGAAACCACTAAAGATTCCGGACACATGGTTGAGCTATGCTCAACCTGTGCAGGTGAACTCTATGAGTTCACCATGCATGATTATTGTGGTTTCACACACACAGAAAGCAGAGCTTTCTGGTGCACCAAACAACGCATGTTGTTTGTGTGTATAGCTCAGCGCGAAATAATATCCTGTTTGTTTCGCGGTAGAGCTATAAATAAGCAGCTGCTATTAGTAATACTATGCAATACAGCAGAGAAGATGTTGTAAACGCGCTGAAAAAAGGCATTCTTATTGGAGCAGGTCTAGGAGCTGCCTATGCAACAAAGCATTTTCTTGAATTGCTGTCGCACGAGCCAGAAATGGCATTTTTGCAAGACTATCAAAGTACAAAAGGAGAATGGGAATTATATACAGGACAGTTGTCAAAAGAAGACAGGCGAACAATAAAAAGATCCATGATAGATGCATGGGAACAATATGCCTTTTCAAGCGAATTCAATAGAGCATGCAAAATACCAGGTAGGTTTTTTTATCTTTTCAGAAAAGGAGAGTCCGGCATATACATATGCCTGCGCACAGTAATCGTGAAATATGATTCTTTGTTTGATTCTGATCCAATAGAAAACTGGATAGAAAAAGCCCTTCCAAAAACAGCCCAAGAACTCACTACAAATGGCAGATTTGCTGCATATGGCACAGTAGATAGTGAAATGATTGCATTTTATGATCTTACAACAGCAAAAAACAAAGAAGGAAAAGGAGGAGCAGGCGCAATGATAGATGTGATTAAACAGAGGCTTGAGAATGACACTACTATAAAACATATAATAACAATATCGCCTGAAAACGCCGAGCCACTGCATCTGAGGAAAGAAGCAAGAAAAATAGCAT
>JACRMW010000028.1 GCA_016219465.1 Candidatus Aenigmatarchaeota archaeon | reverse complement strand
AGTTCACCTGCACAGCAAAGACTTCTCAAGTCTTTGCGTGCAGAAGGAATTGCAATTCCTTCTTGCACAGGTTGAGCATAGCTCAACCATGTGTCCGGAATCTTTTGTGGGTTTGCTATAAGCTCTAAGCGCAAGAATCTATTCTCTTGCAAGATTTATAAAAGATACAATCATCACAATTACTCTTTTTTCTGCAATTGTGTTTTGCATGTTTTACAATCAAGGCATGGTATTCTTTGTACAATTTTATGTTATTTGGCAGGTTTTGTTCAAACAACTTTCTCCACAATTCATAGTCTTTTTTATGAATGCCTGTTAATCCATTTGGTTTTATTCCAATTCTAGAAAATATTCTTTGTGTGTATGCATCTATTACAAAATACGGCTTATCGCATGCATACAGGAGTATGGAATCAGCAGTTTCAGGTCCTATACCATTCTGTTTCAGCAATTCTTCTCTTTCAATCTTCCTGTAAAAATTATCTACAGAACCATGGCTCAAAACAAATCTTGCAAAGTTTCTCAGCCGCACAGCTTTTTGCTTATAAAATCCAGATGGTTTTATCAGCTTTTCCAGTTTTGATAATGGCATTGATGCCATCTTTTCAATATTCAGAACATCTGCTTTGATTAGATTATCAAGAGCGCTTTCAACATTTGACCATGCCGTGTTTTGGGTAAGAATTGCACCTGTGCACATTTCCCATTTCTTATTGTTAAGGAAAGTATAATATTTCTTTCCTTGACAAGATAAACGACTTTCTTTGAAAGTCATTTTGTCCTTCTTTGTTCTGGCAGACCACCATCCTTGTTTTCCATACCTCTCTAAGAGAGTTTTGTAGATATTAATCAGTTCCATAAGAATGATGGTTAATTAATGTATAAATTGCTTTATCCTATCTATAATTAACGCCTCGGTGGCTCAGACTCCTGATTCTTTTTCAGGAGGAGCAATTGGTAGAGCAGCTGTCTCGTAAACAGCAGGTCAGGGGTTCAACTCCCTTCCGAGGCTTATTATGTTTCTTTAATATCTATTAATTGAAAAGTATCTTAGAAGGGCCTGTGGCTCAGTTTGGATAGAGCGTCTGGCTTCGGACCAGAAGGTCAAGGGTTCAAATTAATCTTTCATGGATATCTATAAATATAGAAAGATTATGAAATTCCCTTCAGGCCCATTCAGTTTCTTATAGCAGATTGCAATAAATTGCAATATCGCGATAGAGCTATAATTGCAATCTGCTATACTGTCGCCCATAAAACAATCCTGATTGTTTTATTGGATGACTATAGGTTTTTGCAACACAACAGATAATACAGAGTAGTTTGCCAATGACAATCCAATTAATCTAGTAGTCAAGAGACAGGATTGTTCTGCTGTATTCAAAATATTTGGAAGATGCATAAAAATTTGCAGAACAAATTTTTATACAGCATCAAATATCATCAGGAACAGCATCAATGTTAGTGCCCAGAATGGGAAAGGTAAGAATACTGTTGCTGATAACATGACAATTCCAAGTATAAACGTAGTGTATTTCCTGAAACATTGTCGCGTGAATATCTTAATCAGTCCATAGATCAGCAAATATATTGAGAAAGCCATTGGAATGATAAATACTTCCTTGATGTTCAGTGCAACAATGATAAATATTGGAATATACACCCATAATCTCCATGATACCATAATAAATTAAATGAGAACAATGTTTAAAAACAGCAACACAATCATTTCTGTCAATTGATAAGAGATATAATAGTTGCCTGCATTAAGAATTAATGCATTTGATATTTGTTACAGGCGGGGTTGTTTCTGGATTGGGAAAAGGAATAAGCACCTCTTCTATTGCAAAGGTTCTTAAGATGAAAGGATTCAGCGCAACTGTAATGAAGATAGACCCTTACATAAACTTTGATGCAGGTACACTAAGGCCATCAGAGCATGGCGAGGTCTGGGTGACAGAAGACGGCGGTGAAACAGACCAGGATCTTGGAAATTATGAGCGATTCACAGACACCACACTTGGAAAAAAGCACAATGTTACAACAGGCCAGGTATTCTCAACTGTTATAGAGAGAGAGCGAAAAGGAGAATATCTTGGAAAAACAGTTCAGCCAATCCCCCATATAACAGATGAGATAAAGAAAAGGATAATAGACGTAGCTGACAGCACAAAAGCAGACTTTGTCCTGATAGAAATAGGCGGGGTTGTTGGAGATTATGAAAATATATTGTTCCTGGAAACAGCAAGACAGATGAAGCTGGAAAACATTCCTGTTGTTTTTGTACACGTGGCCTACCTGCCATTTCTGGAAAAGCTGGGGGAAATAAAGAGCAAGCCTGTCCAGCATTCTACAAGAGAACTCCTTTCGCTTGGGATACAGCCGGATTTTATCATATGCAGGTCAGCTATGCCAATAGACGATGTCAGGAAAGAGAAGATAGGATTGTTCTGTAATATCGCAAAACAGAACATAATTGACAATCCAGACATAGGGAATATATATGAATTGCCATTGTTCTTTGAAGAACAGGATTTTGGAAACAAGATATTGAAAAAATTCAATATTGACGCAAAGCCGTCTGATGATATTGAATGGAAGAATTTCGTAAATATACTAAACAATGTTGATAAGACTATAAAGATAGGAATAGTTGGAAAATACTTTGACATAGGAGGCTACAAGCTTCTAGATTCCTATGTATCAGTCATAGAAGCAGTAAGGCATGCGTGCGCTGAGAATCAGGTAAGTCCAGACATAAGATGGATTGATTCAAAAGATTTTGAGAAATATCCATCAAGGCTGGATGATCTAAAACAGCTGGATGGCATAATAATTCCAGGAGGATTTGGCGGATCAGGTGTTGAAGGAAAAATATCTGCAATACAGTATGCAAGAGAGAATAATATACCCTATCTTGGCCTTTGTTATGGCATGCAATTGGCTGTAATAGAATTTGCAAGAAATGTGTGTAAACTGGAGAATGCGCATTCAACCGAGATATTGCCAGATTGCAAAAATCCTGTGGTGGATATTCTGCCATGGCAAAAAGAAATAATCGCAAAACAAAATTATGGCGCAACAATGCGGCTAGGTGGACAGATAGTGAAAATAAAGCCAGGCACACTTGCCTACGCAACTTACAACAAAGGCAATGTTATTGAGCGCTTCAGGCATAGGTATGAGATAAATCCAGATTATGTCAATATACTGGAAAAATATGGATTAATATTCTCAGGTTCTACACCAGACGAGACAATAAAGCAGATAGCAGAATTGCCTGGTCATAAGTTTTTCATTGCATCCCAATTTCATCCAGAATTTACATCAAGGCCATTAAAGCCAAATCCTCTATTTGATGGATTTGTAAAAGCATGTATAGACTTAGTTAGATAAAAGGCTTTAAAAAAATTACACACCAATTTCTCTTATGCAAATAAAATCATATAGATCTTCTAAAACAGAAATCAGAGAAAGTCCTATCAAAGGAAAAGGAATTTTTGCCAAAGAAAATATAAAAAAAGGAGAAATTGTCGCAATAAAGAATGGTCATATTCTAACATCAGATGAATATAATGAATTAGGAAAGCTTCAAAGAGAATACTGTCTGCAGATAGATGACAATTTTTTCATTGGACCAAAAACAGAAGAAGAAATAAACGAAAATGCTATTTTTATCAACCATTCCTGTAAGCCAAATATCGGTTTCGATGGACAGGTTGTTTATGTTGCTCTACGAGATATTAAATCTGGAGAAGAACTAACCCATGACTATGCAATGTGTTTCACAAAAAGAAATAATTATAATTTTTCATGTAATTGTGGAACTGATTGTTGTAGGGGCAATATAACAGATAATGATTGGAAAATAAAAGAACTGCAGGAAAGATATGGAAATCATTTTAGCTGGTTTATTCTAAAGAAAATTAAAAAGACTTTAATCTAGCCCCTAAGTGTCATAACATCCTTGATAAAGAGCAGGAGTGTTATCACAAACAATATTCCTGCCAATGTCGGCAAAAAATCAAATTGTGCGCCAAAGAATCGCTCCAGCAATATTAATCCAGATACAAGCATTACAACAATATTAAAAACAAACCAATGAATCATTTTTAAGACCTTATTATATTTTTATTGGTCTTGAAAATCAGATGGAATTTTACATTCCATCTTAAATTTTTAAAACCTTATAATATTCAATTGGTTTTATAGCAAACCCATAAAATATTCAGGACATGAATCTGTGGGTTTGCTATACTGTCGCCCATAAAACAATCCTGATTGTTTTATGGGATGACTTTAAAACACTGAATATTATTTATAGCAATTTTATCTATTTGACAATCCTTGAAACATGCTCTTCTTTGTAGAATCTTATGACATTATCTACATAAGTATCTATTTTAGGTTCATGCGACACTATAATCATTTGATTCAGGTTGAGTTCGTTCAGGACATCCCTAACCCTATCCAGTTGTTCTGTGCTGAATCCATCAGTAGGTTCGTCAAGTATTATGAGGTCTTTTGTTTTTATAGTCTCTACTAATGAATTGATAACCTTGTTCAATGCCAGCCGATACGCCAGCGCAACAGCAGTTTTCTCGCCGCCAGAAAGATTTTGAAAACTAGTTTCATAGCCAGCCTGTTCTATTACAGGAGAGAATTGTCTGTCTGATTTAACAGACATGTTCTCAACAGCCATAAGGACAGAAAACCATTGCTGGAAAAACCTGTTAAATTCACCCTGTATGCTGTTCATGACATGCTGTTCCATGCTCTCCATCAATGGTATGAATGTGAGATCAATCCAGCTCATAACAGATCCAATATTGTCTATCGTTTCCTTTAGCATCTCTTTTTCCATTATTTCTTTATCAATTCTTTCCACTTCTTTATCCAATGATTCAATCGTGCTCTCTAATCTTGCTGTCATAGAAGACAGGCCATCCCTGTTTCTACGTTTTATTATAAGTTCAGATTTTGCGTTCTTTTCAAGATCTTCTAATTTGCTAAAGAGCTGTTTGTCAATGCTTTTTCTTGACAGTTCTTCTACTATACTGACAACCTCATTGTCAAGGGCGTTTCTTTCATCATACAGAATTTTATTTTTCCTGAGCACATCATCATAGTTTCTCTTTCTTTCTTCAAATATCCTGAGTTCATACTGGTATTCTATTGATTTTTTTCTAGTTTCTTCTATGATTTTAAGCTCATTATCAGCATTAGCTATTTTCTTCACTAATGTTTCTGCTAATCTTCTTTTGTCATCAAGCCTTGCAGAAAACCCAGCCCTATCAGCAACATTCTGGCCGCAAAACTCACAAAGCCCTTTGCCTAGTATCACAGAAAGCTTTCTTATCTCGTTTTCAATAACCCCGCGCTGCATCACAGCCATCTGTTTTTCTTTTTCAATTAGAGATTTCTTGGAAACAGCATCTTTGTCATCAATTTCCTTTGCAATTGGCCTGTTTAGCAGAAGCTTATCCAATTCATTAATCCGTTTTTCATTATCAATAATTTCTTTTCTAATAGAATCAATTCTTTTCTTTTTCTGTTCTGCAAAAGCACCTAGTCTGGCGCATTCCTGCATATCAAGGCTCATTTGTTTTATCTCTCTTCCTATTCTTTCAACTTCATGTTCATTCTGTTTTATTTCATTATCTATTTTATCCAGAGAAGCCCGTTTCTCCAGAAGATCTTTTTTATTTCTTAGAATATCATCAGCCCTTCTGGACCTGTCGTGTCTTTTTTGTTCTATGTCAGCTGTCTGCGCTTCATATATCTTTTTCATAGACCTAAGCTCCCTCATCACAATTCCAGATGCATTATTCCTGATTATGCCGTATTTGTCAATATCAAATATTTTTCTGAGTATTCTAAGCCGTTCTTCTGGATCAGCTAATAATATCTGTTTCATGCTGTCCTGAGGAGTATAGACAGTATACCTGTACTCCTTTTTTCTCTCTTTTTACATTCCTCTGAACTATAACATCCTTTCCATCAATTTTCATATGTAATTCAATTATACCATTCTTTGCGCCATGCCTTAGAATATCGCTTCCAGATAGCTCGCCTCGCTGTATGCCAAATAAAGCAAATTCAATAGACAACAGAACAGAGGATTTGCCGCATCCAATGTCTCCTGCCAGCAACAGAGAACCGTCTGGAAATTCCAGAGTCTCATTAACATAGCTCCGGATATTCTGCAGTCTGATTGATTTCAGTTCCATTATCACAACCCCATCATCTTAATAACAGCTGATTTTATTCTCTCTTCGTATATGAGATTTTTCTCATTCTCAGTCTTTTCCTGATTTAATAAATCCATAAGAGCTGGTATCATATCTTTTTTATCCTCTTGGTTTGCAACAGCCTGTTTCATTAAGTCTGATTCTATTTCCTTGACTGATTTTTCCTGGGTTTTTAGATCAATCTCCTCTGTTGTCAGATTGACTGATTTTTTTACAGCAAAACATCCGGAATTCTTGCACCGTTCTGATATAAGATTGAAATTAATGTCAGATGGTTTTCCTGATTCTAATATTCCTTTGCATTTAATCAGAACAATCTTATTCTTGATGTCGTTGTTCTCAATCATGGATAGAATTTCTTCTTCTATCTGAACCGGGCTCTTGCCATTACCGTCTATTTTTATCACAAAGCTTTTGCACACATCAAGCTCAATTCTTTTCATTGTCAGAAAACCATTGTTTGCAGATGCTGTCTCATAGGAAACAATATAAAATCCAGTTTTCTCGTGCTTTTCCAGTTCATCAAAATTAGCCTGAAACAGAGGACCAGGAAATACAAGCTTTGCTTTGCCAATATTCTCATTGATGTGTTCGTGCAAATGGCCTGTCGCATAATAGTCAAACCCTTTTGGAAGAACCGACAATGGAATAGAATCCATCAGCGATATTGGGCAGTGCTCTGTGACAGCAGAATGAAAAGCAAATATCTTTAATCCAGAGCCAAGCTCTGGAATCTTCAGATCATTGAATGAATTCTTGTCAAGACCGCCTTTCAGTCCTTCAATGCCAAATATCTTTGCGCCATTATGATTTATTAGTTTCTGATTCACATTCACAACAAGGCCTGCTGACTCCATCACAGATATCATGGTCTTGCCAGTAGGAGAATAATCATGAGAGCCTGCAATGATATATACAGCTATTCCATTGTCCCTGCATTTGCGCAGCTGCTCTGCTGCAAACCTTAGAACATCCACCCCAGGCATTGATGTGTCAAACAGATCACCTGCAATCAATACAAAACCTACTTTCTCTGTTATGCATGCATTGACAGCCTGTTCAAATGCCTTTAATGGCAGATCCCTAAGTTCAGGATGAGAACCCCATGAGCCAAGATGACAGTCAGCAATGTGCGCAAATTTCATAACAACACAATGAGATATAGTGAAACCACTAAAGATTCTGGTATGATAATAGTGGTTTCACATAAAACCACTAAAGATTCTGGTATGATAATAGTGGTTTCACATACATGCAGAAGCAAAGCTTCTGCTGTACAGGTGAAGTGAAACTTCACCTTGTATAGCAAACAACAAATATAATACTGAATACTTTGTTGTATTGCTATAATAGGCGCAAATCTTAAATCCTGACATTGCTCTGTTTCTTTGGAAGAATATTTATATTTGCAAAATCCATTAAATGGGCAGATTAGACATTTTGGATTTACAGGCAGGCATATGTTCTGTCCAAATCTCACAAACCCATGATTTACAATATACAATTTTTTCTTTGGAAACATTTCTTCCAGAATCTTCTTTACTTCTTCCAGATTTGCATGCGCTGGAACCAGGCCAATGCGCTTTGGTATACGATTGACATGAGTATCAACAGCCACAGAAGGAATGCCATGTCCATACATCAGAGTAATATCAGCTGTTTTCCAGCCAACGCCAGGCAGTTTCATAAGTTCTTCGCGTGTTTTTGGCACTTTATCATTATATTTTTCACGAATTATTCCTGCAGTCTGTTTTATGCGCCTGGCTTTCTGTCTGTAAAATCCACAGGGCTTTATTAATTTTGCTATCTTAGCAACAGGCATTGCAGCCAATTGTTTTGGTGTATTTGCAATGGCAAACAATTGCCTGGAAGCGCGCTCTGTATTTGCATCCCGCGTGCGCTGGGAAATAATGCAGCTGATCAAAACCCTAAAAGCACCCCTGCCAACAGAAATGTCTTTGATTGTATAGTTCTTTTCAAAAAAACCTAGGATTGTTTTTATGCGTCTGTCCATGATAATTATTGTCTTGTTGTTAATAAGAAATATATGGTTACCTAATAGGTAACCATACATATTTAAATCTTAGATACCATATAGGTATCTACAAGATGATGATATGTCAGAACCAATACCAATGTATGGAGAACAAGCATACACTATATTATATAACAAATTTGGAACCAATCCTTTTAGCTCAGGCTATTTCAAATGGTTTTTATCAGAATCAATGAGAAAAAAGATTTTACATGTTTTGGAAAAAAAAGGATGGATAAGACGAATAGAAAAAGGAAAATATATTTGCATCAAACCAGAACAAATAATAAAAGATATGATAAAATTCAGAGTTCCTGGATTATTGGAATTGTCAAAAAGAAAACATTGCTATACAAAAGCAAGCGCAGTGGAAATATGGACGGATTTCAGTTATATTCAAAGAAGCTGGGAACACTCCCCATATTTTATAAGGGTATTGAAGAGCGATATTAAATTCTGGGTAAATTACTTAAAATCTCATGGAATATCTGTTTTCTTAAACAAAGCAGAAACAGCATTAGGAGAATTTGTTGTTTTAATCCCAGAGGATGATTTCAAATATAATATTATTGAAAACAAACCAGTTGATAGCATAAAAAGAGTGGCTGAGTTCTGCAATCAGAATATAGATATGTTTGAATATCCTTTAGCATATTTGATAAAAAAATTCCAGTTAAAAACAGATGCTAAAATAGATCCAAGAATTTTAAAGGAATTATAGCGAAACCACTAAAGATTCTGGATATGATAATAGTGGTTTCACACACACAGAAAGCAGAGCTTTCTGGTGCACCAAACAACGCATGTTGTTTGTGTGTATAGCTCAGCGCGAAATATTATCCTGTTTATTTCGCGGTAGAGCTATATAATCAGGCGATGTAAATGGATTTAGAACAGAGAGAAAAGACAATATTTGAAACTTTGAAGCAGATAGCAGATCTAGATATAATACTTGTAGGAGGGTATGCAATAAATGCATATGTGTTGCCAAGATTTTCAGTTGACTGTGATGTTGTAATAAGCCAGAATATCAAGGAAATAAAGAGCATTCTCATTAGAAACAGTTTTATTCAAACAGAAGCGGATAAAAGAACGCCATATTTAGGAAGGTTTATGCGCTTTGAAAAAAATAAAGCAGCAGTAGATGTTTTAATAAACGGTGTTACAGATAGGTCAACAGATATGTCGTTTCCATACGATCTTATAAGGCAGAATTCAGAAATAAGAGAAACTGTTGCAAGAGCATCTGCAGAAAAAATATCTCTAAGAATAGCTAATCCTGAAATGCTTTTTGTTATGAAATTTGTTTCATGCAGGCGCCAGGATATAAGAGATATATTCATACTGGCAAATACAGAGTTGAACGAAGAATTCATAATAAAAACACTAGAGACCTTGTTTGCATCTGCAGTATCAAACAAAGAAAAAATAAAACAAATAATAACAAATCAATCATTCAGAGATGCTCTTCAGGGCGTTTATGGTTTTGTTCCTGAAAACACATTTGAAGCGGCAAAAAAGAAGCTTCTGAAAATATTGAATAAATTGCAATGAAAGAAGAATTGTAAGTGTTTGTATAGCTTAGGGTTTATAGCAAACCCAGTTTATCATACAAGAAAGAACACAGTTCTTTCTGTACACAGAGATTCTTTGAATCTTTGTTGTATCCAGATTGTTTACTGGGTTTGCTATAAGAGAACATAGTGATTACACAGGACTTAGTTTCACCATATCCTGAATCAAATCTTTGCCACAGGACTAGCTCCTGCATGCCAGGACTGTCTTGGCCTGATATAGACGCTGTATATTCTCTCAGAATTATCATCAAGAACAATTGCAACCCCTTTCATCTTTGGAAGATCTGTAAGATATTTTGTTATGTCAAAAAGCATATAGGTCTGCATTATTGCCCTGAGAGAGTCTATGTCTGCTTTTGATGTAAGCATATGCGAGATCAATAAATCAGACTGTGATAATGAATCAGGATGGAGCTTCTCAGGCCTTTGTGTTGCCAATAAAAGCCCTATTCCAGGCTGTCTTCCTTCCTTGACTATTCTCAGGAGAATATCCTGAGAAGCAGAATTTTCATCACTGGATATAAAATTATGAGCCTCGTCTATCATTATCCAGCACATTGGAATCTTTTTTATCCGAATTCCTTCTGTTTCTGCAAGTTCTTCTCTTCTTCTTGCAATTGTCCTTTCCCTGAATATTTTTTTTGCTATTATAGATATTAGCAATGCCCTTACATTTTGCGAAGTCAGGCTGACATCTATTATACAGGAACCGCCAGGCTCAAGCAGGTTAGGCATTCTAGATTCTCCAAAGATTCCCCATGTTTTCGCGAGCTCAAACCTATTGATCAATGCAAGCTTCTCTGCTTCAAATCCCTTTTCTTTTTTTATCCTGCTTATAATATCATCTATGTTATAATCATTTATCGCAGATATTTCACTGATATTCTTCTGAAGAAGTATTCCAAGTGATTCATTATGATTTAATTCAAAAACACCAAGCCAGTCTTCGCTAGTAAGCTCAGCTGGCGACACCGAGAATGCGCCGTCAAAATCAACACCAGCCTGTTCAAATACTTTTTTCTGTCCTTCAGGAACATAGATCTTTATATTAAATCCTCTTGGCTTTAGTCCCCAGTTTCCCAATTCAACTGCCTGTTTTTCATTCGGCTGCTTCATTGTCCAGAATATTCCCTGCGTGTCAATCATGACAGAACATAATGATTTTTTATATTCATCAGGAAGTTTTAGCATTTCCTCAACAAAAACAGACATGCTATAGCTTTTTCCGCTTCCGCGTTTTCCGCATAATATTGTCAGATGAGGCCGCAGAATATCCATAAGAACAGGCGTTGTAAAATGCGCATCCTCACCAGTGCCTACAATATGCCTGCCAATATTGATAGTGCCAGAAGTTCCAAACTTCTTTGTATCCTCTATGTCCCGTCCAACAACAATTTGCATTGTTTCTTCCATAATATGATTTGCAATTCATGAAATAAAAAGCTAAAAACAGCAGTATGACAAGACAGAGAAAACTTATATACCACCCAAATCCAAGAATAAAGCATGGGATGTAAAAAAATAGCCCTGATAATAATATTTTTATTCTTATTTACTGGAATTGCTCTTGCGCAGAATGAGACAGTGCAATCAGATGCTTCTGCGCAGACACCCATTACGTCAGCAGATCCATGCGCAGGAATTTCTTGCAGTCCATCTACCCAGACATGCGCAGATGGTTTTCAGGCATCATGCCAAAATATTTGCAGTGCTGGATCATGCGGATCATGCATACCAGATTGCAGTAGCCACGAAATAAGACAAACAGACACTGCAGTGCAAACAAATACTTCTACTCAGACAACTGCGCAGACAGGTGCTAATCAAACAATACCATCAACTGATACAGCAATAGACAAATGCGCTGGCAAGAGTTGTGGAATTGAGAAAACAAAGTGCACAGATGGATTTGAGGCATCATGCAATAATATATGTGATGCAGCAACAGGAGATTGCATCAAATGCACTACAAACTGCTATGGTCATGAAATAACTCTTCCTATATGCGAACAAACCCCTGTGTTTGGTGTTGATGGAGCAGGAAATTGCAAAGGATTTCAAAACACCTGCCTGCCGCAAGGATGGTCTCTTGTGGATAGATGCCCTGATTTTGACAAAACTTGCGGAAACATGATATGTGAGATTGGAGAAACAAAAGAGAATTGTCCAAAAGATTGCGCATTATCTTCAACAACATGTCCAGATCCAAAGACAATGACGCCTGATGAAACAAGGATGTGCAATGAAAAAGGAGGAGAAGTGATAAAAAATATTGATGACAAAGGATGTTTTGCTGGTTATGAATGCAGAGAACTAAAGAAAAAAGTTCCTATCTGCCCAATGCGGCCAGACGACATCTGTCCAGACGGATTCCTGACAAATGGCGGCTATGATTCAAACAACTGTCCTCGCGGACAAACATGCTGCGGCAACAACAGATGCCAGTCTGAAAAAAACTTTGAAGGAAAAGAAAACATAGAAAATTGCGCCCAGGATTGTTCTGATGTTAAAAAACTAGACTGTCCTGACATTGAAAAAGACAAGGAAATGTGTCTTGAAGCAGGACAGCGATATGCAAAAAGAATAGGTGCAGATGGCTGTGAAATAATAGAATGCCAGTCAAAGACAGATGTGTATAAAAAACAAGAAACAAATCTTCCACCAGGATGCTGGGAAGAGATTTTTGAAGGAAGAAAAATAGTAAGATGTGAACAGGCAAAGAAATGTTCAAGAGATCCTAGAGAAAACCCAGGCCTTCAAAAATGTTATAACAAAGGAGGAAGAGTTGAATATAATAAGAATGACCCATCAGACTGCAGCTGGGTATGTGCGGATGATAATTTTGAAAACCAATATATTAGAAAAGAGCCTGTGCAGCAGAAAATATGCAGAGTAGGCGAGCAGGAAGTTCCATGTCCAACTGGTTTTGGGTTTGGCACATCTGAAAAACAATTTGAAAGATGCCCTACAAGAGAAGAAACAAGCAAAAGACAGCAGGAATGCAAAGAAATGGGAATGGATGCTGAATTTGTAAGAGAAGGAGAATGCTTTATGCCAAACTGCATATCAAAAGAAAAGAAAATGTGCGCAGAAGAGCTGGATCCAGGCATTGCAGAAAGAATAAAGAGAGAGTGCAAAGACGCTGGCAAAGCATGGAATATGGTTCCTGATCCTGTTCAGTCAAATTGCATGATAACTGTGTGCGGTGAAGGCCAGGGAAATGAATTCTGCAAAAAAGAGCTTCCGTCATACATATTTGAAGAATGCAAAAAGACCGGCGGAGAGTTGTTCATAGAAAAAGATTATGACGGCTGCATTAGATTCTCAGATTGTGTAAGAAAAGGAGACAAGAGCAAGGTGACATTTGAAGATAATGAATTCATTACAGAAGTGCCTGATGCAACAAAACTGCTTGACATTGCATTCAAGCTAGAAGAACTGAAGATGGCAATTGACAAACTTGCAAGAAAAACAGATTCAATAGCAGATTATTATGCTTCTGTTGGGAATGATGCAGAAGAAGGACGATATAGAAGAATAGCAGACATGTTTGAAGCAGCAAAAGGAGAGGTGGACAGGATAAGGAGTGACCTGAAGAACAAACTAAGAGATATTACAGTTGATGACATAATGAATATAAAAGAAGACATAAAATACATAAAAGAAGTCACTATAAAAGACATTGTTTATTATATGCTTAGCGACGAAGGAGCCCAGGAACTGAGAGGAACAAGAGTTGAAACAAGAAGAGGATTTGAATTCTGCTCAGATGATGATAAAAACAAATTCACAGACTGTGAAAAACAAGGAGGACAGCCTCAGTCAGATCCATCAAGAGAAGGTTGTGAAGTATATACAGGCTGTGAACAAGGAGGAGAGGCTTTTTTCAGAAGCTTTATCACATGCCAGAAGCTTGAAGGATTTAATCCAGAAGGAGAAGGAAGAGGACCTGAGATAAATATAAACGGCCTTGAAGGAGATACCTGTGCAATTGAAATAATTATGACAAAAGAAGCAATGGGACCAGAGGGACCTCCTGAAAACCTGCTTGCATTAATGGGCATGAAATATCCATTGAAGATGCAGTGCAAAATACCAAGCGATAAATACCCACTTGGTCCAGATGCAGTGTTCGGCAGAGGAGAGCCAGATCCAAAAATAATAGAACAATTGTGCACAGGCGATCTTGCAAAATTAATGCAGTTCAAGCCGCCTGGTGAGCAAAGAAATGATTATAGAGCACAAGAGCCATCGCAAAGACTCCAGAGACAGGAGCAAATCCCAGAAAGACAGATAGAAAGAACAGAGTCAGTTGAAAGAACAACATCTACACAATCATCAAGACAAGCATGTTCAGGTTGTCTTAACAATGGGGTGTGTGATGTAGGAGAATGCAGTGATTGCTCAGACTGTATCAGATAGTCAGATTTTTGTAAAATACTAAAGAAACAGGCAAAGAAAAAGAGGTATAGAATATGAACAAGAAAATATTTGCAATAGTATTGGTATTGCTGGCATTCACTGTCATTATTAGCGGATGCATTGGCCAGTCAACCCAGCCAGCAGAAACAGCAAAAACAGAAATTAAATCAGAACAACAGGTTGCCCAGGCAGTCAGTAACATAAGCCAGGATGTGCAGGATGTATCAAGTGTATTGGATGAAATAGATAAGACACTTAGCAGCTGATTCAGAGATCTTTTTCTTCATTTGCCTGGAAAATTACAGTATTGACAGGACAGTTTTTCCTAAAATCCTCTGGATCTGCAGTAATTATAGGAAACGTATTATAATGTATTGGAATAACCATTTTTGGCCTAATGAATTCAACTGCTTTTAATGCATCTGCTATTCCCATTGTATACCTGTCGCCAATAGGCAGCATTGCTATGTCAATGCCTTCATTGCCAATGAGTTTCATGTCGCCAAACAAGCCAGTATCGCCTGCATGATATATTTTTTTATTGACTTTTGTGTTATGCAGTATAAATCCAGCAGAATGGCCTTGGCTGGAATGCAATGCTTCTGTCATCTTGATTCTCCAGTCCCCTGCAGTTATCCAGCCTCCAATATTCATGCCTTCTGACTTCAATCCATTCTTCTGCGCCAGTTGCGACAACTCATATATTGCCACAATGACAGCATTGTTGTTCTTTGCAATCTCAAAACCATCTCCAAGATGGTCGCCATGATCATGTGTTATGCAAATAATATTGCATTTAATGTCTTTTGCCTTTATTTTGCAGTGTGGATTATGCTCTATAAACGGATCAATTAACAGATCCTCGATCAGAAAAGCAGAATGCCCAAAATATTTTATGCGCATAATATATTATTTGTCTTTTGATTATTTAAGCCATGCGCTATAAATAAAAAATATGAGAACAAAACGACTTTATTTGAAAGTCATTTATCTTGTCAAGGAAAGAAATATTATACTTTCCTTAACAATAAAAAAATATCTATTGATTGTATTAATGATAATAGCAATATTAGTTATCAGTGGTTGTGTTGGACAGTCTGATAAAATAGGCAATCTCTCAGATAATCAAACAGCCAAAGAATGCGCTCCAGCGCAATGTTGCCATTCAACATCTTGTGTCCTAAAAGAACAGGCGCCAGATTGCTCTCAATTTGCATGCACACAAGAATGCGCTCCAGGCACAATGGACTGTGTCCAGGGATATTGTGAATTCTCAGGCAATAAATGCATAGTTGTCTGGACGCAATAGAAAGAACTATCTTCCACCATGTACCTGATTATTTCATTGTCTTGCTATAAAAACAGAAGATTCTAGAACATAATGAAACAAACAGCAAAATCTTTATATTGCGCTCATTACAAGAGTATTGAATGCCACCATCAAACATATCTTCATTATCAGCAAGCTCCAAGAATGTTGAGCTAGAAGCTTCTGTCGTCCAGAGATTTGAACCCAGGCTGGTCAACACGCGCTATGGCCAGTCAAGAGTAATGAATACTATCATTGAAGACAGTACAGGAAATATTCTACTGACAATATGGGGAGATGACATAGACAAGGTTCAGGAAGGCAATAAAATAAAGGTAAAAAAAGCTTATGCTTCTGAATGGAATGGCAAACTTCAGTTAAACCTAAGCAGATTTGGCAAACTGCTTATTCTTAATTAATATATACCAATCATTGCAACATATTCTTATGAATAACCCATCAAGGAAAATGAAAGGATTTGAGCCATTGATTGCAGCCACGCTGCTTGTTGCAATAGCGCTCATGGCAGCGATAATAATATACCAATGGCAGATATCCTATGTTGATGAATATACAACAGGCTTGAAAACCAGCACAGACAAACAGCTCATGTGCGACAGGGTAGATATAGACTTTATAAGCGCAAGTTATAATTGCGCAAATTCATGCAGCCAGGGTATTGGCCATGCGCTTGATGTCAAGTTAAAAAACTATGGCAGTGTTGGAGTTGACATATCTAAAATATATCTAAAAAGCAATTCAGGAACATTGTCTGAATATCCTGGCGGTCATCTGGATATAGGCGAAACAAAGAATTTTGTAAATATGAGTACAGCATCTTGCAGTGAAATATACAACAACATAGAAGAAATGCTTGTGATAACAGACTGCTCTAATCTTTTCCTAAGCATACCAGCTGATAAGATACAGTGGATTGATTGCAAATAGGCAGAAACATAAGAATATCATGATTTTCAAGATTGAAGATGGGATGTAAAATTCCATCTACTTTTCAAAACTGCTATTGGGTTTTATAGCAAACCAAGTAAATACATAGTGAAGCATAGCATTCGGAAAACACATGTTTTCCGATGTTTCGAATAAACGTGTTTATTCGAAGACTTCACTTGTACAGCAAAGACTTCTCAAGTCTTTGCTGTACAGAATTGAACATAATTCAATCTGTACAGGTAAAGCTTGCTTTACCATGTATCGGTACAAGGAGGAAAATATATTTCCTCCTGTACAACAGAAGCAAAGCTTCTGTTTGTATTCTTTTGTTGGTCCACTATAAAACCAATAAAAATATTATAAGGTTTTAAAAATGAAAATAGGATTTCTAAACCATCCAAGAAAGGACATTATAGAAGAAATAGAATGGATTGGCAAAAAGGGGTTTGATTTTGTTGACCTGTTTATAGAAGAAGATATGGCTGTGCCAGAAAAGATAGATACTGCAAAAGTGAAAAAAACCCTGAGAAAATACAGTCTGGATGCAGTCGGACACACTGCATGGTATCTTCCAACTGGTTCTCCTGTAAAATCTCTAAGACATGCAGCTGTATCAGAAGCAAATAGAACATTTCCATTATTTTCAAAGCTTGGTGTAAAATATGTTACAATACATTCTAAATGGCCTCCTGGAATGTTCTCTGCAAAAGAAGGAATATCTTTCCAAGCAGAATCATTGAAAGCTATTGTAAAAAGCGCCAGGCAGCATAACCTAAATATTATGCTAGAGCCAGGCGATTCTCCAAGAGACAGCCTTAAAAATATTGCAGAATTACTGGGCAATGTTCCAGGATTGTATTTTCATCTTGACATAGGCCACGCAAGTCTGCAAAAAAGAAAGCCAGAGCAGTTTATAAAAAAATTCCACAAAATCCTAAGACATGTGCATCTCCATGATAATCATGGAAAATATGACGAGCATCTTCCTCTAGGAAAAGGAAATCTCAAGATAAAGAAAATAATAAAAACTCTGAAAAAATACTATGATGGAACAATAACCATTGAAGTCTTCTCAAAGAATAAGAAACGCGTCCTGCAAAGCAGGAATAAGCTAAGAAAACACTGGAACAATTCATGATATACCGAATGACATAAGTATTGGTCATATTATTTTATGTCATTCAGTATATACCAAAGACATTATTTATACGAAAATTAATGTCTTTGAGTATAAGTAAAATAAAGCAAACGAATTAAAAAAAGTGGAGGCCCGCCTTTGGTGGATGTGCACTATAACATAAGTTATCCATGATATCAGCTCCACCCAGTTATCCACTGAGCACCAATGATCATAGGTTGTGGCTGCTCGGTTCCCCGCCTGACCAGTTTGATTATGTCATGATCCCAGAGGGCTGAGCTTCGACGCCTTTACCAAGGGCTTATATCACAATGTTAATCGCCCATTAGCTTCGGTTCCACTGTAGACGATTTGTGGCAACAGGTCTCGCCTAATGACCCAACCTAGCCTCCAATAAATAAACAGCTATTAAACTATTAAAATAAAGAATGCAAAGGCAGTTGTTCCGAAAGTAATTTCAGGGCAAGTATTTTCCAAACAACCCTAAGACAGAAACACTTCATAAACTCACGTGTTTTTCCAGAAAAAATATTAAACCAAAGTCAATATTCCAAAAGATCAGTAGAAAACCAAGTGTAGAATACTCCAGTAGCTAAAAGAAAAGCTTTGCAGTTATCAGATGATCCTTAGCTTTGTTAGTTATGGAAGCCTTAATCACAGCATCTACAAGTATCCAAATATTATATAGCAACATAGAGAACAAGAAATAGAACAAATAATTTTGTTATATTTATAGCAAACCAAGTTTCTAGTCGGTATTATTAACTTGGTTAGCTATAAAAGAAAGATTCAGTAAAACTGAAATAGAAGTAACAAAGATAGATAAACGTTATGGGCGACTGCATATTACATTAACTAAAGATGAAGTCAAACAAAATAGAGAATTCTTAAAAGAAATATTTAAACAGGCTTATGGTGAATCTATTGAATAAATCATTAATCTATCCCCCAAATTCCTCCCTACATCTGCCAACAAATTCCACAAATAACTCATGAAATCTCTTCAGTTGTGACCCATCTAGTTTTACATCAGTAGACATCCATTTATCAAGGAATTTACCGTTTTCTCCAAATACACTAATTTCTATACGAGGAGACTTTTCTCTTTCCTCTTTATAATGGTTTTTGATTCTTTCCATTTCCTGAACCAGATGTCTTTGTTTTTCAGATAATTCATTATTTTCAGTCATGTTCATCACCAATATAACTATAGTTTCTTAGTATTCCCACCAACAACACCAATAGCTGCCTTAACACCAGACTGTTTGCTGATTAGAATTGCTTTCTGATCCACAAGTCTGTCTATCTTTCTTTGGATGCTATGCAAATCCTTTTCTAATTCAATATATCTATTCTCAAGAACCTCTTTTCTCTTTTCATACAAACCAATCATTTTCATCGCCTAGTATCACTGCCAGTATAGGTGTGTTCAAGATATAATAAAGATAATCAATGTGAAAAATAGACTTTTGGATTGTTGTGTTCAACCACACATTTCTTTAAATTATCACTAATTGAGAAATAGACGGGAGTGGGAATTATGAAGAATTTATGCAAAGATTGCCAAGAATTTGTGAACAAATATAAACAATGGGATGAGAACAAAGTGCCTCAGCTTGCAGAAGTGTCTGTAGCAAACTGCAGAAAATACAGGATGTCATACACTGTATACAATGGCATGGTATTTCCATCACAATTGGTTTTGAGGAGATGATAGATAGGAATGATAAGATAGTGTATTGTGAAATGGCTTCATCCGGAAAAGATAATAGAGAGTTTTGAATAGATGTTTTAGTGTTTTGCCAATTCTTTAAGCAATTTCTCATCCTCTTTCAAAACAATTTCTCTTGCAACAACCACAAGTTCTAATAATTTCTCATCGTTCTTTGATATTTCATAAATTATTTTTTTGCCTGTTTTTATTGGCATCTTCAACACCTTTTAAAGTTATATTAACAAAGACCTTGTTTAGATAGGTTTCAATATCTTTTTCGTTTATATGTATGCAATTGTTACTTAACCAATCTTTAATTTCATCAAAACTAATTTGACTTTCAAATTTTGCTATCTGTAATATGAATTGTGTAGCCTCAGAGTAGTCTATTTTTAAATGACATTTATTAATAAGCATGAAAATTTTTGCTAGAACATATGCAGTTCTTTTGTTGCCGTCTACAAAAAAATGCCTCCTAGCAAAATCATCTAATATAAATGCCCCAATCATTATCGGGTTTCTCTTATACGTTTCTTGCTTTTGTAACAATTTATAGGTCGAATTATATATTCCACCTTCTTCTCTAATTCCAAAATCTCCTCCACTTATTTTTATTATTGTATTATGAATATTTATTATTGTCTCTTGCATTTTTATTACAAACTGTTTAGAAACTCTTTTTCTAGGTCTATTCCAATAAGGAGACTTGCATTTTGGACAGTTTTTTGGATTATTTTCTTTACGTTTTTTCCATGTATGATAACATCTAAAACAAAACGTTATATTATTATTTATAATCATATATTACCACTTATAGTTATATATTACTACATATGATAATATATTTAAAGATTACTATAGAATACAACTAATTACCATCACAAATTACTAGAAGAGACATATTAATATTTCTAGAAGTTATTCAAATGTGGCTGTTTGGCTCTGGTATTTTCAGATTATCTCGGCTGGCTGAGTCTGGCAGCATTTATAATAGTGATGTGGTATATTTTAGAAAAAATAGAAATTCTTCCAGGAACAAATTAGCAATAAAAAAATCAGATATGAATGAATATACTGGCCTGTGGACTAAAATAGATTTCTGTAGTTTTGCGATTAAGAAAGGCTTATATAATTTGCAGGGATAGGAATAGGAGAGAGTGCAGGAATATGATTGAAGCAATAAGCAGAGCAGAACTTCTTAAAAAGAATTATTCTATTGATACAGATCCAACAGAGTCTTATCCTGTTCCTGGTTTATTGTCAACTACTCAGGTTTGTAGAGTAATCAAAGAAAAGTTCGGACATTCAGCTGTGTATATCATAAATACACCTGAGATAACTGCTATCGGATCACATCCTTCTATAGTTGGAGAGTCTCATTCAGACATGTGCAGAAGGGCTGCTGATGAAACATTTAAGGTTTTGAAGTATGTTAATAGAGATAGTTTAGATGATTTTATAAATTGTCTTGTTCTAAGAGCAGCACCAGGATTTAAAATAGGAGAAGCCGCAGAACAAGCAGACTATGTTTTTCCGCAAGCAACTATAAGACCAAGATATGTAAAACCATCTTTCAGGGATCATGACGGTTCTGCTGTAAAAACATTGGAGATATTAAATTCAGATTTTTCCAAAGTGCCGGACAATAAAGAATTGACGCTGTTAAAATTTGACACAGAAGCAAGCCTTGGCACAACAGAAAAAGTACTGCCATTTATATTAGAAGAGCTTGGAAAAAGAAATTCTAGTATAAAAAAGGTCATATTTGGCGGCTATGTCTCAGGCCCTAGCATATCAAAGATAGTTAGATTGGCAAAAAAACATAACTTTGAATCAGAAATATATGCATGGGGAAATGTCACTGGCCTTTATAGCAATAACTATGACATGCCTGTTTATGGGCCTGATGAAGCTCTCTGGAGAGAAAAAAAAAGAATAAGCTTTATAAACAGTGTGATTCCATTGGAAATTCTTGAGAAATATGCTGATATATTTATACCAGGCGCAGATCAGCCAGGAGACTGGTCTGCAAGACAGTCAGAGGTCTTTAATGGTGTAGAATATGAAAAAGGCGAAATAATAAAACACCTGTCAGGCAGCATAGAATTTATAGGAAATCTATATAAAATGTTCCATATGCAGAAGAGAGAAGAGCAGGACTTTGGATTTCTTGATTATCATGGCAAATTAATGGAAACAGAAATCAGTAACATGCAAGACATTCTTGATATATATCTGAAAACTAGGGTATATGTTGACACATTCCTGACAAACAAGGGCAGTTTAAGTTTTGCAGAAGGCATGCGCGCCAAACCCGTGCAAAAATTTAAAGATTGATTTATGAATATTAGTCATGGAACTCAGAGAAATTCGCGATCTTGCTATTGCAGCCCTTGTATTGGCAGCTGTTTTCTCATACAAAGGATTTGATAAGATTCCTGAATTTACAATATTCTTCCCATTTGCCATTTTATTTGTTTCAGTAAGCTTTCTAGCGCACGAGATGTCGCACAGGTATTTTGCAAGAAAATACGGCTATTATGCAGTATTTCAGCTATGGCCGCTTGGTCTTGGATTAGCAGCTGCCTTGGCAATAGTGTCAAACGGCTCATTTATATTTGCAGCTCCAGGAGCTGTTGTCATATTTGCAAAAGCAGATTTATGGGGAAATGTCAAACACCTATCATTAAAACAATCTGGTATTGTGTCAGCAGCAGGTCCTGTTGTAAACCTCATATTAGCAGCAGCATTTACTATATTGGGAATTGCATTTGGCCAGATATTTTTCTTAGGAACAGTGATAAACATCTGGCTTAGCCTGTTCAATCTCTTGCCACTAGGCCCATTAGACGGCACAAAAGTGCTCCATTGGAATAAGAAGATTTGGTTTGCCTTGTTCATAATAAGCATATTTGCATTAATATTAGCCATGGTGTTTGTCGTATTTTGACAATAGAGGCGAACTATAGCTAAACAACAAATAAATCCTACAATGCAAAATCACATCTAGAAGTGCTTCAGCTGGCATTAATGCCAGGAATAACAGGCACTACTAAACGAATCAGAGGAACAGAATTTAATGCAGGAGCAGGCCTGTTTTTCACAAAATCAATAGTGCAAATAAACCGCGAATTTTTCATGATCTATAGTGGAAATACAATGTACAAATTGCTGAAGAGCAAGCCTGTCAAAAAACATATAATATTGCATAGTGATCCTTTTCTTGACAGGCATTCAAAGGGAGAAGATTTTCCAGCGTGGAGAGGAACTGTAATAGGAATAGATATTTCATTGGATATAGCACAGGAATTCTCAGAATTGTTGGAAAGCATTAGAAAAACTTACATCAAAACAATTAAAGAGAGGAAGAAAGAGAAATATAAAAAACCGAGGTTTGTATAATGGAGATAAGAATAACAGACATGGCTGGATCTTTTGCAGAAAACAAGGATATTGCCAGGAAAATAAGGCTAGATAGCATAATCCCTGCTCTGGAAAATGGCGAGGATGTGGTGCTTGATTTTGAGAGAGCAGAAGGCACAACACAATCATTTATTATGCTCTTTTGAGTGACATAATACGAAAATATGGGATTGATGTGTTGGATAGAATTTCATTCAAAAATTGCAATGAAAATATCAAGAAGATAATAAGTATTGTGGTGGAATATATGCAGGAGACTGATTGAGATAAACAGATTCACAGATATTATGGAGAAATTATTTATATACCACCAAAACAATTATTCATAGTGGTATTTGATGAAGAGAAAAGGTATATCGCCATTGATTGCTTCTGTAGTGCTTATAGCTGTCACGCTTGCAATAGCAGGAATTCTGACAACATGGTCTGTGCAGTTTGTCGGCCAAAAAGGATCAAGCATATTAAAGCAATCTGATTGCATAGGAGCACTTAGTGTTGACATGGATTATATACGATTTAGCGCAAACAGCACAAATCTTGGATTTATTCTAAGAAACACAAAAAACAATATTAAGCTTGAGAATGTCAGGGCATTCCTGATATATGATGATGCTACTATAAAGGATTTTATCCTTCCAGAATGCTGCAATCTGTCATCAACACTGGAGCCAATGGATGTCTCATCTGTTGTTATAAAAACAGGCTCTTCTGTCAAGCCAGCCAAGTTAGAGCTTGTTGCGACAAACTGCCCTGATTACAAAGCGCAGACCAGCATTCCTTAGGACAGAGATCAATTCTAATCTCTTATAGCAGATTGTTATAATATTGGAACTCTTGGTTGCAATCTGCTATAAGTTAACCCAGTTAATATATCCGAATCTTTACTGGGTTAACTATATAGCAAACCCATAAAAGATTCAAGACATGAATCTATTGGTTTGCTACTTGCAAAAAGCAGAGCTTTTTGAAATTCTTGAAATGCTCTGCATTTCAGAATCTCGAAGAAAGAAACTTTCTTCGAAGATCTCAAAGGAGCTCTGCTTCTTTGCAGATACATGGTGAAGCGAAGCTTCACCTGTACATGCAGAAGCTATGCTTCTGCATGTACTGTCGCCCACAAAA
>JACRMW010000027.1 GCA_016219465.1 Candidatus Aenigmatarchaeota archaeon | reverse complement strand
TTGTGTGGGTTTGCTACTTGCAAAAAGCAGAGCTTTTTGAAGTCTCAAAGGAGCTCTGTTCCTTTGCAGATACATGGTGAAGCGAAGCTTCACCTGTACAGCAGAAGCTATGCTTCTGCATGTACTGTCGCCCATAAAACAATCCTGATTGTTTTATGGGATGACTATAAATAAATTTCTATAAGAAATCTATTTATGGGCATATTCAAGGCATATGATATTCGCGGAACATATCCTAAAGAATTAAATGAAGATATTGTTCTGAAGATTGGGAGGGTTTTTGCTGATATTCTTAGAAAAACAAACCCAACCCCTGCAATAGTTGTTGGCAGAGACATGCGATTGAGTTCTCCTAAACTTGCCAAGAGGCTTATTGAGGGAATCACCATGCAGGGGGTTGATGTTGTTGATATTGGTATGGCATCAACACCAACGCTTTATTTCGCAGTTGCTTATTTTGGCTATGACGGTGGTATTCAGGTTTCTGCTTCTCATAATCCAAAAGAATATAATGGAATGAAGATTGTTGGAAAAAGAGCCTATCCTATCAGCGAGAACACAGGATTAAAAAATATAGAAAAGCGGGTTATTAAAAATAAATTTGATGCTGTTGGGAGCAAGGGAGATATTAGCAGAAGAAACGATATACTTGCCAAGGAAGTTGATGAGTCTTTGAAATTCTGCAACATTGGCAAAATACACCCATTAAAAGTTGTTGTTGATGCTGCGAATTCAATGGGGTCTTTGTATACAATTGCTCTGTTCAAGAAATTGCCGTGCAAACTTATTAAAATGAATTTTGAGCTTGATGGCACATTTCCAAGCCATGAGCCAGATCCATTCAAGGAAGAGAATCTTGCCAGCATTAAGAATAGAGTTATCAAGGAAAAAGCTGATATTGGAATTGCTATTGATGGAGATGGAGACAGGGTATTTTTCATTGATAATAGTGGCGAGGTTGTAGATCCTGCGATAATTCGCGGAATTTTGTCAAGGATATTTTTAAGAGAATATCCAGGAGCAAAGATATGCTATGATACACGGCCTGGACAGATAACAAGGGATATGATACTTGAAAATGGCGGGGTTCCTATAGTTACAAAGGTAGGGCATTCTCTTATAAAAGAACAGGCGATCAGGGAAGGCGCTGTGTTTGCAGGCGAATCATCTGGCCATTTTTTTGTTGCTCAGGAGTTTGGGATGTTTGAGACTCCGATGATTGTAATATTGAAATTATTGCAGGAGATTTCATATTCAGGGCTTTCTTTTTCTGATTATGTCAAACCATTGAAGAGATACTATCACAGCGGGGAGTTAAATTTTGTTGCAGATGATAAAAAAGGCGTTATTGCAAAAATAAAGAAAATGTTTTCTGATGGAAAGATAAACGAAATAGATGGCGTGAGTGTGGAATATGACGACTGGTGGATGAATATACGCGCTGCAAACACAGAGCCATTGCTTAGGCTTACTATAGAGGCAAGAACAAAGGATAAGATGGAAGAAATTCGTGATATGTTAATAGCTGTTATAAAAGGTTATTAGTGGCTTTTTAGATTGATTTAAAGATTCTGGTAAATGTTTTTTTTATGTATGTTTCACAAAAGTTAGAGCAATTGATAAAAGAACAAGGAGGCAAGTTTGGTGCATTGACATATCTAAAAGAAGCTCTTCCTCATTTGCCAATAAAACCATATGAAGTAAGAGATTATAGAAATCTAAAAAAGGTGTGTGGTTTAAAAATGCCACTGATCGTCAGATCTTCTCATCCAGCAGAGTTCTGGGGAATGGCTGGTTTGCTTGATAGTGTAAAAGATGTTGATTATGATAGAATAGGAGAAGCGGTTAGACAAATTGAAAGGTCTTTTAGAAACCAAGAACTTAAATTATACGCTCAACAAAGAAGCATTGAATTAGGCAATTCGTTCTATGTTGGTATACAGGAACAATCTAATTCGGTATATAATGGCAGTATGATGAGACATCCAAATAATCCTGATGTTGTTTTTGTAGGAATTTGTAATGGAGATGATTTTAGAAAGAGAAATATTGCATTCTGTGTTAATAGTGGTGAGATAGAGGAAAGTGTTGGAGATACTTCTATATTTAATGAAAGAGAATTGCATGAATTATTTGATATATACAAACAAATAGAAAAATCTGATTTAATGCCTGGATTTTCATTACAAGTTGAATTTGGATTAGAACCATTATCAATATACCAAGCAAGACCATTTAAGAAAAAAGAAACGACTGATTTTGATATACCAGAGAGTGAATATATTACTGATATGGCATTTGGAATAACTTCTCCAGAGGGAATATTGTTGCCGCTTGTTAAAGGAGTTTTAACATCAAGTCTTTTATCATATGGAAATTCTTTGAGAGAAGATATATCTGATTTACAATTGAGAAATGCCCAACTGATAGACAGTCAAAATAATAACAGAGTTAACACAGCTGAATATCTAAAGAAATATCTACAGGATAAGAATTATGCTCATAAAAATGGGTTTGCATTTATGTTAGATGATGTTGTCCGGGGTGAGCCATATCTAATAGATATAGCTATTCCAAATATGAAAGCATTTTTATGTTTTACAGGAAGTACATTTCTTACACATGAAATGTTTAGGATGATGCAAAATTCTGATGTCTCTATGTTAGAAATAAACATTAGGAATATAGATATTAGTAACAAAATTAGATTAATTTGTAATGGTAAGAGAGCAGTTGTGATTCCAGAATAGGCAATCTATGAAGATGATGATTGGTTTCTTTTCCTTAGTTTCTCTTTTAGTTTTTCCATTGCAGATTTCTGGAGCTTTGGCATGACTATGACAAGGGTTTCGTTCTCCTGTTTTGCAGACACGTTTTTTGGATCTATTCTGATAGGCAGTTCAATAGAGCGGTTTATAATGCTTGAACTCTGGGTGTGTGAGAATGCTTCTTTGCTCTGTCTTTTTTCCTCATGTCTTTGGCCAGCTATGATATCAAGCCTTTTCTCAGACACATGGAATTTTATATCTTCTTTTCTAAATCCATGCATCTTTGTTATTGCTATAATTTCTTTCTCAGTTTCCTTGAGATGGATAGGCGCCATGATCTGAATAGACATCTTTGCCCTTGGCATGTTTAATTTTGGAAAATTCAGATCTATTTCAAATGGCTCCACATCCTCTTCAAACCTAAGATGTCTCTTAACAGGCTGTTTAACATGCTTTTTCCTGCCTGGTTTCTCCCAGTAAAATTCATAATCATCGTTCATTATTATCACCTAGAACAAATATACAATCAAAATATATAAAGAACTAATTGCAAATTGTTCAATCTATAGCAGAAGCAAAACTTCTGCTTGTATGCGAACCAAACATATCGTATATGGATTGTTTATTTGGTTCACTATAGAGGACTTTGAATAACATGTGTTTTGATCAAAGTCCTTATTGAGAACTTTCACATGGTGTACACAAAGACCTTTAGTCTTTGTGTACAGCGTGTAAAAAGACTTCAGAATACCTGAAGTCTTTTTACAGATTGTAGGGTTAATCAAAGTTCTCTATATATAATTATATGGTATTATAAATTTTAATAGTTTCATTGCGCTGATATGTTCTGTTTAGAGGCACTTATGATATTTTATTGAGCAGTTGCTTGATCAGGAAATCTATACCATTTGATTTTGGGTTGCCGTGCCCTGGAAATATATGCTTTGGATTTATGCCAAGTATTTTTTCAAGCGATTCTTTCATCTGTTTTTCGTTGCCTGTTGGAAGGTCTGTTCTTCCAAATGCGTCTGCAAAGAGCGTGTCGCCTGTTATCATAAAATTATTATTTTTATCATAAAGACAGATTGAGCCAGAGGTATGTCCTGGTGTATGGATAACTTTTAATGAGAAATTCTTTGTGTTTATTGTGTCGTTGTTGGCCAGTTTTCTATCCACTGTGACAGCTTTTGCCTTTACATTAAACAGAGCAGCTGCTGTTGTTTCTGTCGCGTTTTCCAGAGCATCTGCATCGTTTTTGTGGATTAATATGTCTGCTCCTAGCCAATCCCTGAATTTTTTGTCGCCTCCTGTGTGGTCATAGTGGCAGTGGGTGTTTATTATTGCCTTGATTTTAGACGCATTAAAATCAGCTTCAATGAATTTCTTTATTTCAGAGAAGTGCCTGCCTGTTCCTGTATCTATCAATATTTCCTGGTCCAGCAGGTATATGTTGCAGTCAGGGTCTCTTATCAACACAATGTTTTTCAGCATAATTATGCCCTAACCAAATATTTCGGGATTTGGCTATGATAATAATAGACGAGAAGGTATTTGAGATTTATGTCTGTTGTGCCAATAGCTATTTGCTTTGCAAATAGTCATAAATAGCTTTGCTCTGCTCAGTTGTGTCTCTAGCTAAATCACGAAGCAATTCAGTTAAATTATGCTGAATGACAGAACCGCTCTTGCCACCAATCTATGCACATTTATTGTGTAAAAATCATCGCCTTTCTTCAGAATAAGGAGATTTCCTTTTGCAGCAATTACAGTGCCTTCTATGACTGTTCCTGTGTTTATTATTATTGGTTTTGGTTGTTTTGTAACATTATTGAGTTTGTAATATTTCCTGAAATCATATATTTCTGTATTTATTGAAGACATGCCAAATTTTTGAATTGTCTCGAGTGCATTCCTTAATTTCAGCATTACTGCATTAGGGTCCCCAAACATATGCCTTTCTTTTGTATCACCATATACTCTATCTTCACATAAGAGCAATCTTTTTATTCTCTGTTCCAACTGTCTTGCTTCCTTTCCATCTTTTATCCTGCCAAATTTTATTCCAAGCTCTGCTCCCTGTTCTATCATTCTTTCAAAGAAACGATGTTCTTGTGAAATACCTACCTTGAGTAGGGGTCCAAATGTTGTGAGATATGTGTAAAATGTCGTGTCTTTGCAGGTTTCCCTGTGTTTTTCATTGATACATTCGCCTGAACAGCCAAGGCATTTGTGATAATAGTCTTTTTCTTCACATGCTTTGCAGACAGTTCCTTTTTCAAGTTTTTCATTTGTCGGACACGGACTGCGCTTACCATTTGTAAAATATCCAATACAATAGAGACCTCCGATTTTCATGGATATATCCTTATCAAACAGGTCATGAAACCTGATTCTATCATCCTCTATTGTGATTAATTTAGGAGACCAACTATCGCCATTCTTCCATTTGTATCCTATTATCTGCATATTTTTGCCTCTAGTTATAGCTCTACCATGAAATAAACAAGATACAAAGTGGAACAAGTTCCACTTGTACAGCAAAGACTTTTCAGGTCTTTGCGTACAGAAGGAATTACAATTCCTTCTTGTACTGATGGAACATCGTTCCATCATGTATTATTTCATGCTGAGCTATATGGAAAGAACATCATAAAATGTTCCAAAATTAATATTCTTTACTATTATGAACTGAAAAAATCCAGAAAATGATTCAGTAAAGCTATCAATAATATTGAAGAACCAATTTTTAATAGATGTTATGTTGGTTTCAATTCCATTGGCAGTAGTTTGATTGCCGGGGTTGCTGTTTTCAGCATTGATACCAATGGCATTTCCTGTTATTTCATTGCTAATTGGATTGCTTTGCTGCACAGCGTTGTCTTCAGAGGATTGTTTGGGGTCTATGATTTCTTTCTGCAATAACTGAGAGATATTATCTGTGGTATTTGTTGTATTCTTTCCTGTTTCCGGAAATTTAACAAAAATATCATTTGTTGTGTCTTCTTTGTTGTCATCTCTTATTACTCTTATTCTGAATTTATATTTTCCTTCTTCTGTGCCATTTTTTAGACTATTTACCAATGATATGTTATTTTCTGAATTTGGGCCAATTACAATCTCCTGTTTGTTTGCATCCCATCCTTTTTTCCATTTTATTCCATCATAGCCATCTGACAATAGCACGTTTCCATCATAGATATATGAATAGACTGAAATCTTTTTTGCATATGAAATGTTGTTTTTCAGAGTGAGATTTACTATAAAATCCTCTCCTATGTATGCGTAGTATATAGAAATATTTTTATAGGCATTAGCATTTATAACGGCGCTGGTATTTTTTACAACAGGTGTATTGCATGGAGCGCAATAGCAGCTGCCACCACCCCCACTGCTGCAGGTCTGGGTTATTGTTGTTGTCTGGCACATAGCTGAATTAATACCCGAGATAAATATTGTTCTAGTGTCATTTGTATCAAGGCCTGTTACAATAATTGTATAATTTCCAATTTCATATCCACTGTTGCAGTTTGGCTTGAGTTGTATTGGTATTTTAAGTGTTATGTTTGACAGCATTGTTCTTAGATGTGTTATTGTCTCTTCACTTACTTTTTCTGTTCCATTCACATATGCATAGATCGCGTATTTTGAGGTGTTGCCTCTGTAAATATCAGTCGTCACAAATACAATAGAGCCCCATGTAGATGAATTTGTGAAGCCTGTTATGTTTATACTGCTGATATTTTCCAATGCAGAATAAAATACAGAAAGGTTTGCGCATGCATAGTTGTCTGTGTAATTTGTTTCATTTTCACTGGATTCTACAAATCCACATGTCTGAAAAGTTCCAGTGATATTTGCAATCCAGTTTCCTGCTGACTGGTTTGTTGTATTCAGTGTTGCGTTATCTTGATATATCGTGGATGTGGAATTTGTGATGTTGTAATATAATTTCAGCGAGGCGTTGGATTCCTGAAATGCAATAATATTGAAAAGCGCGATTGTTATGTTGAGAGTTATGTTTGTGTTTTCTGCGGCAGGAGCCAGAATTATATTCTGTTGAATGCTGGGTTGGGTGCAGTTGTTTGCAAAGCCCGGGGTTCTTTGACACTCTTTGTATTCAGAGCCATTCCATGACCAGGACTGTTCTGATGAAATGTTATAGGAAACATTAAATGAAAACGTGCTATTGAAAAATCTGATGACATCACCATTGTCATTAAGACCATTGCCTAGTGCGCTGTCGTCAGCGTAATAGTATTCAATTGTGTTGTTTGTTACGTTGGCGATATCTGTAATATTTGTGTTTCTGCCAATAATAATGAAATATGACGAGTTTGTGATCAGTGTGCAGTTTGGTATTGTGTAACAGGTTATTGTATCTATTGATGAATTATCTGAGATATTCCAATCACTTAGATTCAGGGGCGTTTCAGAATAGATTTCAATGTATTCAGGGGTTCTTGGGTTTATCTCGCTTATCATCACTGCCTGTGATGATGTGGATAGCAGAAATATCAAAAGCAGCGCTGTAAAGATTTGCTTCATTATTTAGTTTTATCTACATTTGCTATAAATAGCTACCATGTTTGCATGATAGTTAGAATAACATCCTGCTTCGCAGGATTGCTATATCTAAATTATTTGTCTACAATCAATTATTCTGTTCTTTTCATCTATCTCGAATTTCACTGGCATGAATTTTTCAATTACCCAGATATTTGTCCTGACATGGTCTGTTATTTCAGCTGCTTTTATCCTGCTTTCTCCATGCGGTGCTGCCAATGCCATGAATGGCAGTATCTGGTCAGCCATGTTCTCATCTACACAGGCTTTTGAATCAATTTGCTTTTTAAGCATAAGTGCCACATCTTTTCCAATTTGTTCTGCTGATTTTCCTTTTTCACCAATTGCGCATGATCCAAGACAAGTTCCATTTTCGTGGTGAGTATGCGCAAAGAATGTGCAGCCAGTTGATAAACTGTCTATATATTGCACCTCTCTACAATCTGGAATTTTGTTTCTAGTTTTGTTATGCTTAGTTGTGTCTCTAACTTCATTGCTTCGCAATTCAGTTCTGCCTATAGTTAAATCGCTGAACATAGAACCCAGAAGCGATTTAGCTATATTTTTAGCTATATTATTTATCTCTTGCTCAAATGCTTTCATTATTCTTTCTGCTACCTGTGCTTTTTTCATATCATTGGTTGCAATACCCCAGGCATCTATTCTTGTCAGTTCTGTGCATTCTGTGAGCACGAGCGGGGTTGGCATTGCTGGCATTATCCTCATAATGATATGCCCTCCTCCTTTTGGATAAAATCCTCTTTTTATTATATCAACAGAGACATCAATTCCAAACATCTTTGCATATTTTACAAAGATATATCTGAAATAATCAATTGTAGGAGACCATTTTACATCAGTTCCTCCATATAGGTCTAGTTCAACAGGCATGTTTGCATGGGTTGCTGGTATTATTAGCGATTGCAAAAGAAGAGGTATTGATCCTGCTGTGCCAATATCAAATCTATGTTTTCCACCTGTTATTTTGCCTGGAATGAATTCAAGCTCAGTGCTGTCTATTTCTGCGTGTTTTAGCTTTGCATTGCACAGTTGGGCTACTGCTTTTACGCCTGTAAGGTGCTGCGGGCGCATACCCTGGGTGCATCGGCCTTTTCTTATGTTGTATATGTGGAATGGCTTTCCTGTTATTGCAGATAATCCAGTGGCTGTTCTGAGTATCTGGCCGCCAGCTTCTCCAGTAGCTCCGTCTATTTCAATCATGTCCATAAAAATAACTTCACTATGTTCAGTTATTTTACATTGTTGAATAGAATTAAATCCTTATGACTTCTCCTGCTTTTGGAGCATAGGCTTTTATTTGAGAAATAGCTGAATTTTCCCTGGAAAATTCAGTCATGATATCTTTTGCAAATTCCTGGCAGTTTTCTCCGTGAACAGAAATAACATGCTTTGGCCTAAGGGTTTTTATTATGTGCATGAGCCCTGATCTGCCTGCATGCGCAGAAAAATCAAACTGGTGCCTGGCTGAAAGCACTTTGTATGATTCTTTTTCATTTGAGAAAGTGCCTGTTTCAATAAGTTTCTTTGCAGGCGTGTTTTTTATAAGATAGCCTGTGAACAGGACTTTTGTCTCTGGTCTTGATTTAATATTCCTTAGATAGAACAGAACAGGACCTCCTGTCATCATGCCTGCGGTAGTGATTATTATAGGAAATTGTTTTATTGCGATTTCCCGTTCTTCATCGCTGTATATCCATGCTATGTTTTCAAGAATTCTTGATAATCTCTTTGGATCCTTGATGTATTTCTTGTGTTTTAGTATTATTTCTGATGCTTCTTTTGCCATACCATCAATCGAAATCAGGCCTGTGTGTTTCTCAAGCATGAGAAGGACTTCTTGGGGTCTGCCAAGAGCAAACACCGGTATAATGCAGGTGTCTGCTGTTTTTGCAGATAAGTTTACCTCTGTCAGGAACTTGTTTTTTTCTTGTTCCCTATCTGGGTGGTCTTTCATTGCATAGGTAGAATCTATTATCAGTACATTGGCTTTATTTGGCAGCATGCATGGCTTTAGAAGAAGGGTTTGTGCTGTGTTTATATCGCCTGTATAGAATATTGTAAGGCCTGATCTATGCTTTAGAAAGATTCCTGCTGAACCAGGAATATGACCTGCATCAAACAGGGTGCATGTGAAATCACCTATCTTTACAGGCTGGTTATAATCAATTGATTTGGCGCCTTTATTCATTTTTTCAACTTCTTTTTTCCCAAAAGCGAGTTTGTATTTTTCTTTTTTTGCTATTTTCATAGAATCTTTTAACATCATGTTTGCCAGTTCTAGTGATGGGGCTGTTGCATACAAAGGAGGGCTTTCTTTCTTATATAATATTGGCAAGGCGCCGCAATGGTCAAGATGGGCATGTGATAGGAATACAGCAGACACTCTTTTCGCTGGCATAGGGGGCCTTGGCTGGGCGTCTTTTTTTCCTGCGCCATTTGTCAACTCAGGCACATCTTCAATTTCTTGCAATTTTACCCCATAATCCATTATTATATTAGTCTTTCCATCCCTGATAGATATTGCGCTTCTTCCAACTTCTCTTGCTGCTCCGAGAATTTCTATTTCCATGTGATTTAGATAACATCAATTGTTTTAATATGTAGTTGTGCAATATTCTATGTATCATGTGATGATATGGAAATTGAGGAAAGGATAAAATTGATAGAATCTGTTGGAGAAGAGATTGTTACACTAAACGAGCTGAGGGAATTGCTGGAAAAGAAAAAACACCCAGTGGCTTATGATGGGTTTGAGCCGAGCGGCAAGCCAACTATTGCGCAAGGTGTATTGAGGGCAATTAATGTTAACAAGATGATTAATGCTGGGTGCAGATTTATTATGCTTGCTGCTGATTGGCATGGATGGGCTAATAATAAATTAGGAGGAGATCTTGAAAAAATACAAATTACTGGAGATTATCTAATAGAAATATGGAAGGCTTCTGGAATGAGTGAAACTGTTGAGTTCAAGAGATCCACAGATCTGGTTTATGGCAAAAATTACTGGAAAACGGTTTTACAGATAGCTAGAAATACCACTGTTAATAGAATGATAAGATGCTCTCAGATTATGGGTAGAAACGAGCAGGATAATTTATCTGCTGCGCAAATAATGTATCCTGCTATGCAATGCGCTGATATTTTTGAACTTGGATGTGATATAACTCAATTGGGTATGGACCAGAGAAAGGTGAATATTCTTGCAAGAGAAACCGGACCTCAGTTAGGATATTGGAAGCCTGTTGTTGTTTCGCATCATATGATGATGGGTTTATTGAAACCACCATCACAAAATCTTCCAGTGGAAGAAAGAACACTTCAAATGAAAATGTCTAAATCAAAGCCAGATACTGCAATATTTATGGATGATTCTGTAGATGAAATTAATAGAAAGATAAATCATGCATATTGCCCTGAGAAGCAAACCATGGAAAATCCTATACTAGAGTATTGCAGGTATATAATATTTGAGTCTATAAAAAGAATGAAAATAGAACGTGATAAAAAATATGGGGGAGATATATATGCTGAAAGCTATGATGAATTGGAGAAAATGTATGTAGAGGGAGAGATACACCCACTAGATTTGAAGAAAGCAGTTAGCCATGAAATTGACAGACTTATAGAGCCTGTAAGAAATCATTTTGAAAAGAGCAGCAAGGCAAGAGAGTTGCAGGAGAGGGTAAATAGTTTTCAGGTGACCAGATAAGTGAACAAAAGTAACTTAATAATCCTATCTGCGTTAATAATAATTGCTTTGGCTGTGATAGGATTGTTTGCATTCATGGCATTTGGTGATAATATGACAGCACAGAAAGGAGATCATGTTTCTGTTGATTATTGGGGAACACTGGAAGATGGAACCCAGTTTGATAGTTCTGAAGGCCGGCAACCGCTGGAATTTGATGTTGGTGCTGGCCAGATGATCAAAGGATTTGATGACGGGGTTGTTGGCATGAGAGAGGGCGAGACAAAAATCATAAAAATACCTGCAAAAGATGCGTATGGCGACAAAGATTATTCGCTTGTCATTGATATTTCACTGGAAGATATTGCCAAAAATAATATTACACCAAAGATCGGTATGATTATCTATAGCCAGGGAAATCCTGGCACGATAACAAATGTCGGCAACGAAACAACCACAGTGGATTTCAACCATCCGTTTGCTGGAAAGAGGCTGATATTCAAGATAAAGATGATTGAGATTATAAAAAAGAAATAAGTTTACAAAGAGCTAATAGCTATCCTGTTTACAGTCTTCAAAGAACATAAGTTCTTTGAGATCTTCGAAGAAAGCTTCTGCTTTCTGCAGAGATAGTCAGAATAATATCTTGCTTCGTAGGATAGGTAAATTTCTTTCAAAGATCCAGTCATGATACTAATTCTTGCAGAGCAAGAATTAGGTGATAAATATGTTGGACATAAAACTAGTCAGGGAAAATCCTGAGATAATTGAACAGGACTTGAACAAAAGGGGAGCTGTGGATAAGATCGGCGAATTGCACGAGCTTATAATAAAAGACAAGGAAAGAAGACATATTATCCAAAAGGTTGAGGACCTGAAATGCAAGCGCAACAAGATTACAAAAATAATAGCTGATAAAAAGAAAAAAAATCTGGAGGTTTCAAGAGAGATGAAAGAAATGAAGGATATTCCAGATGAAATAAAAGAATTAGACAAAAGATTGGATAAACTAAATTCTGAATGCAAAAACATGTTAATGAGACTGCCAAATATTCTTCATGATTCTGTTCCAATTGGCAAGGATGACAATGATAATATTGAGGTAAAAAGATGGGGGCTTGTTCCTGAGTTTAGATTCAAACCAAAAAATCATCTTGAGATTTTACAGGGCCTTAATCTGATAGATTCTGAAAGAGCTGCAAAGATAAGCGGCCATGGCTTTTTTTACATGAAAAATGAGCTTGTGTTGCTTGATCATGCTATACAGAGATTTGCAATTGATTTTCTCATGAAAAAAGGCTTCCTGCTTGTGCAGCCGCCATACATGATGAACAGAAAGCCTTATGAAGGGGTTACTGACTTGGCTGCTTTCCAGGATGTTTTATACAAGATAGAAGGCGAGGATCTGTATATGATAGCAACCTCTGAGCATCCCATGGCTGCAATGCACATGGATGAGGTTTTTGAAAAAAAAGAGCTTCCATTGAAGTTTATGGGAATAAGCCCTTGTTTCAGGAAAGAGGTCGGCGCTCATGGAAAATATACAAAAGGCCTTTTCAGGATGCATCATTTTAATAAAATAGAGCAGTTTGTATTCTGCTTGCCAGACCAGTCTTGGCAGTTTCATGAAGAGATACAATGCAATTCAGAAGAACTTTATAAGGCATTGGAAATACCTTATAGAGTGGTAAATGTCTGCACTGGTGATATTGGAGACATTGCTGCAAAAAAATATGACATTGAATCATGGATGGCTGACGGCCATTACAGGGAGATTGGATCAAATTCAAATTGCACTGATTATCAGGCCAGAAGATTGAATATAAAGTGGCGTGATGTTGAAGGTAAGGCTCCTGAGGGATTTGTGCATACATTGAATAATACAGCACTTGCAACAAGCAGGGCAATGGTTGCTATTATTGAAAATGGTCAGCAGGAAGACGGCAGTATAAAAATCCCAAAGGCATTGTGGCCATATACTGGATTCAAAGAAATTAGCAGGAGATAGGTTATTTCTTAGGGCTTATAGCTAAATTTCTCGCCAGAAATCCAGTCATTTTAATTTATCAAAATATTCCTGGAATGCTCGCATCATGTCAACTATGTTGTTGTAGTCTGAAAGCATGACAAGCTCGCGCAGGTTTTTTGCATGCTCTATTTTCATCTGCTTCTTTAATTTTTGGAACAGTTGTTCCTGATCGCTTGATTTTATCCTATTTATTTGGCTGAGGATAGTTGTTTTCTGGCCAGGGTTTGACGAGCGCCTATATTTCCAATTGATGTATGGTATTTGCTTTATCCTGTTTTTGCGCGCTGTTCTTGTCAATATATTCATTTCTTCATGAACCCTTTTTTTCAGCATGTCTTTTGGGGTTTGTTTTATTCGTTGTGGCTTCTGAGGCATGTATTTGTTTAATTCCAGGTCTTTCAATATTCTCATGATTGGCAGATTATACGGACAAACGCTTTCACAATGGCCGCATAGTGTGCAGTTTTTTGGATTTGTTGCCTTTGCATTGCATAAATCTATGAGCCATTTCTTGGGTCCATGTTTTTTAAAATACCCAGCAGGCTGGTTATGATATAAATAGCTCTTTTCCTTCAGAAAAGAGGCATGATACAGATAGGCTTCTGCTCTCAGAAAAAACATGATGTTTATTTCCTGGGGACACCTGCCTTGCATGATAACAGAGCAGTATCCACAAGACCTGCAATAATATCCTTTATCTATCTGGTCTTTTTTCAATAGTTCAGATTCTTTTTTAGATAGGGTTGTTTTTAGCGCGTCTGCAACATCCTGCTTAAGCTCTTTTTCAAGACAGATTCCTGGTATTGTTGTTGAGATCGTTTTTGTAAGGCAGAATTTTATAGCAAGCGTTGGATATTTCACTGTTCCTCCTTCAAGTGGTTTCATTGCTATGATTCCTATGTTGTTTTTTATGCAATATGGCATGAGTTCTTTCTCAGCTTCTTGATTTCTATAGCTGTATGGAATCATAATTGTTTCAAATTTTCCTGTTTTTGCCGCTTTTAGCATGACATGAATATCATGGCCTGTTATACCAATGTGTTTTATTATGCCATTTTCCTTTGCTTCTACAAGCGCTTTATATGAGCCATTTTTTCCAAGACAGCACTCAAGATCATGCTCTTTGCTTATCTGATGAATTTGGTACAGGTCTATGTATTTTGTTTTCAATTGTCTGAGGCTTTCTTTTATGTTAATTTGCATTTCTTCATAGGTTTTTGCAGGCGATTTTGATGCAATTATTAGCTGGGCTCTAACTGAATCACTGCGTGATTTAGTTATTTTATTCTCAAGCAATTCAACCATTTTACCAATCTTTTTTTCAGAATCGCCATAGATACGTGCAGTGTCAAAGAAGTTTACTCCAAGCGCATAGGCATTACAGAGCAATTCAACTGCCTGTTTTTCCGGTATTTTCTGGATTGGTATTCCACCAAAGCCGATTGCAGATACTCTAAGGCTTGTTTTGCCTAGTGTGTTATACGGCATTTTCATAATTATTTCACCATTGTTTTGAATTTTTTTGTGAAATCCTTTGCAGACCCTAGAATTATCACAGCTGGTTCTTTTATTTCCAATAGATTTTTGTTCTTGCAAATGTTTTTTCTGCTTCCAGGATTGCTCTGAATAATTTATCATCTGTGTCATAGAGCATTGAGAGGATTCTAGAGGCTGTTTCTGGACCAATTCCCCGGCCTGCCAGACAGATACAGGTTCGTTTGCCATAAGCTATTATCATGTCTGCTGACCTTTGCGCTTCTTTGTAAATATGTTTTTCTTCTTCATTCAACGGCTTTTTGCTTATTTTCTTTTTTATTATTCTGGAAATGTCTCTCTGATTTCTGTGCAAACATGATATTAATATTGATCCACAGCTAGAGCATTCTGGCTGGTCATCTATGTCTTTTGCTTGTTTTATCTCAAGATGTGCTCCGCAGTTCAAGCATGCAAGCCTGACATATGTGTTTAATATTCTGTTTTTGAATGCTTTTAATATTTCTTCTTCTGGCATGCCTGGCTTAAGAACATCAATGTGCCTTGGTGTTAGTCCTAGTTCACCTAGATAGGAAAGCCCTGGCTGGATTGTTATTCTTATTTCATTGGTCCTTATTTTTTCTATAGTTTTTTCTGATTCTCCAATATCCATTTTTTCCAAAAGAATTTCACGCATTGTTTCATTATATGCAGGCGATCCATGGTAATGACTAATTATTTTTCCAAGGTTTATTCTGTCCATTTCAGCTGTTTTTGATATTATGCCAAATCGTCTTGCTACATGGAGAAACCGGTTTTTGAAAAGCTGGGAGTTTTCCAAAGCAAGCCTTAATACATCTTCTATTCTGTCAGCTGATTCTAAAAGTTTTTTTACATGTTCTGGCGATTCTCCTGTTTCAAGTATTATTCTATATGGATCTGTTTTTACATTTATTGCCCTGCCTTCATGAGCAGCAATCATTGCAGCAAGATATCTTCCTAATGTGTCATTTACAAGAGAGCCTGTGCACATATGAATTATCACAAAATTCTTTTCATGCTCTATCAGGATATGATCATCTGTTTTTCATAGGACACTGGAATCAGTTCACCAATCCATGCAGGAATTGCAGATTCAATGTCTTCAATAGGCTCTACTATGACCTTTTTTTCATCAACCTGTATTATTTTCCATGCCCGGCCTGAAAATATGAATTTTTCACCTGTTTTTCCGTGCTCTGAGACAAATGCTTCATCAAGGCTACCAACTGGCTCGTTCTGGATTATTGATATGACTTTGTATTTTTGTGAATCAGATATCATTGTCAGATTAGTGAAATAATAGTCAAAGCATTTTTTCCTGCGCTTTATTATATTTGAGAGCGAATTTCTTTGTATCCATATCAGATAGATGGCTTCTAAAAAATTCAATAGTTCAGAAAGATGCCCTTTTTTCAAATTTCTGTATGGGTAGGCAGATGAAATTATTTTATAAAGGCGATCCTCTGTTATTTCATATTCATCAAACAAGATCCCTATTATTTGCGATGTTAGAACATCAAGCGCAAGATCGTGGATTTTTATCTGTTCTAACTTTCTTTTCATCAGTGCCTGTGCAATTGCGGCTGATTCAAACAAATCTTCTTCTCCTGAGAGCAGTATTCCATTGCTGGTTTCACCGAGTTTATGGCCAGCTCTTCCTATTCTTTGGATAAGACGAGTGACTTGTCTTGAGGAAAGGTATTGAACAACCATGTCAATTGAACCAATATCTATTCCTAGTTCCAGTGATGATGTTGCCACCAATGCTTTCAATTCCTCTTTTTTGAATCCTTTTTCAGAGCTTATCCTTTTTTCCTTTGAAAGAGAGCCATGGTGGACAGACTGTTTGAGCTCTTTGTCAATTGTATGCAACCGAGATGATATTACTTCTGCTGTTTCTCGTGTGTTTGTAAATACAAGCACAGATTTTTGGCTTTTCATTATCTCTTCTATTCTCTTGAGCCGAGCATAGGTTCTTGTTCCAATGAATAACTGGTCTGCGTTTATCATGTCTTTTGCAGTTGGAATAGGATTTTCAACTTTTATAGAATATTTTTTATCTCCTTCTGCTCTGATGACATTGACTTTTTCACCAGATCCCTGTAGAAAATTTGCAACTAATTCAGGCGAGCCAACTGTTGCAGACAGGCCAATTCTTTGAAATTTGTTCTCAGTTATCATAGCAAGCCTTTCTAATAGCAATGACAGCTGTATTCCTCTCTTACTCCCGACTATCTCATGGATCTCGTCAATAACAACACATTTTACATTTTTTAGATGTTCGCGCATTTTCTTGCCAACTAGCAAAGCTCCTAGTGACTCAGGTGTTGTAACTAAAATATTTGGCGGCATTTCCTTTTGAGCAACTCTCTCTATTCGCGAAGTGTCTCCATGTCGAACAGATATTGTCAGTCCAATCTTTTTACACCACCACATCATTCTTTCTTCTAGGTCGCGATTAAGAGATTTCAGTGGGGTTATGTAAAGCACTGATATTGGAGAATTCTTTTCATTGAGTAGTTTATGGAATAATGGAAGGAGGCATGCCTCTGTTTTTCCAAGTCCGGTTGAACTTATCAATAGTATATTTCTTTCTTTAATTATAGGTTCTATAGCTAGTTTTTGAGCAGGAGACGGGTCTAGAAATCCTTTTTCCTTAATCAATTTTTTAATTCTATCATCAAGGAGCTTGAAAGACATTATTATCACCAATAGCTAAATCTTCTGCTGAAGATTTAGTCATTGTATTTTGCTTATATTTCTATAAAGCACTTATAATTTATGAAGAGAGAAAATATACTTGATATATTGAAAAAAACAAAAAGACTTCCACAGGCAGTTATTCCAAAGGATGCTGGCATGATTGTGGCATATACTGGCGTTTGTTCTGGATGGCGTGTGCTTGATGCTGGAACTGGTTCTGGATGGCTTTCTATGTTTCTTGCAAATATAGTTAATCCTGGAAAGGTCTTAAGCTATGAAAAGAGAGAGGATTTTGCAAAAAATGCGCAGCAACAGATAAGAAAATACGGCATTTCAAATCTAAGGATTGTCAACAAGGATGTTCTTGCAATAGATGTCAAAGGAAAATACGATCTTATTACACTTGATATGAAGGATTGTGAAAAGGCTGTTGGAAAACTGCATAAGAATCTTGCGCCAGGAGGGTGGTTTGCTGTTTATAGTCCTCATATAGAGCAGTCTGTTGCTGTCAAGGATGTCATGGCAGAAAACAGCCTGAAGAACATAAATATAATTGAGAATATTGCGCGCGAATGGTATAGTGAGCATGGATTTACGCATCCAGTGCCGTCTGGCATAATGCACACTGGGTTTTTGTGTTTTGGGAAGAAACAGATTTAGTCTTTGAAAGTGGCGAGATTACGTTTAAAAAGATTTGTGTTAATTTTTCTCTATGTCTAGCAAGATCCTTGAAAGTTTGTATTCACATCAGGATGAAGAACACGTGAAGATGGCATGGAAAACCTTTCCATTGTTAGGTCCAGGACTCACTTATTTGGGGCGCCTACTACAAGACGCGCCATGGAAACTTATGATAGAACATATCCAATAAATTCCATTAGATTTGGGCAATATCCTGATCAGTCTGACGAATATATCAATGAGAGTTTTAGGCAAGCAATGAATAGGGGTATTGATGCAATTAATAGCCTTACATATATAGTCATCCCATAAAACAATCAGGATTGTTTTATGGGCGACAGTACATGCAGAAGCATAGCTTCTGCTGTACAGGTGAAGCTTCGCTTCACCATGTATAGCAAACCCACATAATCATATCCAGAATCTTTTGTGGGTTTGCTATAAATATCTGGATCGTAGTTTAATAAATTTTTTTGCAAGAGAACTTGTAGAGAGTCCTTTTGATGTATTTGAGTTTGTACAAGATGCTTATATAGATAAAAAAACTGGTTCTGTTGGAAGTTCGTTGAATCCGCTCTTAATTGAAAAGGCCTATTCTGCAATGCGAGCATTTGAATTTGGTTATAGAATGGCGATGATTGATCAATCCTTTCCGGTTTCATATTCTAGAATTTATTCAGATGAAATTGTAAAAAGTCTTTGTAATTTATTAGGATTTGGGGAGTTGGAGACGATAGGATCTGAGAAAGTGAAATATGAATTTTTGTGCACTAAGTGGATGACCAAAGCAGGCGTTTATGTATATTCTACAAAAAATGCGCCATTTCGTTGGCGTGTAAAAGAAGACAATTCTATTCTTATTAAATTGTATAGAAATTGCGTTTTTCCAGATAATATAACAGATTGTTTTGGATCAGAGATTATTGTGAAGGATGATGAGGCTAGGGACCGGATTATAGCTTATGTTGGAAAAGAAACACGACCTCCTCTGTTGCTTGAGGGGCTTACTTCTCTGAAAAGAAAAAAGACGATGTGCGAGGAGTCAAGTTCAAAATATGGCGTAACAAAATTTATTTTACGTATTCCTATATTAACCAAAAGAATTGTGGGGGAGAATACAATATCTGAATATGTGAGAGGATCAACAGAGATTCAAATATATACACAAACAGAAGTGTTTGCAAGAGAGATGGTTTCTGAGGCAACCCACGAAGAGTTTAGAAAAAGGCAGTATCTATGCAAGGTATTTCCTGTTTTATTCCCAAAAGATATATACGAACCATTTCTAAGACACTCAAATGTTATATAGTCGTCCAACAAATTTATAGTTAGCATAGCTAACTTAGATTTTCAGGTCGAATTGCGTTCGACCATGAAAAACATTCTGGATATGTTTTATTTCCCTCCTCATGCTCAAAGAACTAAAAAAGTTCTTTGGCATTTCAGAAAGCTCTGCTTTCTGCAAGTAGCAAACCCAGTTTGCATGTCCAGATTATTTACTGGGTTTGCTATAATTCATTATAAGAATCTTGGTTGTTTCTAAATATCATGTTCATAACAAATGAGCCAGCTATGTTTATTGATGTCAAGAAAGCAAGATACTTGTTGATCGGCGATCTGCATCTTGGAATTACAAGCGAATTGAGAAGAAAAGGCATTACAATGCAAAGTCAGGTTAGCAGCTTTGTTTCTAGAATAAAAACACTGAAGAAAAAGACCAAGGCAGCCAATCTGATATTAATTGGGGACGTGAAACACAAACCACAGGGCATATCATGGCAAGAGGAAAGGGAGATTCCTTTATTTTTGGCAGAGCTGTCAAAAATATTCAGAAAAATAATCATAGTCAAAGGCAATCATGATGGCAATATTGAGAAGCTTGTAAAATTAGCAAACAACTATTCTGATTTACAGAATAATTATAATAAAATTGCTAAAGCAGTTTCTCATGATAATAAAATTAAAGTCAGAAAGAGCTTTGTTATCGGCGAATATTTTATTACACATGGGCATAGAAAGATAAAGCCTTCCAAGAAGATTAAGATAGTTGTCATGGCGCACAATCAGCCTGCCATCATGCTGAGAGACAGGTCTGGCGCAACATATGTTCTTCCCTGCTGGGTGCGCGGCATGTATAATATCAATAGTAAAACTGCTAAAGCAGTTTCTTGTTGTAAAGGAAAGTATAATATTTCTTTCCTTGACAAGATAAATGATTTTCGAAGAAAGTCATTTTGTTATGATAAAGAATTGATAATAATTCCTGCATTTAATCCGCTTTCTGGCCATATGATTGTCAATATAGATGAATTGCTTGGTCCGATTGCAAAGAAAATGATAAATGGCAGGGTATATTTGTTGGACGGGACTGATATGGGTTCTATTATTGACTTATAAAAGATTTGGCAGAGAAATAATAATATGATGATAGTATGGGAGCTAAAAAAGATAATATGTGGATAATTTTGAATGATCTTGAAGCTGCGCGTAAAGTAGGAGCACTATCACAAGAAAAATATGATAGAATTATAAGCGGCATGACTGAACTGGTTATTGATAAGACGATAAACCATTTGAAGGATTGTAGATATGTTCGGGAACTCGCGGAAAAATTATATTCTGGTAAAGAAATGGAATCAATAGAAACTGAATGCCTAGCAGATCATAGACAAAAATGCTTTGTCTGCAATGCTATTGCAGAAAGAATAAAGGAAAAATATGATAAATGATTATCTAAACCAATCTCAACAAATCAGTCTTTGTTATTATGCCGACAGGTTTTCCTTGCTGGGTTATTATGACTGCCTGCGAGTGCTTTAGCAGGTCGCGCACAACTTCTATTGATGCATTTATGTCAAGAGATGGCAGGGATGGCTCTATGATGTCTTTTACTAAATGTCCGCGCTTTTTCATTGCTATTGCTGATTCTGATACAGCTCCTATAATCTTTTCTTTTTGTGTTACAGGCAATTGAGAGATGTTTTTTCTTTTCATTATTGATATAGCTTTTTCTATTTCTTCATTGTAGTCTATTGTTGTTATATGCCTGTTCATGATGTCTTTTATATATGCCTTTGATTTGCTTTCCAGAGCAGCAAGGATTTTCATTGCTTTGCTATAGCTAGGATCTACTCTGCCCTGTTCTATCCTGGCTATCAATGACTGGCTTACTCCGGATAATCTTGCCAGTTGCGTCTGCGACAGATGTTTTTCCTGCCTGATCTTTCTGAGTTTCTCAATCATAATGTCTGCACCAATAGCTAAAATCCTTTCAGGATTTTAGTCATAATAGTTGATTTGCTTTTCAAATTAGCTAAATTCTCTTGATTTAGTAGTATATGCATATAGTTATGCAAATATACATAAGATATACAAATAGTAACCAGCATCAATTTAAAGATATATGCAGAATAATACCAATAACTGATTCATTTCATGAATCAGTTATAGCTCTACCATGAAACAAACAAGATATTATTTCATGCTGAGCTATATGCAAACCCACATAATCATGTCCGGAATCTTTTGTGGGTTTGCTATAACATAAACACATGTGGTAATGTATGAAAAAAGGAAACTTCTTATTTACAAGCGAAAGTGTGACTGAAGGTCACCCGGACAAGCTTTGTGATCAGGTGAGTGATGCTATTCTTGATGAAATGTTCAAACAGGACAATAAATCAAGAGTGGCTGTTGAGACACTGACAACAACAGGACTTGTTGTTGTGGCAGGAGAGGTCACTACGCGGGCAGATGTTGATGTGCAGGACGTAGTTAGAAGGGTTGTAAGAGACATTGGCTATGACAAGCCTGAATATGGTTTTGATGCAGATCAGTGTGCGGTATTGGTTGCAATGCATGGACAGAGCCCTGATATATCACAAGGAGTTACAGAAGGAGAAGGACTGCACAAAGAACAGGGTGCCGGGGATCAAGGTTTAATGTTCGGTTATGCATGCAACGAGACACCTGAACTGATGCCATTGCCAATAAATCTAGCACAACAGCTTACAATGCGATTGGCAGAAGCCAGGAAAAAAGGAGAGATAAAATGGCTGAGGCCTGATGGAAAGTCGCAGGTTACTGTTGAATATGTTAATGGCAAACCAAAGAGGGTACAGACTGTTGTTATTTCAACACAGCATGCGCCTGATGTAGAATATGATGAAATCAGAAAAACTGTAATTGAGAAAGTAATAAAGCCTATCTGTGGAAAATGGCTTGATGACAAAACAATCTACCACATAAACCCAACTGGAAAATTTGTGATTGGCGGGCCGCCTGGAGATTCTGGATTGACAGGAAGAAAGATTATCGTAGACACATATGGCGGTTATTCACCACACGGAGGCGGCGCATTTTGTATAACTGGCAATGCTTTGGTAAATACTGATAAAGGGCTTGTTTCTTTAGAGGGTCTTAAAGAGCATGTTGGCGATGAGATTATTGTTAAAACAGATATTTCACCTACAAAAGCAGGCGAATGGTTTTATAATGGAGAAATGGAAACAATTAAGGTTGTTACAGAAAATGGGCATGAATTAGAAGGAACTAAAAATCAGAATATAAGGGCAGTGGATGAAAACGGCAATTATGTATGGAGAAGGCTTGATCAGTTAAAATCAACAGACTGGATTGCTATTCAAAAGAAGAACAGGCTTTTTGGTGCTGGGTTTGATGCAACAGGGTTTTCATTTAGCCATAAACAAGGAACATATAGGAAAAACACATTTAGTTTTCCATCACATCTAACAGAAGATTATGCATATCTTTTGGGTTTGCTCATTGGTGATGGAAACTGTATGATGGATGGAGGCATTGCAATTTGTGTATGCGAAGAGGAGCAAAACGAAAATGTTCAATCTCTGTATAAAAAACTATTTACAAAAGAAGGAAAAATATTTGGATATTGGGCATTTTTTGGTGGAATTGAACTTAGAGAATATCTCAAATATTTAGGGCTTGACAAGCAACGATCTTGGGAAAAACACGTGCCAAAGGCTGTATTTAGTTCTCCGCACAGTGTTGCAGCTTTGTTTTTAAGGGGTCTTTTTGACACAGATGGCACTACGAGAACAACAGGAAGAAACAATAGATCATTAGATATTAAACTTTCATCCACTTCCCACGACCTTATAAAAGAGACACAGCAGTTATTGCTTAGTTTTGGCATTATATCATCTATACAAATAGTTGATATAACTGGAAAGATCACTGAAATACGTGGAAGAGAGATCATATCAAAGAGACCGTTGTATCACCTTCGCATAAAAGGCTCTGAAAGCATTAAATTATTCAAAGAAAAAATAGGATTTGGACTGAGCAGAAAACAAGAGATATTGAATTCAATAAATCTTTCTGATAAAAGAGATCTTTTATCAGTTCCTAATCAGAGAGAAAGGATAAGAAGACTCTGGAATAGACTGCCTTCTAAAGAGAAACAAAGAGACGCATGCAAAATAGGACGATTGGCCAGAAGCGCAAAAGGAAAAGCCACAAAGAAGCTTACATATGAAAAGCTAAAAGAATTCTTAGATGCTTATGCTAAATTCTTTGAAGGTGACAGGGATTTTGAATATTTACGCATGCTATTTATCATGAATCATTATTATACAAAACCTAAACAAATAGAGCAATCCATAGCATCTGTATTTGATATAACTGTTCCAGGAGCCCATACATTCACAGCAAACGGGTTTGTTTGCCATAATTCTGGCAAAGATCCATCAAAAGTAGACAGAAGTGCTGCATACATGGCAAGATATGTTGCAAAAAATGTTGTTGCAGCTGGACTTGCTGACGCATGTGAGGTGCAGTTAGCTTATGCGATTGGAGTTGCAGAACCAGTTTCTGTTTATGTAGAAACATTTGGTACAGCAAAGATACCAGAAGAAAAAATATCAGAACTTGTCAGAAAACATTTTAAGATGACTCCAAAAGGCATTATAGATTCTCTGAATCTGCTAAGGCCTATATACAGAAAAACAGCAAGCTATGGCCACTTTGGCAGAAATGACCCTGACTTTACATGGGAGAAAACTGACAAGGCAGATGTTTTGAGGAGGGATGCTGGACTATAACAGTAGTTGGCAAAGTTGACAGTGCCATCAACTAGATTTTAGGGATTAGGTTAATTTATAAATTAACCCACATTCAAGATTAATTATGGAATATATATTAGAGAAAAAGATTGATGAGAGCATACTATCCGATAATTTTGAGTATTTCTTCACTTTTTTGGTTGATAGGTTTGAATATACGGTTGATATATGGGTAAAAGAACTTGAGAAAAAATTTAATAAAAAGTTTAGACCCATCTGGATTTTGTCTGCGAAGCAGAATGATATTTTCAAGAAAGAAAACTATATAGTAATTAATAAAAAACTGAAAGATATTGAGCAAAAATTACAAAAAAACAATGTTATTTACCTTGAGGATTACGAAGACCTCAATGAAGAGTTTTCAAAATCTGAGATTATCCAGAACTTGATGGATAAACTTCTAAAAAAGCAAGGGAGGATTTTTATTTTGGGGTTTACAAGTTCTTGCTTGGATTTGAAAGATAAGAGGATAATTGTTTTAGGTCCAAACCCTAAAATTTCCACACAATTTGATAACAAGGTAGAGCATATAAAACTTTTTGAAAAACTAGACCTCCCGAGAAATAAAACAAGAATTTATAACTCTATACAGGAAATTAAAGAAAACGAGAAATATCCTTTTTATATTTCTGCATCTTACACGTCTGGTGGGCATGAAAGTGGCACAATTTATACAGAAAACGATTTAGATATATTCTTTTCTAAATTAAGAGAGCTAAACAAATCAAACTCTTTTTTAGTTGCTGATTTAATTACAAACATTAAATTATCTCCAAATATAAATGCCATAATATGTGACGCAAATGACACGAGAATAATCTGCATTTCAGATCAAATTTTAAGAGGAAACCAATATCTCGGAAATATATATCCATCAAAAGTAACCAATAAAGAAAAAGAAATCATAATTCAAATAACAAAGAAAGTAGGGAATTATCTTTCGAAGTTAGGTTTTCGTGGCTTATTTGGCTTGGATTTTATAATTGATACTAATGATCAAATTTATTGTGTTGATCTCAACCCTCGCAGGCAAGGCGGTTATTTATGCAATATTCTAATGTCAAAAAAATTGAGTATCCCGGAAATTGAACTGAAACTTGCTTTAGGAGAAAAAGTGACTAACTTTAATTATGAAGATTTTCAAGCAAGTTTTATATGGGCTCATTCAAAAGTAAAGCCCTATTTCTCGAACACGAGAATAGTGAATTGTTTTAAAATTGGAGAACCTACTTTGCCTTTCTCCAATATAGGTTCTGAATATAGAGCTATTTTTTACCCCGCAAAATATCTTTTAGCCGATGGAAATGCCGGTTACATAATCATTAGTAGTAGTAGTTACGAAGAAGTTAAAGAAAAAATAATTAAAGAAACTGAAATTTTGATTTCTAAGAACTTTGAGCTTTACTGGGGACTTTGATCCTTTAACAATTTCAGAAAAACGGCCATGCGAACAAAAAGTCCGTTTTTGCTTTGCTGAAAATATTTAGCATTTTGAAGTTTATCAACTTCCTTACTAATCTCGTCAATTCTTGGAAGAGGATTAAGAATAAGGGTGTTGTTTTTTATTGATTTTATTTTTTCTAAAGTAATTTGATATTTTTCCCTCATATTTTTATCAGAGTCTTTTGCAGACAATCCAGCCATATAAATAACATCTTGATCTGTAATATCAAAATTCTCTTTTTCAATAATCTTTAATCTATTTTTGGTTTGTTGAATATATTTCTTGGGCATTTCTAAAGATTTTGGGGAAATAAGCTTAACTCTATTATTTTCAAAAAATGATAAAGCAATTAAAAGAGAGTGGGCAGAACGTGAACCTTTCAATCCGCCGATTATTGATATTTTTAGGTTGTCTAATCTCTCAAACCCCTTCAAAATAGTGTATAAGTCCAACAAAGTTTGCGTCGGATGTTGATCTCCTCCATTTCCGCAGTTGATTAATTTTGCTTGAGTATTTTTCTCGGCTGTATATGGGGCTTCTTCTGAGATATGTCTTAAACAGATCAAATCAACATAATCCCCAATAACCTTTATTGTATCTTCAAAACTTTCTGCTTCAAGCATTCCAGTTTCATGTTTTGTTTCGTAGATGTCTATTACTTTTCCGCCTAGCTTCTGCATAGCTAAAGAAGAGCTAGATCTTGTCCTTGTTGATGGTTGAAAAAATAATGTTGCCAAACTTTTATCTTCAAGTTCTTTTTCAAAATTTTGAGGATTATTTTCTATTCTTTTAGCCAATTCTAATATTTCCATTATTTCTTTTCTATTAAGTTGCTCTATTGTTATTAGGTTTTTCATTTTCATCACGAGTATCTATAAGAACCAGAATTATCAGGAAAAGTAAGGGTATTATGCATACAAGGAATACATCTTGGTCCTAATTTTACTCCCTTATATTTATCAACAATTTCTTTTGCCTTTTCATACGCTTCTACAAGAAAATCAACTCTTGGAGGCTTTTCATTTCTCATTGGAGTTGAAGGATCAGGTCTAAATGGGCTTAACACTGGGTCGCATCCTCTTTCTGCCAAAGCCTCAACCCCTTTAAGTGTATCTTCTAATGGTTCTATTCCTACCATTAACAAAGAACGAACATTTCCTTCACCGAATATAGGAATGGCTTCTTGAATAAAATCCAAATACCTTTCTCTTGATGCTTTCCATTTGCTATGCATTATCCTTCGAGCAATATCTTGATTATATAGCTCAAGATTTATTGACAAACCATGTATTCCCGTATCTTTTAGCCTTTGGATGTCTAGTAGGTTTGGCATAGGCACCATCATAACATCAACATCTATTTTTGGGAATGCAGAAGCAACAGCGCGATAGACTTCATTTTCATATCTATAATCTTCTGGCTTTGGTGTTCCTCCAGAAATCAGAACATGTTTTGCAGGTTGTATCGGATCTGATAAAGCAGTTCTAATTGATTCTACTAAATCAGTAACATGTTTTTTTCTATATCTAAATTCATAAGGCAAATCGCAAAACTGACATGCAATAGCACAACCCTCTATGGGTGATATCCTAACTCTATCTGTATGAGTTATTGCTAGATTTCTATATGGCTCTCCGCTTTGTGCTTTGCCATTGTGATAAGAAGGTACAGGCACAGGTTTTGCTTCAAATTCTATACCGTTAGAACTTACGAAAAATCTTCCATTTCTAAAATCTAGAGTGTATGGTGTTTTTCCAACAAAATTTGGATTATAATCTTTTATTGGTGCATTAACCCAAATATTCTTTTCTAATACCATTGAAATACCAGAAGTAGAAGCATAGTCTGCTAAAGTTAATGGTCGTTTCTCATTACCCTCTATAGTTTTTCTTGCAGTTTCAGAAACATTCATTCCATAAGTCATTAATTCTATTTTAGCACGTGCTATATCTCTTAGCATTTCAATCCACCCTCTCCATTTCCTTAACAGCCTGCTCCGGACTTTTAAGTTTATAGATTCTTTTGCGTGCATCTTCAGGGCTAAGCTTCATTTCCAGCCATCCTGCCTGCCTTAATTCTGATAAGACAATGCTGAGCATCTTGTCTTTGTCAAGAGTCTTGAAAGCTTCATCGTGGTTAAACTCCTTGTCATTGAATTTGTTCCATAATGCAGAATAGCGTTGCATTATCCACTTTGGTAAAGGTTTGACCATTTTCTCAGCCTCAATAATAATAGATATGGTAAGGATATATAAACTTAACTATTGACCTATCTACTTCGCCACCGATATATTTAAATATTAGTTATACTAATAACATATATAATATGTAAATAGTAAATGTAAACTGTAGGGCTAGTTTCGAAGGCCAACCCTGCAGTTGATAGAGTCGTTCGCTATGAAAAACCCTACCAATAGAATAAATGAGAAGGAGCAATTTAAAAGTATTGCTAAAGACAGCTCCGGCAAGTTTGCTAAAACAGAGTCTCTTCCTTTTTCTTGCAGGTTCTGCGGTTCTTCTAATGTTGTAAAATTCGGCTATAATGTAACAAAAGAAGGAAAGAAAGCACGATACAAATGCAAGGATTGTAATGCTAAATTCACTCCTACAACAAAACTGGTCAAGCAGATCAAGTTTCAGTCTAACCACAAAGACATAGAAAATGTAAAGACCAAAGAATTGAAGAAATTGTGCAAATTGATCAAAGAAACAATTTATCCATTCTTGGACTTCAAAGTACATTATACAGGAAAATATGACACAAAGAAGTTCTTGGATTTACTAACGCATGTGGCAATGAACCATGATTTTACTCACAATGGTTCGCAAACATTCAGATTTGTCATGAAGGAGAACACTCCTGCTTCCAATACCTTACTTTATCACATAAGAAAATCTGACTCAGAAGAATTGAGAAAGAATTTCATAAAAGCATTCGAAGAGATTTTCAAGATAGCAAAGAAAAATAATGTCTTCAAAAAGAGGAAATTGGATGTAGCTATTGACTTGCACGATTGGCTGTATTATGGCAATAAGAATGACTTCATGGTTTGTGAGACAAAACCACAGAAAGGAACAACACATTGCTTTAGATTTGCCACAATAAACATCGTCGAGAATGGAAGAAGATTTACACTATTGGCCTTGCCAATGCACGCATTTGACGAGAAATACAAAATCCTCGATGAATTGATAACTTATGCCAAGAGTAAAATCAGCATAAGAAACGTCTATGTTGACAGAGGATTCTTCACTGTGAAATGCATTGACACTCTTTATCAGCAGAAAGTCAAATGGCTCATGCCTGCTGTCAAAAACAAAGCAATTCAAAAGTTAATCAAGGAGAACAATGCTCCTAAAATTCTTGATTATGTGATGGGAGATACACGATACCAGCATGTAAAATTCAAACTTGCTATTGTAAATGACCAAGAGAATGTCAAAAGAGTATTTGCTACGAATCTTAAGATTACAGAAGATAATGCAAGAATTCTATTCCAAGAATACGGAAAACGTTGGGGAATAGAAACATCTTACAGAGTTAAACAGGATTTCAAAGCACGAACAACTTCAAAGAGGTATGTTGTGAGATTATTCTACTTCATGTTCTCCGCGTGCTTGTACAATCTCTGGATACTAGCTAACATTATGGTTGGTTTGGCTATACTGAAATTCATACCAAAAGAGCCATTCATAACTGCCAAAATGTTCGGAGTAATGCTTTACACACTTTGTTCTTATCTTGATCCTGGTGGATAGCAAACATTACTCGGAAAGTGAATCAGTTTTGTTTAGCTATAAGTAGGTTGATTTCTCAGATTTTTTCTAATTGTTTATGGTTTCATTCAAAATTCGTATGAAGTTTATTCAAAAGACTCTTTTTCAAGAATAAAAACTATTAAATCTGACTTTAATTATAGATTTTTCAGCAAAGCTTTATCAACTTTGCCAACTACTGTAAATATAGAAAGCTATTTAACTTTAAAACAATCACATCTATACCTATGTATAGGGATAAAAATGTTGTAGAAAACGAAATATCATGGATGC
>JACRMW010000026.1 GCA_016219465.1 Candidatus Aenigmatarchaeota archaeon | reverse complement strand
CTAATGGTAAAGAACAGTAATTTTGGAATATTTTATTATGTTCTTTCCATATAGCAGATTGCAACCAAAAGTTCCAATATTATTGCAATCTGCTATAAAAGTTCTTTGGCGCATCAGAAAACTTTGTTTTCTGAATGCAGCTAACCAAGTTTCTAGTCGGTATTATTAACTTGGTTAGCTATAATGAAAGGAATGTATATTAAATTGTAGAGCAGTGAGGTGCTGATTTTTGAGCTATAAAGAAAAGTAGAAACTCTGGATCAGGCGCGGCAAATTATAGCACTGTGGCATAAATAAATCGGGTTTGTTCAAGGTGCTATGCAAGGTGCAGTGCGAGCAGAGAGCTGCGCTGTCAATAGAATACCAAGCAGGCATCAGACAATCTGCCAGAACCAGACGCTGAGTAGTGATCAGTTATAGGCATACTGCCCCGAGTTTTTAATGCCATAGCATAATAAGGTTTTTAAACTCTTGTGATACTGTTTTATTATGTATAAAAAGATCGGCATCTTCCTGATGATAATTGCAATTATCCTAGGAGCTTTTGCAGTGTTCAATAATACGAATTCTGAAAAGGTTGCAACAGAGTTTGAAAACCAGACAGGCTCATGCTATATTGGACAGACCTGTTTGCATGAACAGGCTAATGTTATATTCCTTGCTCTTGGCAGCTTGTCAGTTGTTCTCTTTATCATAGGAGGAGTTGTATATTATATAAGAGGCAAGAAGCAAAAACCAATAATAAGGACACAAAGGCTGCAGCCAGGTCCAAGAATTCCTAAACAGTTTTTTACAGAGCCAAAGTTTGCAGGAGAACAGAAAAAGGTTTATGATCTGCTTATAGGCGAAGGAGGCTCAATGCTGCAGGGAGAGCTTGTTGATAAATCAGGCATAAATAAGGTGAAAGTAAGCAGGATCCTTGACAAACTTGAGATGCAGGGAGCTGTTGAGCGCAGAAGGCATGGCATGAGCAATATTGTTGTGCTAAAGAAAAAATAGTTCTTTGACTGTTGAGATCTAAAATTGTTACATAAGCACTAGCAGGAATGAGGTATTTTTCTCAGCTTTTATAGAATGCAGCGCTTTTTTGGGCATATGAATTAACGCGCCTGGCAGCATTGAAATATTCTTGTTTCTCAGATTGAACACACCTTTTCCTTCCAGAACATATATAATTGCTTCTCTTGAAGATGAATGCTGAGACATCTCAGAGCCTTTTGTCATGCAAAAAAGACTTATGTCTTTTCTGCAGTCTCTAAATATGGTTTTGCTCATTATGCCTTGTTTTGGATATTCTATCATTTGCTTGATGTTTTTATGCATTATTATCGCCTGCTAAGTGACCAATACAAAATAAAATACCTTATTATTAATTGTATAATTTCGTCAAGATTGAAAACATGGCATTTTATTTTGTGTTAAGCCTTAAGGACTTTACAAAAGCCAGATGCTGTTTCTGCGCACCAGCTTTTTTCTTATTAATAATGTCAAACTTTTTCTGTATCTGATTCTTTATCCTTGCTGACAGGATTTCTTCTGTCATTGGATAAAGAATATTGTCTTCTTTATAGATATGTTCTTTCAACAATTGAGCATAACCCAGCGCATTCTTTACCAGATCTGCTTTATCTTCATTCTTTAGCGCAGTTTCCATTCCTTTAACAAAACCCCTTCCAAGATCATGCTCATAGAGCATCTGTTCCACTGGATTGCAATGCGCATTTTCTGAGAATTTGTTGAATTCCTTGAACAAGATATCCTCTTCCTTGGTATGATGGAATCTGTCAGCATATTCCCTGATAAATCCAATTGTATTATGGAAAAAAACTCCTGTCAATATCTTTGTTTTTATTTAATTTATTGCATTCGTTTTCAATGGCTTCAATCACTAATACAATATTCCTGTGCTCATCAGAAAGCATTTTTGTCAGATTCATGCTATCACGTGGTTGGTGTTGTATTAAATAGAGGACTTTGAATAACATGTATTTTAGTCAAAGTCCTTATTGAGAACTTTTCACAGATTACAGGGTTAATCAAAGTTCTCAATATATACTTAGTATCCTTAGGATACTTTTAAATACAGCAGTTTCAATATGTATACTTGGTAGAAAACATGGCAAAGAGAAACAAAAATAGCTCTTTCTTTCCAGGAAAGAGTCACAATATATATGCCAGCTTAGACCCTAAGCACATGGGAATTGCAGCAGGAATCATAGCAGCTGCAACAATCTTCTTTGGAACCCTGATCGCGTTGTCAACAGGCATGGGAATGACTGCTCTGGAAATCTGGGGCAGTTTTCATCCAGGCTACAGTGTTAGCATCTTTGGAAGCGTTGTAGGTTTGATCTATGGATTTATCTGCTGGTTTGTCGCAGGTTATGTGTTTGGCTGGCTGTATAATAGGCTTGGAAGCAAGTCAAAAAAATGATTGGCTAGTAAATAAAATGGTGAAATCATGCACACAAAGTGCTCTATATATAAGGCCATGAGTTTTATTGGAAAAAAATGGAGCTTGCTCATACTTCTGGAGCTTTACAAAATCAATGGGATGAGGAGGTATTCTGCATTGAAAAGGGCAATGCCGGAGATAACAGGAAAAATGCTTTCAGCTAGATTAAAAGAACTTGAGAAAGAAGGACTTATCACAAGAAAAGTAGAGGCAAATCCAGAGATAATATCAAAATATTCCCTGACTGAAAGCGGAAAAGAGCTTGTTGATATAGTAAAGAGAGTAAAAAAATGGTCAGATAAGTGGAAACATGGCAGGTGTGATGACAAGGATTGCAGGGATTGTGAGATTTGAGGCAACCTTTTTCTATGAAACTAGTTTCATACATTTTATTATATGCTGTTTCATGGCAATAGTTGTAGTTGATTAGTGGAATGTAAATTATTATTCATGCAAAGTATAGTCATCCCACAAAACAATAAGGATTATTTTGTGGGTGACAGTACATGCAGAAGCATAGCTTCTGCTATATATTCCACTATTTGTGGGTGTTGGCGGAAAATGGCAATAAAGAAATCAAATCAGGATGGAAGTGAAAAAGATCAGGATAAGAACAAGGATAATAATATTTCAAAAACAAGTCCTGCCGGAGAGTTTAGAATATCAGTGTCATATACACTGTTAACTGGATTAGTGGCAATAACATTGATTATTTTGCTTGTTGGAGTGTTCATGATGAATAGCGCGAATTCTACTCTGGTAGAAAAAGCAAAATTTTCTGAAGAAGAGGCGCGGCCTGCTAATCTGAACATAATAAAATTAGTATCGTCTGATTGTGTTGATTGTTTTGATGTGGATTCTGTGATAACAAAGATAACCCAGTCAAATACAAAGATTACTGACATGAAAACAGTTGATGTTTATTCAGCTGATGGCCAGGTGCTTGTAAATAAATATAATATAGAAAGGGTTCCAACTGTTTTGATCAGTGGCGAGACAAGCAAATCAACTGTAAAGAGTATGCTTGATGGAATCGGTGACAGACAGCCGGACGGCACTGTAGTGTTTACTGATTTACAGCCTGTATATATTAATCTGTTGAATAACCAGACAATTGGCAGGGTTAGCATTACTATTATATTAGATCCTTCATACAACAATTACACAAACTTAACATTGGTAGTGGACAGGTTGAGAGAAGCAGGAATAACAATAGCTAATACAACAATATTGAATCTGTCTGAAACCAAGGCAAAGGAGATGATAAGAGAATATAACTTAACAAAAATACCAGCATTGATATTTTCAGATGATCTGGCTGCTTATGAGGCGCTGGTTCAGGCATGGAGCCAGGTTGGTTCTGTTGAATCAGACAGAAGCTATGTATTGAGGGAGATAAATCCACCATACTTAAATCTGTCAAGTGGACAGATTGTCGGACAGGTTGTTATGATAAATCTTGCTGATTCATCCTGCCTGGAATGTTATGACATTGGTACAGCAAAGAAAATATTAGAAACAGGATTTGGAATATTTATTGCAAATGAAACAATCTATGACATAGATTCAACAAAAGGAAAAGAGCTCTTGAAAAAATATAATATTACAGCGGTTCCAACATTTTTGTTGTCTTCCCAGGCAAATGCATACGTTAGCCTCAATGAAGCATGGGCTCAGGTTGGCACTGTGGAAGCAGATGGCTGGTATGTGTTCAGGGAGATAAAAGCCCTTGGCGATGTTGCATACAGGGATCTTGAAACAAATACAACTATTAAGCCTTGAAACTGGTTTGATACAATTGGTTATAGACTGTTTCAGGCAAATATAGTCGTCAAACAATAGAATCTGGATATGATTTTGTTTGATTCCTATAACAATTAATTATAATGATGTGATAAAAATGGAAGAAGAACACAAACATCAGAAAAAAGACAGTGTATCAATATCAGCAAACCTAGTGATTGCTGGATTGCTGATAGTCACACTGGCTGTTCTGGTCTTTAACCAGTTTGCAATTGCTGGAATAAATGCAAAAATCAATGGAGGAGCAATAACAGGGCAGGCAACTGGTTCAGGCAACACAGGATTGTCAGGTGTTGATGTGATACCAAAAGGCATACCACCTATATATGGCAGTGAACTTGGAGTCAGTTTTGACGATGTCTCAGTTGCAAATCCAAGTCTTGCAGATGCAACGATAAAGAAGTTAGGAAGCCTTGACAATCAGATAAGCCTGAGTGGAAGCGATTTGGATAGATACATATCAATAGCTTCAAAAATATCATGTGAGTATTGCTGCGGCGTTGAATCAATAATATTCAGTGATGGCAGTGCTGCATGTGGTTGCGCGCATTCATATGCAATGCGTGGGCTTGCGAAATATCTGATAACAGAACATCCAACAGAATACACAGATGATCAGATATTGGAAGAACTCGGAAAGTGGAAAACACTGTTTTTCCCAGGAGTCATTACAAAGAAAGCGCAGGTATTGCAGAGCCAGGGCATAGAACTAAACTACATTAATCTAGCATCTAACAAGTACAGAGGAATAGAGAATCAGGCAAGCAGCAGCGGCAGCAGCGGCGCAATGGTTGGAGGCTGCTAAAATAGAACAAAGGTGATAGCATGAACACACTATGGATTTTATTTGGGCTTGTGATAGTGGTGTTGGGAATCGTAGCTGTACAGGCTTTCCAGATTTCAGATGTGAGCAATAAAGTATCAGGACTGTCAACCGGTTTTGTGAACACAGGCAATCCATCTGGCAGTTCAGCTCAATCAACTCAATACAGTGGTTCAACAGGCTCAGAAATGGTAGGCGGGTGCTAATTATTATTTGATTTTTTTATTTTATTCTTACTCATGGACAATCATATTGAGAATATGATGTGATAAAAATGGAAGAAGAAATAAAATTTCTTCTAATTTTCATCACAAAAAGTCTATAATGATGTGATAAAAATGGAAGAAGAAATAAAATTTCTTCTAATTTTCATCACAAAAAGTCTATAATGATGTGATAAAAATGGAACAACAAACAGTGCTTGTGATAATACTAGTAGCAGTGCTATTAGTAGTAGTTGTCCAGGCATTCCAGATAACATCACTTGGGAATAAGGTCACTGGACAGGTGACATCAGGCAGTTCATCTGGCAGCATGGATATGACTGGCTGGACAGAAAATGAAAAGATGAACTATGAGATGCATGGCACAATCCCATCAAGAGTTTCAGGTGGATCTGCATCAATATCAGGTTCTGGAATGGTTGGAGGATGCTAGAAATATTTTTTTATTTTATTTTTAATTTATAGTATGGTGTTTTATATGGAGATGAAAAAAATAGCAGCGATTGTGATTATTGTAGTGCTGTTGGTTTCAACAGGCGCATTAGTTGCATACATGTCAATAACAGGCAGGGTAGCTGCTGAAGCAAAATACCAGGGATATTCGTCTTATGAGGAGATGATGGAGGCTCATCATGGTTCTGCTTCATCAGGAGGATGTGGGCTTGATGAAAATAGTGTGCCTGCTAATATGTCAGGAGAGATGCTTTCATATGGAATTACTCTTGATGAGAATGGATACAATCAGCTGCTAAAGGATGATGTTGAGATAAAATTGTCAGATGAGCAGATGAAGAATTATGTCGGGTTAAATATTCTTCTTCCATGCTGTGATGTCGCAACTTTGCAGGCAAGCGACAACTGCCAATGCGGTCATCATGTAGCAATGTCAGGCATTGCAAAGAGGATGCTGATGCAGGATTATAGCAGGGAGCAGGTTCAGCAGGAAATTGACAGATGGAAAGAAATCTTTTATCCAGGAGGGGTTCAGAGTATTGCTGGAAGCTGCAGTGCCTGATTTGCTTAGATTTGTCCTATATTCAGTATAGATTACAGACAAGTGATTTTTATGGGAGTTATGAAGAAGAAATTTTTAATATTATCAGCGATAATGCTGATTGCGCTATTCATACAAATCAAGCCAGTGTTTGCGCATTGTCCATTATGCACAGCTGCAACAGGAGCTGCTGTTGGAGTGGCAAGAACATATGGTGTTGATGACATGATTGTCGGCAGTCTTATAGGTGCTTTTATAATATCAACTGCATTGTGGTTGAATAATTTCCTAATCAAGAGAAACAAAGGAAAAGAATATATTCCAATGCAGTCGCATATGATATCATTGGCATCATTTTTACTGACAGTGGCAGGCTTTTACATAGGCGGGCTGTTCAATTCAGCCATGTCATCATACGTGCTTGGAATTGATAAATTGTTTTTAGGAACATTGGTTGGAACATTTATTACGCTTGGAGCCTATGAATTCCACCAAATAATCAGAAGGAGAAATAATAACAAGAATTATCTGCCATTACAGCCTGTCTGGTTGGTGCTGGCATTCATAGCAGTATTCAATATAGCAGTGTTTTTGATATTTTATCACCTTTAATATATTGAGAACTTTGATTAACCCTATAACTTATGAAAGTTCTCAATAAGGACTTTGACTAAAATACATGTTATTCAAAGTCCTCTATTTTATAAGAGGTGAGAAAATTAGAAGGAATTGGAATTCCTTCTTCTATTATAGGTGAGTAAATGAAAAAGAATAGAACAAAAAACCCTAAGATAAGTGCTGAATTGACAGACGGCAAGGCTGTAGAATCAGATTTGACAGATATGCAGGATCTCAGTATTGCTGTGATGAATCTTATAAATTTGGAGGAACACCTTGCGTTCACTGCAATGAAGACAAAGAAAAAAGAATATCTTGTGGTCCAGGTAGCAGTGAGGAAAAAGAGAGTAAAGCTCATGAAAAAATTGCTGAAAAACACAGAAGGAGAGTTGTGGTGCATAAGCAAGCATCTGTTGGCTGCAACAATGCGGTTGATGGAAAGTTCAACCAAGTACATAGACAAAGATCCTGAACAGGCATATAGTCTTGTAAAGGATGCTTTTGACACCTATAGCTTGTTCTGGTTTTTGCAGTCTGTTGAAAACAAGTAGGTGTTAAAAAGAAGAAGAAATAAGATTTCTTCTAATTTTATCACCTCACATAGTTCGGTGATAAAAAATGCTTGATGATATAACAAAAAAGGTCGGAAAATGGAAAAACAATGCTAAAAAGACCATGAAGGATGTATTGAAATGTTGTCTTGAGAAATAGCTTGCAATTCTATAATTACAATTTCTGTGAAGCAAAGTGGTGTCAATGGAGAAGAAAGTCTGTGAAGAATGCGGAAAAAAATTTGATAATGATGAATCATTGAATCAACACAAGCAGGCAAAGCATTCTGCAGAGAATAAAGAAACCGGCAAACCCACAGGAAAGAGCAGGAATTATCTGGGAATTGGAACTGCAATTATAATAATATTGGCAGTCGTGGCAGCAGGAGCATTCCTAATGACAGGAACTCCAAAGTATGTTCCAAAAGAATATGTTCCTCATATCATAGGGCCTGATAATGCGACTGTTGAGATTGTAGAATTTAGTGATTTTCAATGCCCATATTGCAAAGCAGTGGAGCCGACTGTAAAAGAGGTTCTTGATGCCTATGATGGGAAAATCAGGTTTGTTTACAAACACTTTCCATTGGCATCGCATGAATTTGGTCAGAAAGCAGCAGAGGCAAGCGAATGCGCTGCTGATATAGGAGGAAATGATAAATTCTGGGAATATCACGACAGTCTTTTTACAAACCAAAAAAAGCTTAACATTCCTTTTATGAAAAGCCTTGCAAAGGACATGGGACTAAACACAACTGCTTTTGATGCCTGTTTTGACAGCGGCGCAATGACAGAGCGTGTCCAGAATAATACAAATGAAGGAAAGAAACTTGGCGTAACTGGAACACCGACTTTCTTTATCAATGGAGAGGTGTTGTCTGGCAGCCAGCCATCTTACAAATTCAAGGAAATCATAGACAGGAAATTGTGATAAATTGTAATAGAGAGTTTTGAATAACCCACTGACAATTCAAAACTCTAATTGATGATTTGAATATACTATGTAAATAATGGGGTTATTCAAAGTCCTCAATAATAAGAGACTCAGTGATTTTTATGAAAATTAAAAAGACTAAAGAGACAAAAAGCAGTCAAAAAGCATCAAAAGAAGGAAAGATTATTGGAGCTGTGAATGCGACATCAGGAGCTGCTGGTATAATAAGCGCGCATAATGTCTGTCACATAGCTTGTCTTGGATTGATATCATTTCTTTCAATGTTTGGGGTTGTAGTATCTGGAATGCCGCTGGGTTTTTTGCAGGACTATAATCTGCTGTTCTGGAGCATGGGAGCAGGATTTCTTGCAATAAGTTTAGTTCTGTATTATGTTATGAAAGGAAGCATATCAAACAGGCTGATTATCTTTAATGCAGGAGTTGTCTTGATAGGAGTGCCTTTTTTCCCAAATGATTTTGCTGCATTCTGGATCATTGGAGGATCCTTAGTCATAATAAGCATAGGTGGATATGTGTTATCAAAATTTGGGGGCAGCCTGATGTTATAGCAAACCCAGTAAATAATCTGGATACGACAAAGATTCAAAGAATCTTTGTGTACAGAAAGAACTATGTCCTTTCTTGTATGATAATACTGGGTTTGTATATAGCTCAGCATGGAATAATATCTTGTTTATTTCATGGTAGAGCTATAAATAATAGCCAATCCAGTTGTTGTAAAAACAAATAATAGCAAAGAACAGTAATTTTGGAATATTTCATTATGTTCTTTCCATATAGCAGATTGCAACCAAAAGTTCCAATATTATTACAATCTGCTATAAGAACTTTGAAAATAGCTATTCTGCTTCGCAGAATAACTATAATAGTAATTTGCTTCACAAATCTTATAATACAAATGAGGTGAGATTATGAATAAACGCGAGAAAATAATACTGGCTGTCACGATATTGGCAGTTGTTGCAGCACTAGGAGCTGTTGTTTATGCAACATTCTTTTATGGTTCAGATTACCAGAAAGCGCTGGCATCTGAGAATACAGATAATATCTGCGCAACACCATCAGGCTATACAGATGCATCATGGAAAGATCATATGAGTCATCATCCTGACAGATATGCAGAATGCCTGAAATAGATTAGTGGTATTAGCATGAAGAAAAAAGAAAAATATCTATTCTATGGATTAGCAATAGTTGCCATAGCAGCAGTTGTATTATCAGCAGTAATGAGCTATCATATCTTTATCATAGACAATGCTGTGCAGGATAATCAGGAGGGTGCGCATGGTCATATGCTCTTGATGCATTTTGATTCGCAGATTGCAATGCAATTCATGGATAAAAATAATGACGGCAAATGCGATTCATGCGGCATGGCAGTTGAGATGTGCATTGAAGACGGACAGATGCAATGTGATATGGATACAGGATCAATAATAGGGGTTATTGGATCTGGGCACAGTCATGCTGATTTCAAGGTATATGTAAATGGAAAATATGCTGACTTTGCCAATTCAGAATACTATATGAAAAGCCGTTTCATGCATGTGGATGACAATGTTAATAAAGAAGATGCGTCAGGAGTCCTGCATATGCATGCAAAAGGAGTTCCATTATGGATATTTTTTGAAAGCATTGGCGGCAGGTTCAATGAAACCTGCATAGCAATATCAGACAAGCAGGTTTTTTGCAATAACGCATCAAAATCCTTAAAATTTTATGTCAATGGAAACCCAAATAATGGATTTGGAAATTATGCCTTTAACCAGAATGACAAGATATTAATAAGTTTTGGCGATGTTAATGAGGATATTCAATATCAGCTAGAGGCAGTGACAGATTTTTCAAGAGATCATTAAAATATACGAATGACATAAAACAGAGGACTTTGAATAACACTTTCGGAGATACTCATAAAAGTTCTCAATAATATGTGATGAAAATGCTGGCGATGCTATGAAAAAATCCTATTTATGCAGAGAATGCGGATTTATTTATAAGGAAAATAAGTGGGCAGATGCGTGCGAGAAATGGTGCAAGAAGAACCATACATGCAATATTGACATTATCAAACATGCTATTGTGAAAAAAGAATAAAATGACTTTCTTCGAAAGTCATTTATCTTGTCAAGGAAAGAAATATTATACTTTCCTTAACAATAAAATAAAGAGTGATTAGAAATGAGCTTTATAGATGATTATTTTCTGAATCCAATGGGGCATTATTATACATTGTTAGGAGTGCTTGTCTATGCTATAATATTCGTGATTGCAATCTATCTTGTCTATAAATATATTTTGAAGAGGTTTAGGATAGCAATAGATTATATATTTATTCTCTCGCTCGTGCCATTTATTATATTCGGGGGCATGACAAGGGCTCTAAGGGATGCCGAGGTTTACAAAGGATTTCTATTTGTCTCGCCCGGCATCTATGTGACAATCTTTTTCATAACATTGATATCACTTGCCTTTTCAATATTGCTGCAAAGAAAATTCAAGATACCTTATTGGAAGACCATGATTGCAATAGGCACTGCATTGGTTCTGCTGGATGCCGGTCTGGTGGCTCTTGTTGGAATACAGAACTGGTCTGCGCTGTACATATATCCTGCATTCTTTGCTTTGTGGGCAATAGTTTTTCTTGCTCTCCATAAATTCTATCCGCAGTATATGAGCAATATAAATGCGCTTGCATTGTTTTCACAGATGATGGATGCTTCACAAAGCTTTATTGGAGTGGCTTTCTTTGGATATTATCAACAGATGCCAATTGTGAGCGTAGCAACCTCTTTTACAGGAGCATGGATAATATTTCCTATAAAATTATTGCTTGTCTTTGCTTTGTTGTGGACTCTTGACAGGTATAGTGATAATATTGAAATGAACAACTGGATAAAGCTGGCTATTATTATACTAGGCATGCCAATGGGAGCAAGAGGCATGTCAAGGGTTGCAATGAGTGTGTGATTATGAAAACAATCCCAAAGAAAACAGCCAAGAAGAAAACATCTGGCAATAACTTGCAAGAAAAAAATAGTAATTTGCTTCGCAAATCTTATGATACAAATAGCTATTCTGCTTCGCAGAATAGTCATAATAGCTCTTTTCTTTCAGAAAAGAGTCAATATACAAATAGCCAACAGTCTTATAATAAAAGTGTTTTATACGGAGCTATCTCTGCTATTGGGATATTCCTAATATTGAGCATTCCAACAGCGTTATTGCCAATAGGATTGTACAAGAGGATGATAGTGCCTACTATTCTTGATTATGCCTTTCTTTTCATAGTGCCTGCGCTGTTCGGTTATTTTATTTATCTATATTCAAAACACAAGACATCTTCAACAAACACATGCGCTGCAATTGGCGGCGCAGGAGCTGGATGGTTTGCTGTAATCTGCCCAATCTGCACAAGTTTTCTTGTCTATATATTCGGAGCCTCTAGCCTGCTCATGTATTTTGATCCAATAAGGCCTTTTTTTGGATTGCTAAGCATAATAGTATTGGTTATTCTGATCTATAGGATAAGAATTGCAGACAAGAATGCGCAAATGCATAATAGAGGACTTTGAATAACATATATTTTGGTCAAAGTCCTTATTGAGAACTTTTCACATGGTGTACACAAAGACCTTTAGTCTTTGTGTACAGCGTGTAAAAAGACTTCAGAATACCTGAAGTCTTTTTACAAATTGCAGGTTAATCAAAGTTCTCAATATTAAATAGCTATTTATTTTCAAGAAATAGTCATAATACAAATAGCTGTTCTGATTCTCAGAACAGTCGTGATTTACATAGGGGTTATCATGAAAAAGACTGAAACAGAAAAGATTGAAATAAATATTCATGGAATGCACTGTGTTAGCTGCAGCCAGAACATTGAGAAAAGATTAATAAAGGAAAAAGGGGTTGTCAGCGCAAAGGTAGGCTATGCGACCAACCGGGCATCTATTGAATATGATCCTAAGGCCATTAGCAAGCAAAGGCTGTCAGAGACAATAAATAAACTAGGCTATAAGGCATTTTTTGCTGCTGCAGATGAAGAAGGGTTTGCAACAGATCCTGTCTGCGGCATGCGGGTCAACAAAAAGAGCTCAATAAAAAAACAATTTGACGGACGGATTCATTATTTTTGCAGTGAGGAATGTGTAAGAAAGTTTGAATCTCCTGAAGAAGAGCTCAAGAGCATGAAAAGAAAGGTTACAATAGCTCTTTCTGGTGTCTTGGTTCTTGCATTGCTCAGGGTTGTGGCAATGTTCACGCTTGCTGCTGGTGTTTCAATTGTTACATGGGTTCCTATTCCAGAACTGCCTTTTTTTACATGGGGAATGTGGCTGTTTCTGATAACAACGCCTGTCCAATTCATAGGAGGATGGACATTTTATAAAGGTGCTTACAATGCGCTCAAGAACAAGAGTCTTAACATGGATTTTCTCATTGCAATGGGAACGCTGACAGCATATATCTACAGTGTGTTTGTGATATTTCTTCCAGGCATCCTTCCTGTGCAGGAAAAGGATGTTTATTTTGAGGTCTCTGCTGTAATCATTGCATTTGTGCTGCTTGGAAAATTTATGGAAGACTATATGAAAAAGAGAACATCTGCTGCTGTCAGAAAATTGCTTGATCTTAGGCCAAAGACAGCGCGTGTGATAAGGAATAACAAAGAAATAGAGATTCTTGCCGAAGAGATCATGAAAGGAGATATAATAATAGTAAAGCCTGGGGAAAAGATTCCTGTTGATGGTGTTGTGATTGCTGGAGAAAGCTCTGTTGACCAGTCTATGATAACAGGCGAGAGCATACCTGTTGCAAAGAGCAAAGGAGACGAGGTCATAGGAGGAACAATCAATAAGCATGGCGTTATCAGGTTCAAGGCAACAAAGATAGGATCTGAGACAACTCTTATGCAGATTGTAAAAATGGTTGAAGAAGCGCAGGCTTCCAGTGCTCCTATTCAAAGACTGGCTGACAAGGTCAGCGCATATTTTGTGCCTGCTGTTGTTGCTATTGCGCTGATTTCATTTGCAATATGGTGGATTGTTCTCGGGAATTTTACATTTGGATTGCTTTCTTTTGTAGCAGTGCTTATAATATCATGCCCATGCGCTCTTGGAATAGCAACTCCGGCTGCATTAATGGTTGGTGTTGGAAAAGGAGCAGAAGCAGGCATACTCATACGCGGGGGAGAATATCTTGAGAAAGCAGAGAAACTGCAGGTTGTTGTTCTTGACAAGACAGGAACATTGACAAAAGGAGAGCCTGTTGTCACAAATATAATATGCAATAGAAAAACAGGACAACTGGCTGGTTATAATAATACAAAAATATCTGAAGAACAACTGCTTGGATTTGCAGCTAGTGTTGAAAAAGGTTCTGAACATCCTCTTGGAGAGGCTATTGTAAAGAAAGCAGAGTCAATGAAGGTAAGAATACCAGCTGCAAGCAAGTTCAAGGCAGTTCCTGGCCATGGAATAAGAGCAGTTGTGAATAGAAAGACAGTTATTATAGGAAACAGGAAGATGATGAAAGACAATAAAATAATTATTTCTGGATTTGAGGACATTGCAACAGGGCTTGAGAATGACGGCAAAACAGTGATGTTTGTCGCAGTCAATAAAAATCTAGCAGGTGTTATTGCAGTTGCAGATGTTTTGAAGGATAATTCTAAAAAAGCAATTGAAGAATTGAGAAGACTGTGTATTGAGCCTATAATGCTCACAGGAGACAATGAAAGAACAGCAAAGGCAATTGCAAAACAAGTTGGAATTGAAAAGATAATAGCAAATGTATTGCCTGGTGAAAAAGCAGATGTTATCAAAAATCTCCAGAAACAGGGCAAGGTTGTGGCAATGGTGGGTGATGGTATAAATGACGCGCCTGCGCTTGCGCAGGCTGACATTGGCATAGCAATAGGTTCTGGAAGCGATGTTGCAAAAGAAACAGGTGGAATAGTGCTGATAAAAGATGATATAATGGATGTTGCTACTAGCATAAAACTCAGCAAAGCGACAATGAAGAAGATAAAGCAGAACTTGTTCTGGGCTCTTGGCTACAATGCAGCTGCAATACCAATAGCAGCGCTTGGATTGCTCAATCCAATAATAGCAGCTGCTGCAATGGCCATGAGTTCGCTCTCTGTTGTCTCAAATTCTGCGCTGTTGAAGAGGCTGAAATTGAAAGAGTCTTCTTAGGAATGTTGCTGACATACTTTTCTGTCTATTGTAATCCTTATAGCAAACCCACAAAAGATTCTGGACACATGGTTGAGCTATGCTCAACCTGTGCAAGAAGGAATTGCAATTCCTTCTGCACGCAAAGACTTGAGAAGTCTTTGCGTGCAGGTGAACTCTATGAGTTCACCATGCATGATTATGTGGGTTTGCTGCTTGCAAAAAGCAGAGCTTTTTGAAATTCTTGAAATGCTTTGCATTTCAGAATCTCGAAGAAAGAAACTTTCTTCGAAGATCGCAAAGGAGCTCTGTTCAAGGAACAGAGCTCCTTTG
>JACRMW010000025.1 GCA_016219465.1 Candidatus Aenigmatarchaeota archaeon | reverse complement strand
TCTCACCTCTTAAAAAATATAATAAAGGTGATAAATAGGTGATAAAATAACATGGCAAAAATACCTAATTGGTGGGCAAGGTTCTGGGCATGGCTGATTGATGCAGTCATAATTCTTGTAGTTGAAGCAGTTATTCTATGGCTGTTTAGATTTTCGCCAAGGTTTGATATCTGGTGGTTTTCTGCGCAGAGCCTGATATTCTTTTTATACTGGACTTTTATTGAGTTCCATAACAATGGACAGTCCATAGGCAAGACTGCATTGAAAATAAGAACAGTGAATGAGAACGGAAAGAAGATAACCCTGGAGCAATCTGCCATATCTGCATTTGGCAAGTCTTTTCTGATACCAATTGATTTCATTGTAGGTTATTCTGCATTCGCTGAGGAGAAATTGAGGCTGTTCAATAAACTTTCCAGAACACGGGTTGTGTTTGAATAATTACATCGCCTAATAGATTTTGCACAATTCATCCATTATTCTTCCCATGTGCTCTGCGCGCAGTTCTGTGTCAGGAAAAACTGAAGCAACTGCTTTTGCATATTCTTCAAAAGGCATTGATCCATTAGATATTATTTTTGCATCATTCTTAATGCTCGGATCGTATATGATTTTAATAGGAGCTCTCTTATCAGAACACACAACATCACATGCTATTACATCGTCCATATCAATACCCAGAGCTTTTACAAGTTCTTCTGCAGAGCCAAAATATACTATTCTTTCACCATCCAGTGCAGCATAGCCGCAAGCAATGTCAGATCTATCTTCAGATCTGCAGGGAAACCCAATTCCAATTTGTGTTATCTTATAATTCATTCAAACACCAGTAAAACAAATAATATATGAACATATTTAAATATTTGACTCTTTGGTCAGAATTGAAGAAAGTCAGGAAATCATTCAGAAACTTCAATTACTTTATTTTTGGATTTATGGCCTGATAGAATTGCGATGTCTGTTTTTCTCACACCAAGGTGCTCTGCCAAAACTTCTATAAGCATCTTGTTTGCCTTGTCGTCAAAAGCAGGCGCATTCAGATAGGCCTTAAGCCTGCCTTCTTCTTTGACAATCTTATTTTCAGATGCGTTTGGAACAGTTCTTATGTTTAATTTCATAAAATATCACATATTCATTTATTATTTGATGTCATCTCAGTTTTGCAATCTTTTTTAAAATCTCTATAAATGTTTGCGCTTCTTCTTTTGTATTGTATAGATATAATGATGCTCTGGCGCTGCCTTCTATATTATTCGCATTAAACCATGAATGAACACAATGCTGACCAGACCTTATCATGATATTCTGCATTTCATCCAGCATCAGGGCAATATCATGGCTTGGAATTTTATCTATAGTAAAGGATATGATTCCTGCCCTTAGCCTGGCATCAGCAGGCCCAATAATTCTCAGTCCAGGAATATCTTTTATTTCGTCTGTTATTATCCTGTTTAATTCAGCCTCGTGTTTTTCAATATCATCCAATCCTAACTTGTCAAGGTATTTGCATGCAGCTGCCATACCAATCATTCCAGCATAATTCTGCAGTCCTGCTTCAAACTTTTCAGGCGGTTTTTCAAAGTCCGCGTTTATATATGTTGTCTTCACGACAGTGTCTCCGCCTACCAGGAATGGATGCATCTTTTCCAGCAGTTCGTATCTTCCATAAAGTGCTCCTGTTCCTGTGGGACCAAGCATTTTATGGCCAGAAAACGCAAGAAAATCACAGCCAATATGTTTTACATCTATTTTTTTATGCGGAACAGACTGCGCAGCATCTACAATCATGACAGCATCATATTCATGGCTTATTTTTGCAATGTCTTTGACAGGATTTGTCACACCATCTAGATTAGATGTATGCACAACAGAAACTAGTTTCGGTCTGTGTTTTTCCAATATCTGCTGAAAAGCATCAATATTGAATGTATTGTCATTATTACTTTCCAAAACAAAATGCTTTATGCCTTTATTGGCAAGAATCTGCCATGGCAATAAATTAGAATTGTGCTCTTTGTCTGTAGTCAATACAACATTGCCAGGCTTCAGACCAATTGAATTAGCAACAAGGTTTATTCCTTCTGTTGTGTTTCGGGTAAATACTGTTTCGTTTGGTTTAGCACCAATAAATTTTGCAATCATTTCCCGAGCTTTGTGATATTCTTCATCAGTTTTTTTGCCGAGTTTGTGGCTGCTTCGTCCTGCACATCCAGAATATTCATAATAATATGCATTCATCGTTTCAATTACCTGCCTTGGCTTCAATGACATGCATGCACTATCCATATATATAATAGGTTTGGCTTTCAATTTCTGGGAAAGAACTGGAAAATCTTCGCGTATTTTTTCAATATTCATGACATTACCCTAATATTGATTAGTCTAAATTCTATTTAATCTTTGATCGCAATATTCTTTTGGAAACTTAAAGTGATATAATGGTATTTTGTATTATAGCTCTTGTTGTGTTTGGCATATTGGGAATATTCAGCACTAAGTACAGGGCATATGCAAAAGAGGCATTTCGGTGCGTTGCAAGGATGACAATGCTGAAGCCATGTGATACTGAATTTGACCAGAGAATGAAATCAAAGATAACAGCAAAGATCATGCAGCACAGTGAAAAGCTTGGAAAATTCTTCTATAATAATTTCACAAGAATGTCATGGGTATTTGTCATCATATTTTTCATAAGCCTGATGTATTCTGCATATGCATTGTTTGGACTGGCATTCTATGGCACGTGCGATCCTGTCAATCCTCAGAATTGTATAATAAATCCAGGCAATCCAAACCAGGTCAGCTGTCCTTTTGAAGAGCTTGAGCCAGCAACAGGTGTGCAAACAATTGGGGATTTTCTTGATATACAGAATGCAATTATTTACAAACAGGATAATAAAGTTCTGGTGTATTTTTTTGGAGCGACGTGGTGTCCGCACTGTCAATGGGAAAAGCCGAATTTCATAGCAGCCACAAGTAAATTTGGCGCATGGAATGATAGTGTATACACAAGCAATTATCTTGATGTAAAACTAATAGAAATAGATGTCATTGATATTGAAACGTATAAAACAGATCTAGAGGCGTTCAAACATTATTCGCCAAGCGGAACAATACCTGTTATCATAATAGGTGGAAAATACTTTAGGATAGGGTCTGGCGAAGGAATAGGCAATGATGTGGATGAAAAAGTTCTCACTGCATTGTTTTGCAAAGCAACTGGCAACGCAGTTGCATATTGCAATTCAGACGAAATAAGAGTGTTGGAAGATTATAGTTAACCTAGTAAAGATTCAGGTATAGAATTATGCTGGGTTAGCTATTTGCAGAAAGCAAAGCTTTCTGAAAATAGCTAATTTATCTTTATCCTGGTGCTTTATATCGCGTTCTGAACAGCCGGTATTTCCAGATTGTCTTTTCGCGAATATAATATACAAATCTGTTCTTTAATTCAACCAATCTTCTATAGAGCCATTTTACGTCATAGACATGGCCTACGAATTTTGTTGTTGTTTTTGCAGGTTCTGTTATGATCAGTCGCCATGCAAGGTGATAAAGAGGCTCGCTTTCTTTCTGGATATATGCACTATGTATTTTTGGCATGAGCAATAATGAGAATAATCTCAGAACAAATGATATGAACAGGATGATGCTCAGTCCGCTAATTCCAAATATTATGGATGATTCAATAGACGTGACCAAGAGTGTGGAAACAAGCGTCCCTGCCACAGTTGCTATGCCTGTTAGGAATGCGTAGTTTGCAATATAGCTTGTCTTTTTCTCAGGAGGAACCACAGAGAGAAGAAAATTGAATATCACAAGAGACCATCCACCAAAAACAAATCCGTCATATATCTCTATGAACAATATGGCCCATACGTTGTTTGCAAATATCCAGAAAAATGGAATAAAACATATCATGGTGCCAGTGATGGCTATTATTGTTCTGTCGCCATACCTGTCGCCAATTCTTCCCCAGTAGGGCTGTGATACTATAGTTACAAGCGCGCCTATTGTTATTATAACAGCATACCACAGATATCCGATATCTAGTTGTTTCAGCATAATCACTGCATAGAATGGCGCTGCCATTGCAACTGCAAAAGATACTATGATAATATACAATGTAAACCATGCAAAGTTTGAATGAGTCCTGATAGAGAAAAGCCATTCTTTTGGGGAAATGCTGAATGAATGCTTGAAATGGAATTCTCTTCTGATTTCTGGCTCATATATTTTCTGGAAATAGAAAATAGCAGCAAGGCCTATGATTACTGAAAGCACGAACAGTACACTGAATCCAAATAATATGACTATCATACTAGAGGCCATCAATGCAACCAAGCCAGCTATTCCTGTCAGCATGTTGCGCTTTCCAAAATATGCTCCTCTTTGTTCACTGGGCACAATATCTGCCATGAGCGAGGTCCATGCAGGATGCCGCAATCCATTAAAGAATGTTATCAAAAACACAAGGATCATCAGCAGAACTATCTGATAGAGAGACAGGAACAACAACAATGCTGCAAATATCCACAAGAATCTTGAAAGAAAATACGTAGAATACCATATTGATTTCCTGCTCCATCTGTCTACGATCCTTGCTCCTGGTATCTGCGCAAGAGTTGAGCCAAGACTTTGGAGCAGTCCAAGAAATCCAATTTCCTGAGTTGTTGCTCCAAGATGCAGGGCAAATGGCGTTGTGTAATTCCAGACCATATTTGAGGATGCTGCACTAAAAACACCTTCTTTGATAGAGGCATCCAAACTCGTCTTTGTTTTATCATCTGTTTTTTCAGGAGTCGTCATATCTATCTATATATTATATTGATGAGAAGAGTTATTTATTCTCCAATCTGCATGCAAATCTTTTGCATAGCCTATATAGTCATCCCATAAATTCAGGTTGATTTGTATCAATCATGAATTTATGGGCGACAGTACATGCAGAAGCTATGCTTCTGCATGTAAAAGCAATTTATAGCTCTACCACGAAATAAATAGTATATTATTTCGTGCTGAGCTATACACACAAACAACATGCGTTGTTTGGTGCACCAGAAAGCTCTGCTTTCTGTGTGTGTGAAACCACTATTATCATACCAGAATCTTTAGTGGTTTCACTATAAATATTACAATGACAATACATATATTAGAACTTTTAGTAATTTGTAAAAGTTGTAATTGTTGAGAAATATGGCAAAAGAAAGAAAGACAACATCAGGCAATTTGATAAAAAAGACAGCTTCTCTATGCCCAAAGTGCCTGAAGCTTTTGGGTGCGGATATATTTGAAAAAGATGGAAAAGTCTGGATAAAGAAGAAGTGTGACAGGCATGGCGAGTTTCTTGATCTTTATTTTGGAGATTATGGGCTGTATAAGAGATTTGAGAAATGGGCGCATGATGGAAAAGGAATAAGCAATCCAAAAATAGGCAAAAAGAATGCTGTTTGTCCAATGGATTGTGGATTGTGCAATATGCACAAGTCACATACTGCATTGGGCAATATTGTGGTGACAAACCGCTGTGATTTGCGGTGTTTTTATTGTTTTTTCTATGCAAAAGCAATGGGTTATGTTTATGAGCCTTCTCTTGACCAGATAAGACAGATGTTGAAATCAATGAAAAATACAAAACCTGTTGGAGCAAATGCTGTCCAGCTCACAGGAGGAAATCCAGAATTAAGAGAGGATTTAATAGATATAATAAAGATTGCAAAGGAGGAAGGATATGATCATATACAATTGAATGTGAATGGAACGCATAAGCTGCATAATGACCTTGGATTTGCACAGGCAATAAAAGATGCAGGAGTCAAAACTATATATCTTTCATTTGACGGCACGACTCCAAAAACAAATCCAAAAAATCATTATGAAGTGCCAGGAATATTGGACAATTGCAGAAAAGCAGAGATTGGCATAGTATTGGTTCCTACTATTGTCAATACAATCAATGATAACGATGCTGGAAATATTCTCAGGTTTGGAATAAAGAACATAGATGTTGTCAGGGGAGTCAATTACCAGCCTGTTTCACTAGTAGGAAGAATAACAAAGGCAGATGTCAAGAAATTCAGGATAACAATACCAGATCTTATAGCACGGCTTGAAGAGCAGACAGGAGGTGAGATAACAAAGGATGATTTTTATCCTGTTCCTACTGTTGCGCCTATTACGCATTTCATAGAAGCGCTCACAGGCAATCCAAAATATGAGCTAACCACGCATTTTGCATGCGGAGCAGCTACTTATATTTTCATAGGCGATGATGGAAAACTTGCAGCTTTGCCAAAATTTGTTGATGTAAGCGGCTTGATGGAATATCTCAATGAAAAAGCAGAAGAATTAAAGCAGGCCAGGTTTAAAAAACTGGTGCTGCTAAAGATGCTTACAAAGGTTGGAAGCTTTATAGACAGCAGCAAGCAGCCAAAAGGACTGAATCTATTGAAATTATTGACAGGAATATTAAGACAGAGGGACCATTCTGCTCTTGGCATGCTGCACCACAGATCATTGTTTGTTGGAATGATGCATTTCATGGATCTTTATAATTATGACATAGAGCGCGTAAAGCGATGCTGCGTGCATTATGCCCAGCCAGATGGAAGAATTGTTCCATTCTGGATATAAATAAATTAAAGAACAGCAGCCTATACAAACAAACTTATAAGGGGTTTGTGTGATAAACATATCCGAGACTGGTCTATTAATAAAATGTTAAGCTTCTAGAAGTCAGTTGTATTTGAAAAGCTGTTCATAATTTTTATGATCACAAACATCTAATATGATTGCTATATTTTGGAATCTGTTTGTAGGGTATCTGCTTTCCGACACCAGGATTTTCTTTGATGTCATCAGTTGCTCTGTCTAAAAATTTGAATAACTGAGGATCTGCTGACTTTAGCTCAAAGTATGCTTTTTGTGTTTTCTCGTCATAAAATTCAACTTTCGCATTCGTTTCAGCACCAATCTTTTCCTTTTTGCAAATTCTGCCATTGCCTGAGGATTATATATCCATACTATTTTCTTGTTTTTATCAAATAATATCTTTCCTGAATCAAACAGATATGCTAATATGATATTTACTGTTGAATACATGACCCTGCCACTAAGCTTTCTATAAAGACCAGTTCTTGTCAATGATTCTTCTGATTCCTTAATAGTATTCTCAACAAAAAGAACAGTATCAAGCCTGGGATAGTGTTTTATCTTACAACTTTCAAACATTCCACTACAATTGTCTTTTAACATTGTCATCTTATCACCATATATACATTATATATGGACTTATCTATATATAAACTTATCTATATAGTTTTAGCGTAGAAAACACAGAATAGAAATAAAGTGCCGAGATTGGACATTCAGACAATTAGGCAGAGTTTTTATAGATTAGTGATGCTAATTCTTATTGATACATCATGGTCAATCCTGAATTAGCAAGACAATTATTGAAAGAATTGGAAAAAGAGGGGGGGGTCCTGTTCAGTTAAGAGCAGATACACCCGAATCTGAAAGATATGTTGATGGTCAACTATATGGAAGGCAATATTTTGGCGCTTTTTCTAAAAGAGAAGTTAGTGTTAGACGTGTAGATGACTTGGAAAAGAAGTATATGTCTGATGTTGCGTTGATTGAAGGAGAATATGAAAGTTTTGAACATCTGCAAAAAAGGATTGAAGAATTGAATGCTTTGTATGACTATCCTGCATCAGAACGCTTGGCTGAAAGGGTGTATAAATTGGTG
>JACRMW010000002.1 GCA_016219465.1 Candidatus Aenigmatarchaeota archaeon | reverse complement strand
CGATACGCTGTTTTTGTATATCTGCACTTATGGCACACAATAAAATTCTCTTCATTCATGTCAACACTCAATAAAAATATGGACATGATTCTATTAATGGATTTGTGATATATTTAAATGTTATGTAGAGTTAACAATCCCTATGAAATCACGATTTTACCAACAAAATATGATTTATATTTATTATACTTGAAAATCATCTAAAAGTATATTGAGAACTTTGAAACCACTATATTTTGTGAAAGATCATAATAAGGACTTTGAGTAAAAAGCATATTCAAAGTCCTTTGTTCTGATTGATCTATTTTTGCAAATCCATTGAAACGAATTCTGTTATCATCTGGATCAAATACTTCAACAACACGATATTTGCATTTTGTATAGGTTTCTCTATTTTTTAGAAAATGTGTTGCTTCCAGAATCACTATGCTTGCAATTGGCTTGGAAAGCTGTTGATCGCCTTTTGTCTCCAGTGGTGGAATCTCTCCATGAAACCAGTAAATTCTCTGTCCTTTTTTAAGAACTCATAACATTTTCCTGCTTCAATTTTATTAGGCAGGCATTCTGCTTCTTCTCTATTTCCGTTCTCAACTTCTGAGAAATTTCTCAGCGCCAAATCAGGATTGTATTCACATTCTATTCCCATATTATCAACTCTTGTCAATTATCTCAATCATCTTTTTGCCATTTTTTTCAATAACTTTATACGAAACATTCCTGACAATTGCATTCTTGTTGAGTTCAAGCAATTCCTTATGACTGTCCAAGAACTTGATTATATCCTCGCTCTTCATATACTGGCTTTTTTTATATAATTTTTTAAATATCTCTCTTACAAGATCAAGATCTCCTTGCTCGTCTATTGTTAATCTATAATCTCTTCTAAGCTCAGGACCAACCATCATTGACTCTGTTTTGAAAAAACCAGGCGCTTTAAAATATAATGTAAGATATTCGCTTTTCTCAGGATTTATTGCAATCTGCTCCAGTTTTTTCAAGGCGCTTGTGGAAATAACCTCTGCTTTTAGATCAGGAGAACCGTCAACAATAGTATAATCTGCTTTTTTCCTGATATGCAACTCAACTGCATTATCAACAAGAAACGGGTCTGTGAATATATTATCTCCGGTTGTTCTTACCACAATATCTGCTTTCTCTCTTTCAGCGCATCTAAGAAACCTGTCAATTATGTTTTCCTCGCTTCCCCTGAACCATTTTATTCCTTTTTTATTTGCAATCTCAATAAGAGGATCATCTTGTGAATTCGTAGATGTGCATAATATTAATTCATGCTTTGAAAGTTTAAGCCTGTCAATCAAATGCTCTGTAATAGTCTGATCTTCTACCATAGCCAGCTGTTTTCCAGGCAATCTTGTTGATTTCATCCTGGCTGCCAATAATATTATTGTTTTCATATCATCACATATATGACTATTCTTTGAAAGAGAATATCTATTCATATTTTGACTAAGGTTCTGAAAAAACTTTAGCTATTTGTTATAGTCGTCCAACAAAAGAATGTCCACATTCTTTTGCTTCCCTCCTTATGCTCAAAGAACTAAAAGTTCTTTGGCACTTCAGAAAGCCCTGCTTTCTGCAAGTAGCAAACCCAGCTTACATGTCTGGATTATTTACTGGGTTTGCTATAACAGGTATTTGTGTAAACAACTTAAATCCATTATCGTTTTCAGCATCTTCAAGAGTTCCTCCATCTAAAAGAATTTTAATAGCATGTGCAGAATATCTGCTCCAATCGTCCCTTATACCATCATTTACACCATGATATGATTTTATTGCAGACAATAGATGCATCATTGTATACATTTCCTGACGAGCTGGTTCTGACATTGGATCAGACCATCCACCACTTCTAACATATTGTGTCCAAAAAGCATCATAAGAATGTTCTCTTCCATATGGACTATTGAATGTTATTGTATGAAGAGGTGTAAAATCAAGATCATAGACAGCTGATTGTGGCATTGAAACATCAGGAATACCTGCAACTCTCCAAATACCATCTTTTTTGTCAACTAATAGAGCATTTGTATGTAGATTATACAACACAACATTAGGTCTTTTATTATTCCTGCTAAAAAATGGGACTTCTATAGTTTCATCAATTATTTCTCTCACTGCTCTAATATTCTCATCTGATAAATAGCTATCTGTAACACCATTGGAGAGTTTTTTCTCTATCAAATATCTCATTCTTTCTGCCATGCTATCCACAGGATTTTCTACTTTACCAACTCCAATATCTCCAACCCTTTCAAGAGGAAAACTCAATTGCATATTATGAACTTTTCCAAGAATCGTTCCAAGATCATTCATCACCTGTCCAATTTCCTCTTTTGTCATTTTCTCTCTAAGACTGCCATATAATTGGCCTTCTAATTCAGAAACAATAATATATCCTTTACCATGTTCATCAGCATCTTTTGATAATCCATAAACCTTTGGAAAAACAGAAAGTCCTATTTTTTCCATCTGTCCCAAAATATACGCAGTTCTTGCCCCTGATAATTCATCAAAAAAATAATTTCCAGTATCATCTAACCATGTTTTAACAACCAATGTGCCTTTATCACTTTTTACAAAATAAACATTTCTCTCGCGTCCTCTTGCATATTCAATGCCTGTTAAATCATAATCCACTATTCCATGTCGTTTTAGAATTTCTATAGCTTCTCTTTTCTGTTCATCATTTGCCCTAACTCTTTCTTCACCAACCATATAAATATCACTCATTCACAATCTTCCAATCTTATAACATGGTCCTTTTCCATGTCTCTTTTGGCTCGATTGCCAACTATTTTTATAGCATCCATTGGACTTAGTCCTGGCTCAGACCTCTTAAAAGCTATATTGTTTGTTTTGATAATCTGCCCTTTTCTTATACTGGTTCTAACAACAATATTCTTTTTAAACTTTCTTCTATAGCCAATTTCATCATCAGACATCTCTTTTCTAATATTTCCAATTGACTTTTCACACTCTCTAATCAGCAAAACCATCTGCTTAAACTCGTCTGGATTTAGAGAAGATTCATGATCAATTCCTTTCTTAGACCTGTCATACGTTATATGCTTGTCAATAAGAACAGCTCCTGCTCCAATTGCCATAACAGGCAATATCAATGCTATTGCGCTATCTGCATCAACATGATCATGATAGCCGACTATTAATCCAAATTCTTCTTTGTAAAATCTTATCATAGCAAGATGACTATCATCTACTCGTGTTGGAAAATTTTGATAACCATGGACCAGTATTATATCTAAATCTTCATTAGAAGATTTAGCTATTGATATTTTATTCAATTCATCAGAATTGGCTATTTTTCCATGGTGTTTTTTAATTATCTTTATTGCATTGCCTATTTCATCCAATGTTGTTCCGCCTGTTGCAAGCAATATAGGAGTTCCTTTCTTGGCAATCTTTTCAAGCATGCTGGGATTTGATAGATCTGTAGAATGTATTTTATACCCAGCTACTCCAAGGGCTTCAAAAAAATCAGCGCTTGATTCGTCAAATGGTTCTCCTAATACAATCAATCCGAGACTTCTGGCATAATCAAAAAATTCTTTCCATTGTGTTTCAGAAAATTCCATTTTTTTAAAATTAGCATGTCTTGGATCGTTTTCAACAACAAGCTCATCTGCAACAACTTTCTGGAATTTTATAGCATCTGCGCCAGATTCGCCAGCAGCTTTGATAAGCAGTTTCATCTTTGAAACATCTCCTTCATGAGCATGGGCAACTTCTGCAATAATAAATGTCCTGCCTTTTCCAAGTTCCTTGTCACCAATAAACATATTATTTCACTTTTTTCAGATCATACGATTCCTGGAGCTGGCACTTGTCACAGCCAGGGACTTCTGCAAGCCTTCTTTGCTTGTGCATCTCTCTTATATGCTCCCATTTTTTACTATCCCACAATTCCTTTACACTTGATTTATTGACATTGCCGATTAGTGTTTTCTTGTACCAGTCACCACAGCATACCATGACATCCCCATTCCATGCAATCATCATCCTCTGCCATATCTGTGGGCATGGGCATCTGCCAACAACAGTATAGTCACCGACATCTCTTTTCTCTGCTTCTCCTCTGTTTGAATACTCATTAACAGCAACATCATCTACCCGTTGTTTCCAGAATCTGACATAATCATTGACCTCTTTGTTTGTCTCCTTCATTCTCAGTGTCTGCACCCTTACAAATGGTTTTTTTGCGCCTAGCTCTTTTTTCAAAACAAGCAAATCATCCATGTTCTTAATAAGCTTGTCATAATTTGCTCCTTGCCTAAGATGTTCATATGTTGTCCTATTCATCCCATCTAAAGAAATTATAATTTTGTCAATGCCTGCTTTTATCAATTTTCTGCTCATGTCTTTTGTCATTAGCTGGCCGTTTGTATTTATCATAACCTCTATGATTCCATGTTTCTTTGCATAAGCAACCATTTCTGGCAATTGTTTATGAAGCAGCGGCTCTCCTCTCCAATTTAGCTTAATAGAGCACAATCCATGTTTTGCGCTCTCATCAATTATTTTTTTGAACATATTCCACTCAGCATATCCTTTGTCAATGCTCTTAGGCGCAAAGCTTTGTGGACACATCCTGCACCTTAGGTTGCAGTAAGAACTAGATTCAATGTCAATGTGAATAGGAAATCCAAACTTTATGTGATATTTTCCAGCAAGATTCCATTTCAATCTATACAACCTGTAACGTATGTCAGGCCCTTTTTTAATCTCCTTCAAAAGTTTTTCAAAAAAAGAACCCATTATTCTGTGCGATGTTGCCATGTTATCACATATTTTAGCTAAATCCTGAAGGGATTTAGCTATTAGTATTTTAGCTGGTTTTGAAAAAACCAGTTATTGCGCTAATTCAGCATCCCAAGTTTTTTTCAATCCCTGATCCAGAGAATGTTTTGGCTTCCAGCCAAACATATTCCTTATCTTGCTGCTGTCAAGACTCTGCTGATGAATCTCGACAAGAACAGGCTTGTCAACATAATCCGGCTTTGTGTTTTTGCCGGATGCTTTTATTATTCTTCTGATCATTTCCTCCTGTCCAACAACATCACCAGTGCCTATATTAAACACCTCTCCTTTTGTCTTTTCTATATTCTCTGTCAATAGAATTAACGCATCACATACATCCTCAACATAGATATATTCTCTCAAAGAATCATCGTTCTTGAATATCAGCGGCACTTTGCCATTGATTATCGCTTTGACTGTGTTAGGAACAATTCTGCTATTTACGTCAAATGCTCCATAGATATTGCATGCCCTTGAAACAACAATAGGCATTTTATAGCAATGTGCAAAAGCCTTTGCTGCTTTTTCTGAACTTGTTTTTGAACACTCATACATGCCTTCTGCATCCAGACTTTCATTCTCCTTTCTATTCATGCCTTCTCCATAGACCTTGTCAGTGCTCGCAACCAATACTGATGAAGTGCCGATGTCTTTGCATGCTTCCAGCAAGCAGGCTGTTCCATAACAGTTTGTCTTGAATGTTTCTGCAGGAGATTTTAGAGCAGCGCTGACTATGCTCACGGCTGCCATGTGGAAAACTTTCTTGATATTATACTGTGTCAGAATTCTTTTCAGCAAGTCCTTGTCGCAGAGGTCGCCGTTTACCAGAACAACCCTGCCATCAATACCAAGTTTATACAGGCCTTTGTTCTTGTTAAAATCCCGTGTAAGGCCAACCACCTCATATCCTCTATCCAAGAGCGCCTTGGCCAGATGACTGCCGACAAATCCTGTTATGCCTGTTACAAATGCTCTTTCTCCCATGTTATCAACTTATTAATGATTATTAAAAATATATTTATAGTCGTCAAACAAAAGAATCTGGATATGTTTTTGTTTGCCTCCATATGCCCAAAGAACTAAGAGTTCTTTGGCACATCAGAAAACGTTGTTTTCTGAATGTAGCAAACCCAGTAAATACATAGTGAAGCGCAGCTTCACTTGTGCAGAAAGAACATGTTTTTTCTTGTATTAATAATACTGGGTTTGCTATAACTGCCCCTTTTCTCTTTTTAGGAGAGGGTTGCTGTTTTTAAGTGTTTCTTCCATTACTCTATAAATGAAAACGACATTCCTATACCCAGACGCAAAATTCAGCCCGCACAAATCATTGGAGCAATGGGCGTTGTCAGTATCACAGGCAAGTATAAAGACTCCAAAAGGATTTGGCAGATTTGACATAAACAGCATCCCATACTCTGACATTCTTCTAATAGAATCATTATACTGCCTGCCATTTGCAAAAAAGTATAAAATAGCTAAATCACAAAGTGATTTGGTTAAAATGACTGAATCGCCTGACAAAAAATCAATAAGTGATTTGGCTATAGGCACAACTGAACAGAGCAAATCAATTATTTCCAAGACAAAAGAATGCAAGATAATTGCAATGATTGTTGACACAAGCTTCTGGCTTGAAAAATTGTCAATATTCAGAAAACTTTATTACAGCCTCTATCTTGATGTTGTTGATGGATTCATGACATTGTCAGAGCGCTCAAAGAAAGACATTGAAAAATTCATGAAAGACAATGGCTACAAAAAAAAGCCAATAATAGTAATAAGGCCATTTATGGCAAATGCCATAAAACCCAGCAAGAAAACACTGAACAAGAATATTCTTTTTATAGGAAACGAAGCAGAAGAAAAAGGATATCTAAAGCTTGTAAAAGCAATGGACTATCTGCCTGATTTCCAGTTGTATCTTGTTGGAAACTGCAAACAAAAACTGCCAAAAAAACTGCCAAAAAATATCCACATAGAAGGCCGTGTAAACAACCTAAAAAAATACATGGAGATCTGCACATATTATTGTCATCCTGCTGATTTTGAGCCATTCGGGGTTGCGCCGCTTGAAGCAATGTATGCAGGCCTTATTCCAATTCTGACAAAAGACGTTGGAATGACAGAGATATTCACAACCTCATTGAAAAAATTACTGCTATCTGACAACAGCCCAGAGCACATTGCAAGAATGGTGCAATTTATAGACAGACTGGCAATAGATGAGAAAACAGATATTATAAAAGAATCCAAAAGATTGGCCAGTGGTTATACAAAGGAAAAAAACATTAAACTTTTCAAGAATCAGTTTGACAGGCTTGCTAAAGTGATTTAAAGATGTGTATTCTAACTGATTTGCAAAGCAAATCAATTATTTTTGGTTAATTTCTCTGAAAGAAAAATTAGCTATTGGTGAAAAATATGAAAATAACGGTAGACAATACATGTATAGGATGTGGGCTTTGTGTTGGAATATGTCCTGCTGTTTTTGAGATGAAAAATGGGAAATCTGTTGTAAAAGCAGCTGCAACAGACAAGGATTTTAAAAAATCAGAATGCAAAGAAGCAGCAGAAGCATGTCCTGTGAATGCAATAAAAATTGCATAAAATAGCTAATCTTTTCAGGGTTTAGTCATTTTGACTAAATATTCAACAGAAGATTAGCTATTAAAATCCTGAAATGGTTTTAGCTATAGATACCCAAGTTGCTATTTCTATTAGTTTTAATAGATTTTCCAATTAATGTAATCTAACTAATCATTTTCTCTATGATTGATGATTAGCTATTTACTGGGGTGTAGGAGATGAGTATATTTCGCGCATATGACATCAGGGGGGAGTATCCAAAAGATATAAACGAAGGAATTGCAAAAACAATTGGCTCTGCTTTTGCGCGGTTTGCAGGCAATGACAAGAATTATAACCCTGCTGTATTTGTTGCAAGGGATGCGCGGCTTTCAAGCCCTTATCTTTCTGAAAAATTCATAGAAGGCTGCCAGTTGGCTGGAACAAATGTATTTGATCTTGGAATGATACCAAGAACAGTTGCCTGTTTTTATGCATGGAAAAGCCAGGGTTATCTTGCATACATAACAGCATCCCATCTTCCAAAAGAATGGAATGGCATCAAATTCTTCACTCCAGAAGGAATTGGATTTCTTGAGAAACAAAACATGGAGATAAAGCGATTGTATTCACAGGAAACAAATCCAAGCAAAAGACAGGGCACTGTAACAGCAATTGAAAAAAGACCTGTTGAACAATATACAAATCTAATGCTTTTCAAGAGCCAGCCAAAGAAAAAATTAAAAATAGTGACAGATGCTGGAAACGGCGTGGCTGATATTGTATTAAAAGACCTTTTGAAAAAAGCCGGACATTCTGTCACATCACTGAATTCAAAACCTGATGGAAACTTTCCAAATAGAAAAGTAGATCCTAATGAGGATTCTCTTAAATTACTAAGGGATGCTGTTATTGAAAAAGAGGCTGATCTTGGTCTTGCGTTTGACGGTGATGCAGACCGGTTGACGGTGGTGGATGATAAAGGCCGAAAACTGTCGGCAGACCATCTTGCATATATTCTTCTCAAAGAAATATACAAAACCAAGAAAGGGCCTGCAATAGCAAATGTAGAATGTTCTTATGTAATTGATGAAATATCAAAACAGTTTAATGAAAAGGTAATCAGAGTTCCTGTAGGAGACACTCATTTAATTTTTGGTGTAAACGAACATAAAGGTATATTTGGAATAGAAAAATCAGGTCACTGCTGCATACCATCACTTGTTCCATTTGATGATGCAATTGCCACGGCCTATTTCCTATCATGTATACTAGAGGAAAAAGTCTCTGATAGTGTTAAAACAATACCATCTTTCTTTTTCAACAGAATAAACATTCCATGCACAGATGATCTAAAAGCAAAGATAATGGATAGTATTAAGAAAGATGTTCTTAAGAAATTTGGCGCTGAAAAGACATCTGCAATAGACGGCATTCGGATTAATTTTGACAATAGCTGGGTGTTGATAAGGCAGTCAAATACCTCTCCATTTATAAGAATAACAATAGAATCAAAGACAAAAGAAGACCTGCAAAAGCTGGAGGAGGATTTTACAAAGCTTGTGAATAAACATATAATATAATAAAATCTTCTGCAGAAGATTTTATTAATTGGAAAAGAATTTTATGACTATTATCAAACATGTAAAGAGTCTAATCTTTGAGACAATAATTTTCTAAAACCCAGTCAACAGCTCATAACCATCTCTTTTTATCAGATACATATTTTCTATACGAATGCCACTCTTGACATAGATGCCTGGTTCTATTGTTATGACCATTCCTTCCTGCAAAACATCCCTGCTTAAAGAAGATATTCTTGGATATTCATGCACAGCTAATCCAATGCCATGACCAAGCGATGTTGTAAAGTATTTTTGCAGGCTGTCAAGACGTTTTCTAACAGCCTTGTCAATATCAGCAACCTTTGTGCCGTGTTTTAGCATTGATTCTGCGTCACCAATTGCCTGCAAAATTATTTTCTCATGCCTGCTTCCAACGGTCCTTGTTGCATCAGTATTATACAATCGGTTTCTTATTCCAAAATCAACCAGCATAGGATATTCTGTTATTGTCCTGTCTGCAGTATGGTGGACATCAATAATATTATCTTTTGCAGCGACAAGCGTTGGAAATGATGGATATACTCCATGCTTTGCCATTTCTAATTCAATCCTCGCCTTTGCGACAATCTCCTCATGATGCTCATGGAACAAGGGCTCAAATTTCTTATAGATTTTACCTGCCAATGCACAATTGTCTTTTATTGTATTTATCTCGTTTGCAGACTTTATTGATCTTATTTTTTCCATCTCATCAGAGATATCAACAAACCTCACTCCTGTTGTTTTTTTAATCAGGATTTCTATATCACTGGAAATATAACTCTTGTCTATTCCAGCCCTGGCTTTTAGTTTTGGCAGATTTTTTATTCTCTCAACATGCTTTGTTTTTACAGCTGGTCTTTCCCTAGTTTTCCATCCCATTGAAAACAGCTTTGGTTCGTTCTTGGCAAGCACAAACAAACCAAACTGGTCAGAATTTGTCATGTAAAGAAAGTTTGGGTTTCTCATCTTATCTGGATGATTGAAGAACATTATGCTGTCCAGATTTTTCTTCTTTGCAATTTCATTTATCTTGTCGCATTTAATTTGCAGTTCCTTTTTCATTGTTCACATCACCAAAAATATCCATGTTCATTCCTTTTTCTGCTGCAAACTTTTTTCCAATATTGCCCTTGTTTTGCTTGACATCGTCTAGTTTTAGAAATGTCCATCCTTTTCTGGATATTTTCCAGCCAATATATGCCACTGCGCCTGCTTTTTCAACCCATTCATCCAATTCAGCCAACTGCTCAACAGGCACTGTAAAAGCCTCTGCTCTTGACTTGCATTCTATAACAACAATCTTTCCGTTTTTTGCAGCAACAACATCAGGGCTGGCCAACCCTATTCTGCCAGACCTTGGCGCCCTTATAACCATCCAGCCCATGCCAGACAACTTATACAATATCTCGCGTTCAGCAGAGTACCCTTTTGAATAACACCTGACCATGTATATTATTTAAGTTTCCACTGCTAAATATAGTCATCCCATTAAATAATCCGGATTATTTACTGGGCGACAGTATAGCAAACCCAGTTTATATGTCCGGATTATTTACTGGGGTTGCTATAATCTTATTACTGTCCAAGAATCTGAAGGATTTGGTTAGAGGCTAAGATTATGAGACTAAAAGCTCTTGTAAAAGAGGTTATGAAAACTAATGTCATTACAATAGACGCTGATTCTTCTATCAAAGAAGCTGCCTTTCTTATGAAAGACAATGGAATCGGCTCTGTGATTGTGACAGGAGCAAAACATGTGAAAGGCATTGCAACAGCAGAGGATATTGTATACAAGCATGTTGCTGATGGAGTCGGCAAAAAAATAAGCGAGATAATGTCTGAAAAGCTCATCACAATAGACCCTGAAAAAACACTGGAACAGGCATCAGAGTTGATGGAAAAACACAGCATAAAAAAGCTTCCTGTCATGAAATCTGACAAACTTCTCGGAATAATAACAGCGTCTGATATTGCGCGAATAGAGCCTATTCTTTTTGAAACCCTGATAGAAGGCATGAAAATAGGCAGGAAGTCATTGAAACCTTTGTCAAAGACAGGACCAACTGAGCAGTGTGAAACCTGCGGAAACTTCACAGATGATATCCATGAAGTCAATGGAGAATGGATATGCTCTTCGTGCGAAGAGGTTGAGAAAAATAACTAATCATTGAGAACTTTCACGAATTACAGAGTTATAGTCATCCCACAAAACAATGAGGATTGTTTTGTGGGTTTGCTATATATATCTATCTAAAATCATATATTTCTTGATAGATATGGAAAAACAGGAACAAAACATCTATGAAAAACATTATGCTATGGAAATAGAAGATCCGTATGAATTGGCAATGGAATTTGTGAATTATATGCATAGTTTTGGAGAGATAAATGTTACGAAAAACATCATGTCTACAAACGGGCCAAGAAAGCAGGCAGACCTGCATTTTCATCTTATAAGAAAATTTGACAGATTTTCAAGGCTTTTTTTCATGTTCAAGATGCACGCAGATATAACACAAAAGAGGCTATCCATCACTGCGCTTGCCATGAACCAGCTGCAAATTCCAATAGGAGATGAGCCTGGTGGTGTGTTCCAGGAATGGTATATGAAGGAGATTCAGCCAGATATTTACAAAAAAGCGTCAAGGGCAATAAAGGAGATAACAAAAAACTTTGAAAAATACCTTGCAGATGCATCTTCGCCCATAGCAGAATGAAGTCTGTTTAGTCTCCTCACAATAACCTTTTAATAGTTTTTATCTAACCATATTATAGGATTATTAGATATCATAACTGATTTGCGGAATTAGCGATTGGTTGGAAACAGATTCAATGCTTTATAGTTGAAGACATTACATTCTGGAACAACACCAATGTCTTCAGCATATAGTATTTGACCGTATTATTTCCAAATAGCTGGTCAAATACTATATATTCACTGCATACCAGTTTCAACTGGTATTGTAATTTATTGGATGCTTTAGTTTTGTTTTTGACAGAGAGATTATAAAAGTAGCTAGGTCTGTTTCTTGCAATTAAAATTCTGTAAGAATTTTAATTGATAATTTGACTAAAATCCTGAAAGAATTTTAGGTATTCATGACTGTTTTCTGAAAGAAAACAGCTATTATGACTAAATCACAAGTGGTTTAGATTAGATGTAAAGGTGATTTGTATGGGAAAATTAGCACAGAATTTTGCAAAATACATGATTTATGCCAGACTTGAGGCAACTGGCATAGTTGAAAAACCTGATGTAATAGGCGCTTTGTTTGGACAAACAGAAGGACTAATAGGACAGGATCTTGATCTCAGGGAACTTCAGAGAACAGGCAGGATAGGAAGAATAGAAGTCCATATAAAAAATATAAAAGGCGTCTCAACAGCAGAGATTACTATTCCATCAAGTCTTGATGTGAGCGAAACATCGCTGATAGCAGCATCGCTTGAAACAATAGAAAAAGTAGGTCCTTGTGATGCAAAGATAACAGTGACAAAGGTAGATGATGTGAGGTCTCATAAAAGAAAGTTTGTTGTTGACCGCGCAAGAGACCTGATGAAATCTTTGATAGACGAAGGAGGTCCAGAGTCTTCAAAACTGTCTGACATGGTAAGGGAATCTGTCAGAACATTTGAAGTGTCTAATTACAAAGGACTGTCATGCGGTCCAGGAATTATGGAATCTGATGAAATCTTTATAGTGGAAGGCCGCGCAGATGTGATAAATCTTCTCAAGAACGGCATCAAAAACTGCGTTGCAATAGAAGGGTCAAAAATACCCGAAGTCATAGTAGAGCTTACAAAACAAAAGATGACAACTGCTTTGCTTGATGGCGACAGGGGTGGCGACCTGATACTAAGAAAACTTTTTGAAGTCGGAGCAGAACTTGATTTTGTTGCGCGCGCAGACGAGGGGTTTGAGGTAGAAGACCTTTCTAAAAAAGAGCTTTTCAAGGCAATCAGATCAAAAATTTCAATAGACCAAATTCCTAAACAAGGAATTGCAAATGATTTTAGGCAAATAAGAGAACACAAAGAAAAATATATAGAACCTAAGAAGGAGCTGACTGAAGAAACCAAGAATGCATTCTTATCATTGTTAGAAGACTTGACAGGAACACGAGCAGTCTATATTCTTGACAAGGATAACAATATCCTGGCAAAAGCGCCGCTTAGCGAACTTACCACAATTCTAAATGATTTTAAGCAGGCAAATGCACTGGTTTTAGACAACAAGATCAACCAGTCATTGATTGACATGGCAATCCAGAAAAAGATATCAGTGCTGGTAGCTATTGGCTATTCTGAACAGACAAAAACACCATCATCAATGACAGTCCTGACAATAGAAGATCTAAAATAGATTGAATAACATGTGTTTTAGTCAAAGTCCTTATTGAGAACTTTTCATAAATTGCAGGTTAATCAAAGTTCTCAATAATCAAATCACTTAGTGATTTGATTAAAGACTATAGAACAAAAGCGCCAACTTCGTTGGCGCAAATTAACATCTAATCAAACCTAACCTTTCCTTGAATATTTTTATCCATTTTCTTAACCTCAATCTCCAATGAACGAATCTCCTGTTTTTTCCATCACTGCTCCGCATTTTTTACAGATAACTGGCCAATTTTACCCAGCAATTTACTCAAATATTGCTCTCTTTCAATGCTATACTTTCCCATCAATGCCATTAGCATTTTAACTCTCTTCCATGTTCTTCTTGAATACAATCCATACCATCTGACCATCTTGAAATTCTTGTCTGGTACATGTTTGATTAGCATTTCGATAAACTCAAACACAGTCATCGTGACATATTTCTTTTCTTTCAATCCATTCTTTTCATCTTCATAATAGAAAACAACTTTATCCTCTTTGCTTCTTGGACTATATTCCACAATTCTTGATTCAGCAATCGCAGGATGCCTGATATATCTGCCGATATAACGTATCAATTTTTGTGGAACATGTATTCTATCCTTTGCATAAACATAGAATCCATTATCATATTCTTTGAACAGTCTGTCTATCAGCTCGTTCAGTTCCTTTATTCTATCTACAATTTTTTTCCGATCCTCAAATCCATCGTTTAGTGTTTTTTGTTCTATATCCTTCATTTTACTGAAAGACTTTGTAAAATATTTCTTCAGGTTTGTCAACACATTATATTGCCATATCTTTCTTAGTTTTTCATAGGGAAAGAAATTCATATCAACCCACTGATTGTTTTTGTTCAGTCCGCCTTCTGTGATGATAACATGACTGCGTTCGTAGTACATCCAATTATCTTCATCACTCAGAATGAATTTAATCTTCATTATTCATTAATAAGATTAACAATTGTTATTGATATACTTTCCATTACAATTTCTTGTTTTTAACTGATACATAAAAATCTTCAATATCATCTATTCCAAGTTCTTTATGATATTCATTCAAAATGTGTTTTATCTTGTCGGGTGTAAGCTCTTCAAATTGCAATATGTTTGTTGCTCGTGCCTTTGCTGTAACAGGCTCTCCTGAATTCTTGAAATAAATCATATCGCCTGATTTTGCCTTGCCCCATGGATCGTGTTTATTCATATACCAGCGGGATTCAATGGTCTTTTCGCTGGAAATGATCTTTTCTACAAGATGCCAGGACTTCTTCATAATTGCGATGTGGTGCATTTTATAAATGACTTTTGCTTTCTTTTAAACTTTTCTATTGATAGTTTTTCTATGACAATAGACAAATTAAAGAAAGCATTTATGAATAATGCAGTAAAATCATATCTCTTGGAACAGGAACTCCATAAAATCTGCAACAATTGGGAAAAGGCAAACAAGCTTGCAGCAGAATGGCGGCTTGAATTGCTTGAGAAATCAACAGACAAAAAACTCAGTATGATTAAAAACAGCTATGTCTCAACAGCAAAGCTTTCAAGAAAAGGAGAACAGAGCGTTGGTATAGAACAGCAGATAGGCGGGGCTGTGACGCCGCTTGCCTTGGCAGGGCCTTTGAAAATAAGCGGCGAATATGCAAAAGGTGAATTCTATATTCCTATAGCTACAAACGAAGCAGCCCTTGTGGCAGGGCTTCAGCGCGGAATAAAAGCAGTTAATGCAGCTGGCGGCATAAATGTTGTTGTAACAAGGGATCATATGGCCAGGGCTCCTTTGATAGAATGCAATGATATTGCTCATGCTAAAAAAATATCAAAGGAAATAAAAGAAAAGGGGACATTGTACAACAAAATGAAAATCGCTGCAGAAGCAGAATCAAAAGTAAGCAGATTATTGGACATACAGCCATTCCAACAAGGAAGAATGGTGCACCTTCGTTTTGTATTCCAGACAGGAGACAGTATGGGAATGAATTCTGCGACAAAATATTCTGCAAATGCACTGAGAATATTGATTGAAAAATATCCTGATGTGAAAATGATAAGCCTGACAGCAAACATGTGCTCTGATAAAAAGGCCTCTCATATAAATGTCTTGCTCGGCCGCGGCAAAAGCGTTGAAACCGAGATCATAATAGACGCGAAAACAATAAAAGATATTTTTGGGGTTGGTGTAGGTTCTGTTGAAAGACTGAATTATCATAAAAACTATCGCGGGTCTGCACTTGCAGGAACAATATCCGGATTCAATGCAAACGTGGCAAACACTATTGCTGCAATGTTTATTGCAACTGGCCAGGATGCTGCACAAATAACAGAATCATCATCATGCTTTACAAGCGTGGAAACAAATAACAATAATCTTCATTTCAATGCATCGTTTCCATGCATAGAACTTGCAACAACAGGAGGCGGAGCAGACTTTGGCACTGCAAAAGAATGCCTTGAAATATTAGGGTGTTATGGCCCTGGAAAAAATCCTGGCGACAATGTAAAGAAGCTGGCAGAAATCATAGCAGCTGCTGCATCGTGCCAGGACCTTAATCTTCTGTGTGCAGAAGCAAATACCTATGAACTGGCAGACTCCCATATCAGGCTGGCAAGAGGAGAAAATATCTGTTCTTCAAGAAAATGATTTGAAATGTATAACATGCTTCTGTCTTTTTATAGCAAACCCAGTAAACAATCTGGATACAACAAAGATTCAAAGAATCTTTGTGTACAGAAAGAACTGTGTTCTTTCTTGTATGAATCTGTGGGTTTGCATACATGCAGAAGCAAAGCTTCTGCTGTACAAGAAGGAATTTGCAATTCCTTCTGTACGCAAAGACTTGAGAAGTCTTTGCTGTACAGGTTGAACTTTGTTCAACCATGTATATCTCAGCACGAAATATTACCCTGTTTATTTCGTGGTAGAGCTATAATTGTTGGATTGTCTCAAAGACTAAGAAATGGTTGGAATTAAGAGTCTTTGACAACAACCGATTAACAAATCAGCTATAATCCAGCCTCTATCGCAGCTCCTATTATTATCAGGAATTCTGCGAGAACAATCCATACCAAAACATCTTTTCCAGCTTCCTTGAACTCCTTTGACATGAATTTTTCGCGCAGCAGGGCTATTGACAGAATTCCTCCTCCTATGCCTGCAAAAAAATATCCAGAAATCTCAGGTATGGCATGCAGTATTATTGATGATATTCCCACAGTCATTCCATAGATATATGCAGTTGAATGTCCCAATGTCGGCACGAATTTATTGACTACCATGCCCATATACACTGCTATCACGCTTGCATTCCACGAAAGTATAAACACAGCGCCTGCGCCAAATATAACAGACAATATAAAAAATATCAGCATCACCTGTGTATTGTTGAAAAAATATTTTGAGAATAATGCTGTTGGCGACACAGCATTTCCAGACACGCTGTCCACTGCATTTCCTTTAAACCAATCTGCCTGCAGGGAAAAAACATTTCCAAGGCTTGGAACAAAGGTGAATACCAGGGTATATACAATTATAATTCCAATAAAGAACATGCTGTAAACACAAATCGCTTTTTGGTGCCTCTTGAAAATGCTTTCGTGCTTCATGTGCTTTCTTGCAATAATCTCATCTTTTTCTTCCTCAAACCTGAAAAGCCTCTGGAAAAACGGTATAAAGAACATTGCAATAAAAGATATGGACAATATAGAAGCTTGTGAAGGAAATATAATATTTGCAAGAAATATAGCCAGCGCAGTAAGCAGCATAGAAAGCACCAAAACAGTCCATGGCTTGTTCTCAGCGCTTTTAGGATTAAGAATTGCTTCCAGTACCATAATCTATCTTGTCATTGGGTGATTTATATTGGTTTTTTCACAACTAATAATAGCGAGCAAGAAAACGAGGGTTTAAAACATTTATCTTAATTATACTGATATGCCTGATTTGACAGCATTTAAAAGAGACCTGTATAATTATCTGGGTGTCCAGCCCACTGATATTAACTACTATGTGCGTGCATTTACATATGTGATTTCAGAAAACAGAAAGAATTATCCGACTTTTCAGGTATTGGAAAATGTTGGAGATGCTGTTATCGGGTATTTAGCGACGCTTTATCTTGTTGAAAAATATGCAGATATTTCTGAAAAACATATTGTTCGTGAGAAATGCTTTCTAGTATCTTCAGAGTCTCTTGGAAAAGAAGCAATTAGATTGAATATGGATAAATTATTATTGGACATGAGAGGTGCTATAAAACGAGATGCTGGAAATAAGTTTTATGCAGATATATTTGAATCATTTATAGGCGCATTGCACTATGACAAAGGTCTTGTAGAATGCAGGGCTTTTTTAGAAAGGGAGTTGCAGGGCTTTTTTAGAAAGGGAATTGTTTTATAAATCGATAAATCCTAAAGACAGACCTATAGATCCAAAATCAACACTACAGCAGATTGTATTAAAAAATTTCTGTATAAATCCTACATATAAAGAAATACACACACATTCATGTGGAAATGGATTGCATCCAAACACATCTGAATTTGTTTTCGGCGCATATGTAAACAATAAACTGCTGGGAACAGGAAGCGGTGATAACAAAAAACAGGCTCAACAAAATGCTGCAAAAAATGCATTATCATCCATTAATCTTAAACTTTCTAAAGATGGTCAATTGAATTGATTTCCTAAAAAACAAGGTTTTAAAACATTTGCCCTAACTGTATATGATATTATGACTGGAATTCTGAAAAGAATTTTGGCTATTAATCTGGCTGTTTTGCATTGCAAACCAGCTATTGGTGAAAATATGACAACAGTAGGAATATCAGGATGGGGCGCATATGTTCCAAGGCATCGCATAAAACTGGAAGAGATCTGCAAGGTCTGGGAAAGGGATCCGGCTCCTGTTATAAAAGGCCTTGGGGTTGAAGAAAAAGCAGTCGCATCTAGGGACGAAGATACTATAACAATGGCAGTTGAAGCAGCCAGAAACGCGCTTGCTAGAGCAATGACTGACAAAACATTTAATCTAAAACAATTAGGATGCCTGTTTATTGGCTCTGAATCACACCCATATGCTGTAAAGCCATCAGGAGCAACAGTAGCAGAAGCGCTTGGCATAAGCAGTAATTTTGGAAACCAGATGATGGTTGCTGATCTGGAATTTGCATGCAAAGCAGGAACAGCTGGGTTGCAAATGGCTCATGCTTTTGTAAAATCAGGCATGATAGAAGCTGGCATGGCAATGGGCTCAGATACTGCGCAGGGAAGGCCTGGTGATGCTTTGGAATACACTGCAGCAAGCGGCGCAGCATGCTTTATAGTATCTAAAAATCCAGTTGCAGAATTAGAAGGGACTTATTCATTCACAACAGACACACCAAGTTTCTGGAGAGCTGAAGGAAAAAAATACCCATCACATGGAGCAAGGTTTACAGGAGAGCCTGCATATTTCAAGCATTTGACAAGTGCTACAAAAGCACTGATGCAAAAACTTGGCTTAAAAGAAAGTGATTTTAACCATGTTGTCTTTCACATGCCAAATGCAAAATTTCCATTGCAGGCTGCAAAGATGCTTGGTATAGATGCAAATAAATTAAAACAAGGGCTTGTGGTTACAAAAATAGGAAATACTTATTCAGGCTCGTCGCCACTAGGATTAACAGCTATACTGGATATTGCAAAACCAGGAGAAAGAATATTAGTGACGAGCTATGGCAGTGGTGATGGCAGTGATGCATTCTCATTCGTGGCCAATGATAAAATAACAGAACTTCAAAACATTGGCAAAAAAACCTGGGATTATATTAACAATGATAAAAAATACATTGACTACGGAACCTATCTAAAACTAAGAGGCAAGATTCATAGGGATTGATTATGACAAAAAACATAGCAGTGGTTGCAGTTGGACAAACTAAATTTGGCGAGTTATGGGAGCATTCGTTGAGGGATATTGTAATAGATGCTGGAAATTCATGCTTTAATGATGCAAACACGCAAATGTCTGGATTTGAGAGAAAAATAATAGATAATCTGGTTGTAGGAAATATGGGCGGAGGGTCGTTTGTAAACCAGGGTCATTTAGGTCCTTTGGTGTCAAGCGCACTTGGTCTAGGAAACATACCAGCTGTTCGCTGTGAAGGCGCCTGTGCATCATCTGCTCTTGCATTCAGACATGCGTTGCATACAATGCAGGCAGGAAAAAGCCATGTTTCAATGGTTTTAGGTGTAGAAAAAATGACAGATGTAGACCCGTCCAGAGCCTTGAATATATTGATGGAAGCAGGTGATTTTGAATCAGAATCAATGGCTGGTCTGACATTTGCAGGATTATATGCGCTAATGGCAAGAAAACACATGCATGATTTTGGAACAACCAGAGAGCAATTGGCAATGATCTCTGTCACAAACCACAAAAACGGCAAACAAAATCCCCTTGCCCAATTTCGCAGCGAGACTACTGTTGATACAATCTTAAAATCATCAATGATAGCAGATCCTCTTGCTTTAATGGACTGTTCTCCAATAACAGATGGCGGCGCGGCAATTATACTAATGACAGAAGATGCTGTTAAAAAATATGCAATAAAAAATCCTGTCTGGATTGCTGCATCTGCCTGTGGAACAGATAATATTATATATCACCAGAGAAAATCATTGACAGAACTCCAGGCAACCTTATCAGCAATGAAACAAATAAAAGAACAGGGAATATCTGAAAAAGATATAAACTTCCTAGAAGTTCATGATTGTTTTTCAATAAATGAGCTTGTGGCGCTTGAAGACCTTGGATTTTGCAAAAAAGGCCAGGGAGGAAAGTTTGTGGAAAACAATGAAATTGCTTTAAATGGTTCAATCCCAACAAACACAACAGGCGGCTTGAAAAGCATAGGACATCCTGTTGGCGCAACAGGAGCGCGCCAGATAGTGGATGCTGCAAAACAGCTCCGCGGCGATTCAATAAACCAATTAAAAACCCCACAAAATGGCTTGTGTTTAAACATAGGAGGAATAGGCAGCACAGCAGTTATCCACGTCTTGAGCAAGAACAAACCGGATGTTAGGTGATGTTATGATAAATTTTGAATCATTGCGATTTGAAGATTGGAAAAATATGCAAGATAAGAGTAAAAAAGAAATAGCAGATGAATATTTCAGAGATAACCGAGAATATGTTAATAAGTGTTTTTCTAATCGTGGACATGGTACATATGTTTTTACAGATCATGGTATGGCATGGTTTTATGATAGTATAAGACAGGTTGATTATATTAAAGAAATGATTGGTGTTCTTGAAAAACAGCTTGAACTGCCTTGTTTTGTTGTTCAGTATTTGGATCAGAATACGCCAGATAAGGAGTTTGAGTGGCTAGAAGAAAGCAGTATTAAACAAGTGGGTAGTGGTGGTATTGTCTTTGACAGCAGCAATCGCAACACCAATGCCCAGAAAGACCAGGAAGAAATTTTCTATAAAACAAATACTGGAATTACAATCGTGAGGGTTCCTCGTTCATGCACTGACCATACTTTGAAATTTTATGAAGATAGTCGTGCTTATGGTTGTTTTGCAGAAGTTAGTGAAAGAGATATTGAAAGATCTGGTGTTGTTCCTCGATGTATAAAAACAAGAACTAAGAAACTACAATGGGATAAACATGGTCTTCAGATAATTGAAACCCCGCCATATGAAGTTAGTGTTATTGATTTTTCATATTTTAATGACCTTAATACGCGGCAGATAATGGATGTTGTAAAACAAATTAAAAGAAAAATGTTAATGATAGGACATAATACTTTGGAAGATTTTATGGATGAACTTGATTGCAGGTGAAATAAAATATGTCAGGTTATGAAAATTTAACATTAGGTGAATGGGAAGCGCTTAGTATTAACGAAAGACACAAAATAACTAAAATGTTTATTAAGAAATATAGAAATGATATTGATAAAATAACAGGAGGCGCATCAGAAACTCTGAAAACATATGTTTTTGGGTGTGTTGTGGGTGGTTTGTGTTTATTTGCTTCATATGAAGGAGTTGTTGATGATAAAGAAATAAACCGGGTTGAAGTAGAAAGGGGAGTGCCTTGTTTTATTGTATCAACAGGACTGCCAATTGAAACAGGGATTGAAATATCTGATTTGTATGATAGATGGTGAAAATATGACAGTCCCATTATACTGGAGAATGCAGAAAGAAAAATATGGATTAGTTGGTTCTAATATCACTGGATTGAAAGGACGAATAATATCCTATACTATAATCAGGGCAGCTCCAGAGGGGTTTGAAGCGCCTTATGTGGTGGGTGTTGTTCTTGTGGAAAATGGTGAAAAATTGGTTGGTGAAATATGCGCCAATCTTCCAGATGTGGAAAGTGTGTCATTGATAGACAGGTCTGTAAGTGTGGTTTTTAGAAGAATTCAAACACATTCAAACGGCCTCAGGGTATATGGCTATAAATTTCTCTTGGAATAAGATAAACCAAAACATGAGAGCTTTGCTATAACCTTACAATTTGTGAAAGTTTTTAATAAGGACTTTGACTAAAATGCATGTTATTCAAAGTCGAGAGTTTTGAATAACCCACTGACAATTCAAAATTCTGATTGAGGATTTGAATATATTGTGTAAATAATGGGGTTATTCAAAGTCCTCAGTCCTTATATATATGTATTGTGCAACAATACCCATATTTCTGATGGAATGGGGTGGATTTTAAGAAATCTTTTCGTGTGTGGTTGTCCAACAAAACGTTTCGGGTATGTTTTGTTTCCTTTTATTTATTCGAATTCTCTATTGTTTTTATAACAATAAGCTGGTATGGGGAATGTTTTCTTATGGAAATATACCTTTATTTCTTATAACAATGTTAACAATTACTACTACTACAATATTTTCCAAAAGAAATAAAGGGGTCGTTGCATACTTCTAACATATCTTATCATAAGCACATATCTTTATATATAACTTAAAACAATTGATAGTTTGTGTGGTTTATTGGTTTGGGTTGTTGATATTATAAAAACATTCTCGTTTATTTCATAACGCTTTTCAATAAATCGGTTTAAAACTTTCGTTTTGATTAGGGTGATTTATTTGACAGGGTTGGTTTCCTTTGAACTTCCATCAGAAACAATGGCTGATAAAACAGTTGATAATAAAATACAGGAAATTTTTAGCAATTACCTATCAAAGCAGTCTTTGTTCAAGAACAGAGAGGTGCTTTCTACGAATTTTTTGCCAAATATTATAATACATAGGGACAGTGAAATACAAACCGTTTCGTCTATCATAGCGCCTATATTAAAAGGATACAAACCAAGCAATCTTTTTATCTATGGTGGCATAGGCTGTGGAAAGACCGTGACAATAAAATATATTTTAGAACAACTGTCAAAAATTTCCAATGGAAACTACAAAACAGTATATATAAACTGCAAGATGAAAAAAGTATCAGATACAGAGTATAGGATATTGTCGCAGCTTTTGAAAGAGTTTGGTTTGCTTGTTCCAGAAACAGGCATATCAACAAATATACTCTATAAAAAATTCTTTGAATGTGTGGATGGACAAAACATTATTATAATATTTGATGAAATAGATGCACTGGTGAATAAAATAGGAGACGAGTTCTTGTATAACATATCCCGTTCTGAGCAGAATATTTCAATAATAGGCATAACAAACAACATATCCTTTGCAGATAGGCTTGATCCAAGAGTGAAAAGCTCATTGGTTGAAGAGGAGATTATTTTCAAGCCTTACAATGCCCAGCAGTTAAAAGACATTATAACACTAAGGACAGCAGAGGCTTTTGATGAAGATTGTCTTGATGAAAGTGTTATAAACAAGTGCGCTGCATTGGCTGCCCAGGAACATGGTGATGCGAGAAGAGCACTTGAGTTGATAAGAGTAGCAGGAGAGATAACCGAGCGTCTTGGAGAAACAAGGATAAAAGAAGAGCATCTTGATGTTGCAAATGATAGAATAAACACAGACAAGATAGTGGAAACAATCAAGTCGCAGCCAAGGCATTCTCAAATGGTTCTGGAGAGTATAATGTCATTGAAAAAGGCATCAAAAGGATGGCAGGACACAAGGATATTGACTGGCGAGATATACAGGCAATACAATAATCTATGTGAAAAAAACACAATAAAATCATTAACCCAAAGAAGGGTGTGTGACCTTATAAATGAGTATGAGAACATTGGAATTATAAATACAAGAACAGCTTCGCGCGGCAGACATGGCAAGATAAGAGAGGTGGTGCTTAACATAGAGGATGACATGCTGAAAAAGATAGATAATATTTTGACAAAGGTGGCGTATTAACAACAAGGGATTATGAAAAGACTTCGGTATATCCAAGCTTGAAGAAATTCAAACACAAATGAGTTGATCATTCTTTGAAGATTTTGGCAAGGAGATATTTATTTTAAGGCGCGAACCGAACGATAACAATTGGCATCAATAAATACTTTGACACTTCTATAGATTTGGGATAAACATGAAAAAAGAAGAGCTTGTTAAAATGTTTTTTTCAAAAGGAATGCTGCTCTCATCAGAGGCGCTTGAACATATGCAAAACTTTTCTGACAAAGAAGCGCAAGATATACTTGTAAAAAACAAGGACATTGTTCTGCTGAAAAACCAAATAATTGGCATCAAGAGATATGAGATTGTGAAAAATCTAACTGAAAAAAAGATAATAGATGACATGACATACCTGAACATGAAATTTGAGAACATCAAAAACATCATTATCTCAAAAATGGACAAAAAATATGTTTCTATTGGCAACATAACACCATCAAGAGAAGATATCTATATAATAGGCATGATAAAGGACATCAAGGAAGGCGAAAAGACGCTGATAGAGATTGAAGACCAGACAGGCAGCAGGATGATAACATTTGATGAAGGCATAAAAGCAGATCTTGATGATGTGGTTGCTGTCCAGGCAATACCGTCTGGAAAAACAACCTATGGCAAGAAAATAATTTATCCAGATGTTCCGCTCAGAGAGCCTGCAAAGGCAAATGGAAAAGCATGCTTTATATCAGACCTTCATATTGATGAGATGCCGCAATCAGATATCCAAAGATTTTTTCAATGGTTTAACCAGCAGAATATAAATTATTTATTTGTTGCAGGTGATATAATGGATATCAGTGAATTTGAAAAGCACTGCGACAAGCTGACATTCATCATACCAGGCGAACATGATTCAAAAGACAGCTATCCACAAACAGCCCTAAAAACAACAAATGATAACATAATATCGCTAAGCAATCCTTCTATTGTTAATATCAATGGCGTCAATATCCTGCTGATCCATGAGTTTGACTCAGCAATGCTAAAAAAAAGACATTTAGGAGACGCTGCTATTGAAAACGACTATCTATTATTGGACACTGTGCCAGATATTGTGCATTATGGACATACACACAAGCCCTTTGTCAGCAATTATAAATCAATCACTTTGGTGAATTCGGGTTCTCCACTGACAGAATTCAGGCCAGTTGTCATAGATCTTGAAACAAGAGAATGGAAACAAGTGATTATTTGAGAAATGTTCTGACATTCCACAATGCCCATAAAAAAAGCCCCATTTTTGGGATTTTTTTCATAAGACTGCTGAGTCCAACATAATCATCTATTTCATCAATTTTAGTGTTCCTTGCAATCTTGAACAGCTCATCTATCTGCTGATTATTTAATCTTGAATATATTTTTCTCAGCCACATTTGTTTTTCAATCTCTTTTTCAAATTCTGACTTCCAGCTGTGTTCATAAGATCGTAGAAAATTAGAACCGGTGTTATTTTCTTTAGCTGATCTTTTAATTGTATTAGCAGCATGGCAGGCGCAGGAAATTGCCAGGTCAATGCCACCACCTGTTATTGGCTTGACCTGTCCAGCAGATTCGCCAACTAATAAAGCCATGTCAGAATAGCTCTTTTTAATTCCAATTGTCATTGGTGTTATGGAAATAGCTAAATCTGATGATTTGGTTAATTTACCTATAGCTAATTCACTTTGTGATTTAGTTATAATAGCTGATTTGTTTCTCAAATCAATTATTTTACCAATGGTTGGGTTGTCTCGGGTTTCACAGCTTTGCTGTTCATGTATAATATTTCCAAATCCCATTTTTCTTCCAAAACATTTGCAACCCCCAAGAGGATTGCTGGCTGTCATAAGTCCATATTCATTGTTCTGGGGTATTGTCCAGCTAAAAAAGTCCTTTGAAAACAATTTATTAAAATAAACATGAATATTATCTTGTTCTATTTTATGGCTCCCAATAACACCATAGATCATATTCCTATCTTCAATAATACCATCCTGTAATCGCATAGCTGTTCTTACAGCAGAACACGCGCCATCACAACCAATAACAAGCTTTCCATAATATCTGTCTTTTTCGCCAACAACCTGCACAAAATCCTCTTCCCACATTATCTCTTTGACACAATCATATACAACAGTTTTTTTAATCCTGCTTCTTAGATGTTTTTCAAATTCTTTTCTTTCAAGAGCAAACGCAAAAGGCTTTTGTGTATGTATATCAATTGTCCTGCCACAAGGCGAAACAAGAGACATTGCGCTGATTTCATGCCGTACAAATTTCTTTGGTATTGTTTTACCAATGTGTTTTGTAGCAACAATACCAGAATCTTTTTTAAATCCATGTCTCTTCTCAATAACCAAGACATCCAGTTTTTTTAGTTTTTCAGCCAGCACAGAGCCAGCTATCCCAGCACCAACTATTATAACATCATGCATAAGCCAATGACGCAAGAAATGGATAAAAACACAGTTTAGAGAAATTTAGACAGTGTCCGCCAAATTATACCATCTGTATATTGAGATATCAATATAGCAAAATATAAATATACCAATATCTAAATACCTCTATATACTCAGGTCAATAGAATGTATGATTCAGGAAAATCAGAAAAGCTAGTGCTGGATGTTCTCAGGAAAGAAAGGAGACCATTGTCTACTTATGAGATTGCAAAACTTGCAGGAATATCATGGTCAACTGCAAACACATGCTGCTATAAATTATTCTCAAAAAAACTTGTCGTCAGTGAGGAAAAAGAGTATAAGACAAGCCTTAGAAAGATTATGTGGTGGATTAAATGATCAAAATACTGAGAAAGAATAAACTATACTATCATTACACAATGATATTTATAGCAATTATAATTCTGTTTGCTGTATTAACCCTGCTCAATGGCATAACAGGCAATGTTGTATTTGTAACAGCATTGCCTGTTGAAAACGGCGTCTATGATTATACATATTATGATATGAGCGCAGGCTCTATAAAGCTCGTGGATAATTATAATGCAGGAACATATCATAGCCAGATTTATGATGCAGGAGAAACAGCTAATTGGACATCTTTTATACCAATATCCGGCATGTGTTATGGGTGTAGGCTGCCTGACAATAAGAATTCAGAAACAGGGTTTATAAACAATCTGAATATGTCACAGAATATTCTACTCATGCACATGAATGATTATGGCGCTGATAATGATAAGATTATTGACAGCAGTGGAGAGGTAAATGACGGTATATTTCACACAGGCACATCAGCGAGCGCTTCTGCAGAGGGCATGTTTGGCAGCGCGCTGTTGTTTGACGGTATTGATGATTATATAGAAACAGACATGGCTCTGGGCAATCAGAGAACAATTGCCATGTGGATATATTATACTGGAACCAATGGCACACTCATTAGTATAGGAAGTGACTTTTCTTTGAAGATTGTAGACAGCAAGATATTTGCGTCAGATATAGATGAATATGTTTCTGGAAATACGTTTTTGCAGGAAAACAACTGGTATCATGTTGCATACAAGTATGACAGTGGTTCTGTTGTGCTTTATCTCAATGGTGAAATTGATGGCAGCGGCGTCATGGCATCGCCTTTGTCAGGAGCAGGTATTTTGATTGGAAAAGACATTAGCGGCAATTATTTCCAGGGAAAGATAGATGAATTAGCTGTTTATAACAGCTATGTTTCAACACAGGATATTCAAAATCATTATTCCAGGGCATTTGGCAATATAACTTTTAAGGTAAGAAGCTGTGATGATTTTTTATGCGACATGGATGAATATGTTTCTTTTAACAATGTCCTGAATATTTCCCAGAACAGATATTTCCAATACAAAGCAGAATTTAGCACAAGCAATCCCAGATATTCACCAGAATTAAAAAACGTCTCAATTGAATACACTATCACTGACCAAGCTCTTGTGCAACCGCCACAGGAAACAGTTGTGTTTGGCGAAGAGGAATTAATAGGCATATCTAATTATGCAGATGTATTTGCAGGCGAATCAGATCCAAATATAGTATTTGTATCACCAACCCCAGGCAACAATTCGTACATCAAAACAAATCATAGTTTGATTAATACAACTGTTTCTGAAAACGTGAGTGTATGTAGATTAGCATGGGATGGAAGTGTTGAATTTGGAGACGGGTCTGATGGCGCATTATCAGTAACAGCAGAAAACACTGTTGTAAACAATTACACCATTATTACAGCTGATTATAACACAAGCACAACAAGTATAACAGTGCAGGATGCATCTGCATTCTCATCAGGAGACGAGGTTTTGATAATACAG